>NZ_SMKC01000089.1 GCF_004348315.1 Streptomyces sp. 8K308 | reverse complement strand
CGCTGAGCGGGCACGGCGCCGCCGCCGTATCCGCTGACACAGAGAACCCCAGGTCAGAACAGTCTGACCTGGGGTTCTCGGGTGAGCCGCCTGAGGGAATCGAACCCTCGACCTACGCATTACGAGTGCGTCGCTCTGGCCGACTGAGCTAAGGCGGCGGGGCGCTGAGACCCCCGTGGGGGTACAGCGCTGGTTAGTCTACACAGGTTTGGGGGGTGCGCCCGAACGCCTTCTGCGGAGGAGGTCGTCGGTCGCCTCGCGCAGGGCGCGGAGGTGTTTGGCCCAGCGGCGGCAGTCTAAGCAGCTGGTCAGGTGGGTGTCGAGCTCATGCTCGGTGACCTCAGGGGGCAGGGGGTCCCCCATGGATCTCGCCGATATGGCGGTGCGGAAGCGGATGCACGGCATGGATACATGATCCCAGTCACGAACAGGTGGTTCCGTCCTCCGGGCTGGTGTTCTCCAGGAGGTAGCGGTTGACCGCGGAGTCGACGCAGGGACTGTTGCCGCCGTAGGCGCCGTGGCCGTCGCCGTCGTAGGTGAGGAGGACGCCGGAGGAGAGCTGCTCGGCCAGGCCCTCGGCCCAGGCGTAGGGGGTGGCGGGGTCGCGGAGGGTGCCGACGACCAGGATGTCGGAGGCGCCTTCGGCGGCGATGCTCACGGGTTCGCCGGTGGGCTCGACCGGCCAGGCGGCGCAGAGCAGGGTGGCCCAGGCGAAGTCGCGGCCGAAGGTGGGCGAGGCGTCCTCGAAGGAGCCGATGGTGGTCTCGAGTTCGGCGACGTCCGCGTTGCCCGCCGGGCTGTCCAGGCAGCTGATCGCGGGGAAGGCGAAGTTGGAGCTGCCGTAGCTGCCGTCGGGGCCGCGCTCGTTGTAGTCGTCGGCGAGGGAGAGCAGCGCGGCGCCGTCGCCGTCGTTGATCGCGGCGGAGAGCGCCTGGCGGAGGTCGGGCCAGAGGAACTCGGCGTACAGCGCGTTGGCCACGCCGGTGGTGGCCAGGGACTCGGTGAGCTGGCGATCGTCGCCGGTGGGCAGGGGCTCGGCGTCGACCTGCTCGAAGAAAGCGCTCATGCGGTCGGACGCCTCGTCCGCGCCCTCGGTGCCCAGCGGGCAGTCGGCGAAGGAGGCGCAGTCCTCGGCGAAGGAGCGGAACGCGGTCTCGAAGCCGCCGGACTGCTCGCGGTCGGTGTAGAGGGTGGGCAGGCGCGGATCGATCGCCGCGTCGAGCACGAGGCGGCCGACACGCTGCGGGTAGAGGCCTGCGTAGACGGCGCCGAGCTTGGTGCCGTAGGAGAAGCCGAGGTAGTGCAGCTGGTCGTCGCCGAGGGCGGCCCGGAACACGTCCATGTCGCGGGCGGTCTCGATGGTGGAGATGTGGGAGAGCAGGTCGGTGCCCGAGTTCTCCGCGCAGGCGGTGGCGAACTCGTCGAAGGCCGCGAGGAGCTCTTCTTCCTCGGCCTCGTCGTCCGGGGTGCGGTCGGTGAGCGTGTACTCGTCCATCGCGGGGCCGTCGAGGCACTCGACGGGCTGGCTGCCGCCGGTGCCGCGCGGGTCGATCGCGGCCATGTCGTAGCGGGCGAGCACCTCGGACGGGAAGATGTACTCGGCCGAGCTCTGCGTGAAGTCGACGGCTGAGGAGCCGGGGCCACCCGGGTTCATGAGGAGGGCGCCGATCCGCTGGTCGGGGTTGGTGGCCGCGGAGCGGGTGACGCGCAGCTCCATGTCGCCGCCGCCCGGGTTCTCGTAGTCGAGGGGGACGGTGAGGGTCGCGCACTCGTATCCGCCGCCGCACGCGGACCAGCTCAACTCCTGCTCGTAGTACGGCTGGAGGTCGGCCGGGATCTCCTCGGGCAGCGGTTCGAGTGCCGGGGCGTCCGGTGGCGGCTCGACGGAGCCCGAGGTCTCGGACGAACCGTCGTCGGAGCCCGAGGGGTCGGTCGCCTCCGGCCCGCCTCTGGAGGAACAGGCGGTGGCCAGAAGGGCGGTGGCGACGCAGAGCGTCAGAGCCGTCTTGCGTGGTGCGCGCATCATTCCCCCGTTGTCCGTGGTGCGGCCTGTGAGGAGCGTAGCCGCTCAGCGCAGGGCCATGGTCATCGCCTCGACGGCGAGCAGCGGCGCCACGTTTCGGTCGAGGGCTTCGCGGCACTCGAGGATGGCCTCCATCCGGCGGAGCGTCTGCTCGGGGCGGGAGGCGGCGGCGACCCGCTCGACGGCGGCCGCGCTCTCGCCACCGGCCAGGGCGACGGCCGAGCCGAACTGGCGGGCCAGCACGTCCCGGTAGAAGGCGGTGAGGTCGGTGAGGGCCAGATCGAGCGCGTCCCGCTGGGTGCGGGTGGCGCGGCGCTTCTGGCGGTCCTCGAGCTCCTTCATGGCGCCCGCGGTGCCGCGCGGCAGCCGCTTGCCCTCGGCGGCGCCGAGGGCGGCCCGCAGCTCCTCGGCCTCCTTCTCGTCGAGCTCCTCGGCGAGCTGCTTGGCGTCCTCCGCGGCCGCGTCGACCAGCTCCTGGGCGGCGCGCAGGCAGCCGCCCACGTCCCCGACGCGCTCGGGGAGCTTCAGGACGGCGAGCCGGCGGGCGCGGGCGCGCTCGTCGACGGCGAGCCGGCGGGCGCGGTCGACGTGGCCCTGGGTGGCCTGGGCGGCGGCGTGCGCCACCTCGGGCTCGACGCCGTCCCGCCGGATCAGCAGGTCGGCGACGGCGCCGATGGGCGGGGTGCGGAGCGAGAGCTGGCGGCAGCGGGAGCGGATGGTGGGCAGCACGTCCTCGATGGAGGGCGCGCAGAGCAGCCAGACGGTGCGGGGCGCCGGCTCCTCGACGGCCTTGAGCAGCACGTTGCCCGCGCCCTCGGTGAGCCGGTCGGCGTCCTCGAGGACGATGACCTGCCAGCGCCCGGACGCGGGCGAGAGCTGGGCGCGGCGGACCAGCTCCCTGGTCTCCTTGACGCCGATGGTGAGCAGGTCGGTGCGGATGGCCTCGACGTCGGCGTGGGTGCCGATCAGGGCGGTGTGGCAGCCGTCGCAGAAGCCGCATCCCGGCTGGCCGCCGAGCGCCCGGTCCGGGCTGACGCACTGGAGGGCGGCGGCGAACGCCCGGGCCGCGGCGGCCCGGCCCGCGCCGGGCGGGCCGGTGAACAGCCAGGCGTGCGTCATGGCGGAGCCGGAGAGCTCGGGCTGCTCGCCGCGGTCGACGGCGGTGACGAACGCGTCCGCGTCCCGCGCGGCGGCGGCGAGCTGCGCCGCGACCCGCTCCTGACCTACCAGGTCGTCCCAGACCGCCATGTCCGCGCTCCTCTCCGCCACCGGAACCTCTACGGCCGACGACGACCATTCTGCGGCACGGCACCGACAGCGCCGCCGTTCGGAGGAATTCACGCCGAATGGGCGGGCGTATGTGAGGTTCTTCGCATGATGCGCATGTCATTCGGCGGGCCGGCCATGGGGGCGTGGTTGGCAACGGCCGTCACACTGCTGCTGGTCGGCGGGGCGCTCGCCACCGCCACCGGCGCCACCCCCGCCTCGGCCGCGCCGGCCGACACCGTCGCGCCCGGGGCGAGCTCGGCGCTCGGCCTCTCCTCGACGCTCGGTGGGGTCGACGTCGCCGAGGCGCGCGCCAGCTACCCGGAGGGGCCGCTACGGGACGCCGTCGACTCGGTCGAGGTGGGCGCGGCAGCCCGCGCGGACGCCGCCTCCGGCGTCGCGCTCGGCGCGACGGCCGGCGTCACGGGCGACGACACGACGGGCGAGACCGCCGCCAGAGCCGGCGTGGCGGAGCTGACCCTGCGCCTTGGGGGCGGCACGCTGACCACGGGTCCGGTCAGCGCGGACTGCTCGGCGGGCCCGGGGCGGGCTCCGACCGGCGCCGCGTCCCTCACCGATGCCGGCCTCGCCCTGCCCGGCCACGACCCCCTGACGTTCGACGAGGCGCCGGCGGCCGACACTGTCGTGTCGCTGCCGGACGGCCTCGGCCGGGTGGTGCTCAACGAGTGGATCGCCGGGGCCGACGGCTCGCTGACCGTCAACGCGCTCCGCCTGGAGACGACGGACGGCGAGCTGACACTCGGCACCGTCACCTGCCAGGGCGGCGGGCCGGTGGCCGAGGCGGCCTAGCGGCGCCGGCGGTCGTCGTCCTCGCCGTCCTCGCCCTCGCCCCGGTGCGGGCCGAGCAACTCGTCGGCCAGCGTGGGCAGGTCGTCGAGCGGCGTCTCCTCGGCCCACTGGGGCCTCGGCCGCGGCCGGTCCGGGTCGAGCTGCGGCAGCGGCCGCGTCTCGTCCACCGAGTCGTCCCGCTCGCCGGGGCGGTAGGCCGGCGGCCGGGGCGCCTCGGGGCGCGGGATGACCGCCGTGTCCTCCTCGTCCGGGGTGACGGGCCGGTGCGCCGGGGGCTTGGGGAGCTGAACCGTCTCGGCGCTGTCCGAGACATCACCCGAGGCGTCCCGCTTGGCCTCCCGCGCGGCCTGCTCGGCGGCGGCGCGCCTGGCCTCCTCGGCCAGCAGCGCGGCCTCGGCCTTCCGCTGCTTCTCGACCCGCCGCGCCTCGGCCTCGGCGCGCAGCCGCGCCTCCTCCTCGGCCGCCCGGCGGCGGCGCTCCTCCTCCTCGCGGAGCCTGCGCTCCTCCTCGGCGCGCCTGCGGGCCTCCTCCTCGGCCCGGCGCCGCTCCTCCTCGGCACGCCGGCGCGCGTCCTCCGCGCGGCGCCTGAGCTCCTCGGCACGACGGGCCTCCTCGGCCAGCCGGCGGGCCTCCTCCTCGCGCCGCTTGCGCTCCTCCTCCTCGGCGCGCAGCCTGGCGAGCTCCTCCTGCCGCTCGCGCTCCCGGCGGTCTTCCTCCTCCTTGCGCTTGCGCTCCTCCTCGGCGCGCCTGCGGGCCTCCTCCTCGGCCCGGCGGCGCGCCTCCTCGCGGGCGCGCATCTCGGCCTCGGAGAGCGGCAGCATCTGGTCCAGCCGGTGCCGGGCGGCGGTGGTGACGGACTCCGGGTCCTGGCCCGCGTCGACCACCAGGTAGCGCGCCGGGTCGGCGGCGGCGAGCGCCAGGAAGCCGGCGCGCACCCGCTGATGGAACTCGCTCGGCTCGGACTCCAGGCGGTCGGGCGCTTCGGTGAAGCGCTCCCGCGCTGTCTCGGGGGAGACGTCGAGCAGCACCGTCAGGTGCGGGACCAGGCCGCCGGTGGCCCAGCGGGAGATGCGGGCGACCTCCGTGGGCGACAGGTCGCGGCCGGCGCCCTGGTAGGCGACGGATGAGTCGACGTAGCGGTCGGTGATCACCACCGCGCCGCGCTCCAGCGCGGGCCGGATGACGGTGGCCACGTGCTCGGCCCGGTCGGCCGCGTAGAGCAGCGCCTCGGCCTGGTGGGAGAGGCCGCCGGAGGAGACGTCGAGCAGGATGGAGCGCAGCCGCTGGCCGACCGGCGTGGCGCCCGGCTCCCGGGTGACGACGACCTCGTGGCCCTTGCCCCTGATCCACTCGGCGAGCTTGTCGACCTGGGTGGTCTTGCCCGCGCCGTCGCCGCCCTCGACGGCGATGAAGAAGCCGGACGCGGCCTGGCCCGAGGGCGGTTCGACGTTGCGCCGGACCGCGTCCGCCAGGTCGCGGCGAATCGGCACGCCGCGCCGGTCGTCGGTGCGGCCGAGCACGACGGCGGCGACCGGCAGCAGCAGGGCGCCGACGATCATCAGGGTGAAGGCGGCGCCGCCGTGCTGGATGACGAACTCGCCGCGCTCGACGCGGTGCGGGCCGATGAACGCGGCCGCGAGCGGGGCGGCGACGGCGGCCAGGGCGATGGCGAGCCGCACCACCGCGTGCAGGTGGCGGGTGAGCTCGGGCCGCCGGAACTCCTCGGTCTCCTGGTCGAGCAGCACGTGCCCGGTGTGCGCGGCGACGCCCGCGACGACGCCGGTGGCGAGGGCCGTGAACAGCACCGTCGCCGGGTCGGAGATCATGCCCACGCCGAACAGGCCGAGCCCGGTGAGGGCCAGGGCCAGCGCGAGGAGGCGCCGGCGGGAGAGCGCGGGGACGGTCACGGGCGCCAGGCGCACGCCGGCCGCCACGCCCCCGGCGAGCCCGAGCACCAGCAGCCCGAAGGTGACGGGGCCGCCGCCGAGGTCGCCGGCGCGCAGCACGCCGAGCGCCACGGCCGCCGCGATGGCCGCCGCGACCGAGGCGCAGCCGAGCACCAGCACGGGGATGGCGCCGGTGCGGCCCTTGAACGGGACGGTACCGGCGGCCGGCCGGCGCAGGCCCTCGAGCGGTGAGACCGGCCGGCGCGGGTCGGCCGCGGGCAGGTCGAGCATGACAAGCACGGAGATAGCGGCCGCGAAGAAGCCGGCGGCCACGTAGGAGGCGAGGGCTGCCTGGTGGGTGTCGAACCAGTCGAGCCCGGTGGCCAGCAGGTTGCTCACCAGCGAGGCGGCGACCAGCGCGCAGGCCGCGATCGGCAGCGCCAGGTAGCCGCCGCGCAGCCAGAGCCGACGCAGCGCCTCGCGGTGGTCGGGCAGCGGGCGGACCGCCGCGCCCTCGGGCGGCGGCGGGGGCAGCAGCGCGGGGGCGACCCCGTCCCGCGCGGTGGCCCAGAGGCTCTCGCCGACGCCGAGCAGGAAGACGGTGCCGAGCAGGTAGGCGTAGGCGGCGTCCGGCGTCCAGTCGATCCAGAGCGGCGCGATGATCAGCAGCACCGCGCGGACGCCGTCGATCGCGACCATGGTCCAGCGCCGGTCGAGCGGCCCGGCCGGGGAGAGCAGCCCGGCGACGGGCCCGAGCAGGGCGACGCCGGCCAGCGCGGTGGCGACGAGCCGGACGGCCACGGCGACCGTGACGGCCAGCGCCACGCCCCGGTACTCGCCGCCGAACAGCGGCTCGCCGCCGTCCGCCGGGATGTGCAGGGCCGCCTGCACGCTCAGCAGGAGCAGGACGAGCAGCGCCAGCGCGTCGCCGGTGGCGCCGCTGACCTGTGCCTCCCAGAGCCGGCGCAGCGCGGGGACCTGAAGCAGGGCGTGTCTGGCGCGTTCGCGCGAATCGGCGGCGAGTGCCTCGTCGGTGGCTCCGCAGGCGGGGTCGACAACCTGTGGTTGCTCTGCTCGCGTCATTCGGCCAGGGTAACGCTCGCCACGGACAGCCAGCGCACCCACCCGAACATTTGCCCGGGCAACGGGAGCGCGGGCGAACGGCGTTACGCGCCCTCGGAGCCCTGGCGCTCCGCTGGAAGCGCCGCGACAGGCCGTCGATCACGTGCGGGCCCGTCACGGCTGATCGCGCCCACGCGGCGGAGCCGCACGACGCAGACCGCCCCGCGCCCTGTGAAGGCGGAGTGCTCAGGCGCCTGAGTCCGTGGCCGTGGAGTTCTTCTTGGCCGCGGTCTTCTTGGCGGCGGTCTTCTTGGCGGCGGTCTTCTTGGCGGCCGTCTTCTTGGCGGCCGTCTTCTTCGCCGGGGCCTTCTTCGCCGCCTTCTTGGTCGCCTTCTTCGCCGGCCCCTTCGCCCGCTTCTCGGCCAGCAGCTCGTAGCCGCGCTCGGCCGTGATCGTCTCCGGGTCGTCGTCCCGGCGCAGCGTCGCGTTGGTCTCCCCGTCGGTGACGTACGGGCCGAACCGCCCGTCCTTCACCACCACGGGACGGCCCGTCACCGGGTCCTCGCCCAGCTCCTTCAGCGGCGGCTTGGCCGCGGCCCGGCCGCGCTGCTTGGGCTGCGCGTAGATGGCAAGCGCCTCCTCGAGGGTGACCGTGAAGATCTGCTCCTCGGTGGCCAGCGAACGCGAGTCCGTCCCCTTCTTCAGGTAGGGACCGTAGCGGCCGTTCTGCGCGGTGATCTCCGCCCCCGACTCCGGGTCGACGCCGACCACCCGCGGCAGCGAGAGCAGCCGCAGCGCGTCCTCGAGCAACACGGTGTCGATCGACATCGACTTCAGCAGCGAGGCGGTGCGCGGCTTCACGGCGTTCTTGCCGGTCTTGGGGGTGTCCTCGGGCAGCACCTCGGTGACGTACGGGCCGTAGCGCCCGTCGCGGGCCACGATCGGGTGGCCGGTGTCCGGGTCGGTGCCCAGCTCGAAGTCGCCGCTCGGCTTGGCGAGCAGCTCCTTGGCGAGGTCGACGGTCAGCTCGTCCGGTGGCAGGTCCTCCGGCACGTCGGCCCGCTTGCCCGGCTCGCCCGGCTCGGCGCCTGGCGCGGGCGGCGCCTCGACGTAGGGGCCGTAGCGGCCGACCCGCAGCACGATGCCCTCGCCGACCGGGAACGACGAGATCTCGCGGGCGTCGATCGCGCCGAGGTCGGTGACCAGCTCCTTGAGGCCGCCGAGGTGGTCGCCGTCCCCGTTGCCCGCGTCGGCCGCGGCGCCCGCGGCCCCGCCGGCCTGTCCGTTCTCGCCGAAGTAGAAGCGGCGCAGCCACGGCACGGCCTCGGCGTCGCCGGTGGCGATGCGGTCGAGGTCGTCCTCCATCTTGGCCGTGAAGTCGTAGTCGACCAGCCGGCCGAAGTGCCGCTCGAGCAGGTTGACGACGGCGAAGGAAAGGAAGGAGGGGACCAGCGCGGTGCCCTTCTTGAACACGTAGTGCCGGTCGAGGATGGTGCCGATGATGGAGGCGTAGGTCGACGGGCGGCCGATCTCGCGTTCCTCGAGCTCCTTGACCAGGGTGGCCTCGGTGTAGCGCGCGGGGGGCTTGGTGGCGTGGCCGTCCGGGGTGATGGCGCGGGCGGTGAGCGGGTCGCCCTCGGCAACCTGCGGCAGCCGGCGCTCCCGGTCGTCGACGTCGGTGCCCGGGTCGTCCACGCTCTCCACGTACGCCTTGAGGAAGCCGTGGAAGGTGATCACCTTGCCGGTCGCGCTGAACTCGCAGTCCCGCCCGTCGGCGCTGGTGCCGCCGACGCGCACGGCGACCGACTGGCCGACCGCGTCCTTCATCTGGGAGGCGACGGTGCGCTTCCAGATCAGCTCGTAGAGCCGGTACTGATCGCCGGTCAGGCCGGTCTCGGCCGGGGTGCGGAAGCGGTCGCCCGAGGGGCGGATCGCCTCGTGCGCCTCCTGCGCGTTCTTCACCTTGCTCGCGTAGACGCGCGGCCGGTCCGGCAGGTAGTCGGCGCCGTAGAGCTGGGTGACCTGGGCGCGGGCGGCGGCGACGGCGGTGTCGGACAGCGTGGTGGAGTCCGTCCGCATATAGGTGATGAAGCCGTTCTCGTAGAGCCGCTGCGCGACTTGCATGGCGGCCTTGGCGCCCATGCCGAGCTTGCGCGACGCCTCCTGCTGGAGCGTGGTGGTGCGGAACGGCGCGTACGGCGAACGGCGGTAGGGCTTGGACTCGACGGAGCGCACGGCGAAGGTGGTGCCCGCCAGCGCGCGCGCCAGGGCGCTCGCGCTCTCCTCGCTCAACGCCTCGACCTGGTCGGGGTGGCGCAGCTGACCGTCGGGGCCGAAGTCGCGGCCCTGGGCCACCCGGCGGCCGTCGAGGGCGGCGAGCCGGGCGTCGAACGCCTCGCCACCGGGCACGGTGGCGAAGGTGCCGGTCAGGTCCCAGTACTCGGCGGAGCGGAACGCGATCCGCTCCCGCTCGCGCTCGACCACCAGGCGGGTGGCGACGGACTGCACGCGGCCGGCCGAGAGCCGCGGCATGACCTTCTTCCACAGCACGGGCGAGACCTCGTAGCCGTAGAGGCGGTCGAGGATGCGGCGGGTCTCCTGGGCGTCGACGAGCAGCTGGTTGAGCTCGCGGGGGTTGTTCACCGCCTGCCGGATGGCGTCCCTGGTGATCTCGTGGAAGACCATGCGGCGGACCGGGACCTTGGGCTTGAGCACCTCCTTGAGGTGCCAGGCGATGGCCTCGCCCTCGCGGTCCTCGTCCGTGGCGAGGTAGAGCTCGTCGGAGTCGGCCAGCAGCTCCTTGAGCTTCCTGACCTGGTCCTTCTTGTCGCTGTTGACGACGTAGAGCGGCTCGAAGTCCTCGTCGACGTTCACGCCGAGGCGGGCCCAGGGCTCGCTCTTGTACTTGGCGGGCACCTCGGCGGCGCCGCTCGGCAGGTCGCGAATGTGCCCGACGCTCGCCTCGACCACATAGCCGGGACCCAGGTAACCCTTGATCGTCTTCGCCTTGGCGGGCGACTCGACGATCACAAGTCGGCGTCCGCCGTTCGCGGTCTCGCTGGTCGGGGACAACTCTCGCTCTTCTCTCCTGCCCGGGGAAAGTACTGACGGTGCGGAGTGTGACGGTACATCCCCGCTTCGTGTCAAACGGGAAAACCCCGCAACGCATCTCGAACGGTAACCCGAGATCAGCCATTCCCGCCGCCCGGAGACGCCCGCCGGGTCGTCCGGGCGCGGCCGCGACACTCACGCACCGTCACGGCACGCGGCTCACGGCGGTCCCGCCTCAGCCGGCGCGCTCGCCGTGTGGCACGAGAAAGCCCTGCTCAACGAGGGGTCGCAGCCAGCCGGCCGCCTCAGCACGGAGCGTGACGGGATCCTCCGCGAGCAGGTGGGCGATGGCGTCCACGATCGCGCCGGCCACGAGGGTTCCGTCACAGCCGCCGGCGAACCCGGCGCTGATGGTGTCCATGGCGCGGGCGCGCAGCATGCCGTGGCGCTGCCGCAGGACGACGTGCTCCGGGTCCTCGGCGCCCGGGCTGCCGAGCTGTTCCTGGACGATGCCGTCGGCGAGCAGGTAGCGGTGGCGCAGCAGCGCCGCGTCGTCGTGGGCGCGCAGGAACTCCTGGCGCTCGAAGTGGGCCGGCACGGACGGGCCGAGCGGCTGTTCGACGCTGTGCGGCCAGTCCTCGGCAGTGACGGTGGGGTCGCTGGTGCCGGTGTGGCGCAGGGTGATCCAGCCGAAGCCGACGGCCTCGGTGCGGCGGGCGGCGAACTCGTCGAGCCAGGCGTCGTAGGCCGCGGCGTAGGCGGCGGGGTCGCCGCGGTGGGCGCCGGCGTCGCGCAGCCACAGCTCGGCGTACTCGGTGACGTCCTGCCGCTCGCGCTGCACGATCCAGGCGTCGCAGCCGGGTGGCACCCAGGCGGCGACCCGTTCCCGCCAGTCCTCGCCGGTGACGTGCTGCCAGTTGGCGAGCAGCTGGCACCAGCCGCCCTCGGTGAGGTGCGCGGCCGAGCGCTCCACCAGGCGGCGGCAGAGCTCGTCGCCGCCGAGGCCGCCCTCGCGGTAGGTGAGCGCCCGCGCGCCGGCCGACGGGGCGATGACGAAGGGCGGGTTGGAGACGACGAGGTCGAACCCCGGCTGGTCGGCGACCGGTTCGAAGAGCGAGCCCTCGTGGAGGGCGGGCGCCGGCGCGCCGGAGAGGGCGAGGGTGGCCGCGGCCATCCGCAGCGCGCGGGGGTTCACGTCGGTCGCGGTGACGTGCTCGGCGTGCTGGGCGGCGTGCAACGCCTGGACACCGCTGCCGGTGCCGAGGTCGAGGGCGCGGCCGACGGGCCGGCGTACGGTGATCGCGGCGAGGGTGGCGGAGGCGCCGCCGACGCCGAGGACGACGTCGGTGCGGCGGCCGGCCGCGCCGGCAGCGCCGCCCACCGCGCAGCCGAGGTCGGAGACGACCCACCAGTCCTGGCCCTCGGGGCCGGCATAGGGACGCACGTCGACGGTCGCACGCAGCTCATCGCCGTCGGGCGCCAGCCAGCCGTCGGCGAGCGCCGCTTCCAGCGCGGGCCCGGGGAGCGCGGCGCGGGCGGCGGCCCGCGTCACGGCGTCCTGGAGCAGGAAGAGCCTGACGAGGGTGGCGAGCGGTCCCGCGTCCCCGCGGACGGCCCGGCGCGCGGGGACGGTCTCGCCGCGGGCGAGGGCGGCGTGGGCGGCGGCGCCGAGGAGCTCGGGGAGGCCGCCGGGGGTGAACGAGGCCGCGAGCAGGGCCTCGCGCAGCGGTGCGGTGCCCGGCCCTGGGGCGGGGAGTCGGGTGTGGGTCACGGGCACCATTGTGCGGACCGGCCGCGGTAGGCCGGTCCGCACGGGGGGTCGGGGAAGCGCCGGGTCAGCCGTTAGCGCCCTCGAGCTCGGTGCCGCTCGGCTGGTCGGCGTCCTCGTTCTCGGCGCTCTGGTTCTCGGTGCTCTGGTTCTCGGCGTCCTCGCCGGCGTCGGCGCTCTCGTCGCCGCCCTCGCCGCTCTCGGACCCGCCGCCCTCGGACTCGCCCTCGGTCTCGGTCCCGGCGTCCTCCGAGGCGTCGCTCGGGGCCTCGGCCGGTCCCTGGCAACCCTCCTGACGGGCCATGGCCTCGCCGAGCTCGCCGGACTGGAGCTCGTTGAGCGCCGCGTCACCGCTCTGGCCCAGCTCCTGCAGCTGGCCGGCGACACCCTGCAGGCCCTCGGCGAACGCGGCCTGGTCGGAGGTGTCGAGGCCCTCGACCGTCTGCTGGAGCTCGGCGTAGGAGTCGGAGATCGCGCGCAGTTCGGAGACCGCGTCCTCGCGCAGCTGGGCGCCGTCGTCCACCGGCGGGTCGCCGGCCGCCTCGACGGCGTCGGCCAGGGAGGCGTAGGCCTCGGAGATGTCCTGGAACGCCGCGGAGTCGGCCTCCTGAACCTCGGCCGGGGAGCGGTCACCGGCGCTGGCGTCCGTGATGGCCGCGTTGGCCGCCTGGATCTGTGCCACCTGGGGCTGCACCTGGTCGCAGACGTTCTTGGCCCACTCGTCGGTCTGGGCCTGGCTGTCGTCACCACACGCGGACAGCGTGAGCACCAGGGCCGCACTGCTCGAGAGTGCCAGCGCGAGCTTCTTCATCACCGTTCCTCGTCCCTTCGTGCCACGGGGGCGTAGGGGGCTGTCGCCAGAGGGCCGGCCGGCTCGCGACGAGCCCCCAGCCTGGCGGCTGGGCGGTGCCCCCAGGCATCCCGCCTTGCCGCGTTGCCCCACGCCGCGGAGCGGCATATCGACGCTGCGCGCGAGTACGGCCAAGTACGAGCTGCGCTGCTTTCAATATGCGGCTCCGCCGCGTGGGGCGCCTCGCCAGACGGGCGCCATTCGTCGCTCGCTGTTCGACCGCCCCTCTGGCGACAGCCCCACGGCGCGAACTTACACGCCGGGCTTCCCTCGTCCGAGTGACGGCCGGAGCGGTTTACCCGGAATATAGCCATTTGCACTAGCGTTCGGCGCTCCCGGCGAGCGCGCGACCACGCTTGAAGACCTGTGTGTCATGCCACTCCACGAACCGCCGCGCCGGCGCCTCGTCGGCGCGGCGTGGAACGGTCAACGGCTCGCCTTCCAGGTCGGCCACAGCGAGCCCGGCCCGGCCGCGGGCCACGTACAGCGCGGAGACCCGGATCCGCCGCCGCGCCGTGAGGCCGAGCACGCCGAGGTCGAAGAGCGTGTGATGAAGCGAACAGAGCGCCAGCGCGTTGGGCAGCTCGTCCGGGCCGTCCTGGCTGTGCCAGCGGATGTGCGCGGCCTCGAGGCCCACCGGGTCGCGGCCGAGCGCGCCGTCGAAGCCACACATCGCGCACGCGTAGGCGTAGGCGCGCAGCACCTCCTCGGCGAAGCCGGCCCGCCTGACGGGCGGGCGGCGGGGCCGGTCGCCCTCGACGACGAGCCGCAGCGCCGCCTCCTCGAGCGCGGTCAGGTCGAGGCCGGCGGCGGCGCAGATGGCCGGTTCGAGGGCCGGCGTGAAGTGCTGGTCGAGCAGCAGCCGCGCTGCCCTGGCCGGCATGCCGGGCTCGGCGAGCAACGCCTCCACCTCCGCCCTGAGCCGGCCGTGCGCGCCCTGTTCGTGGAGCCAGCCGCTCCGGTCAGGGACGCGCGGGCCGAGCGGGGTGCCGGCGGCGTCCCTCAGCTCCCAGAGCTCGCGCTCCAGGTGGACGAACGGCATCGCGGCCCGCCGCCTGGCTCGGCCGGGG
Organism: Streptomyces sp. 8K308; assembly: GCF_004348315.1. Lineage (GTDB taxonomy): Bacteria > Actinomycetota > Actinomycetes > Streptomycetales > Streptomycetaceae > Streptomyces. The sequence goes on along the minus strand of NZ_SMKC01000089.1, from coordinate 7,973 downwards.
TCGCTGACCGCCGGGCCGAAGTCGTTGATCATCCGGCTGACGGGCTCCTCCGCCTCCACGTAGGAGACCGCCGTGCTGCCCCGCTCGACGAAGCGCCCCACGAGCCACAGCAGGAACAGCGGCTTGTGGGGCGCCCGGCGTCCGGCCACCTGGGCCTGACGGAGCGAGGCGAGCAGCGTCAGCAGGTCGTCCGGGGTCATGGGGTCAGCCTGCCACGGCCGGCCAAGTAGCCGGCCGTGGCTGGGGACTTCAGGTGGTCTCGGCGGCGGGGAGCGCCGCCGGGCTCGGGGTGTCCTCGACGGCGATGCCGCGGCGCCGCGAGACGTGCACGGCGCCGGCGATGACCAACAGCGCGGCCACGGCCAGGGCGGCGCGGACCGGCGCGCTGGCGTCGTCGCCGTAGGAGAGGCTGATCACCGCCGGCGCGATCAGCAGGGCCACCAGGTTCATGACCTTCAGCAGCGGGTTGATGGCCGGTCCCGCCGTGTCCTTGAACGGGTCGCCGACCGTGTCGCCGATGACGGTCGCCGCGTGCGCCTCGCTGCCCTTGCCGCCGTGGTGGCCGTCCTCGACCAGCTTCTTGGCGTTGTCCCAGGCACCGCCGGAGTTGGCCAGCAGGACCGCCATCAGGACGCCGGCGCCGATCGCGCCGGCCAGGAACGAGCCGAGCGCGCCGACGCCGAGGCCGAAGCCGACCGCGATCGGGGCGAGCACGGCGAGCAGTCCCGGGGTGGCGAGCTCACGCAGCGAGTCGCGGGTGCAGATGTCGACGACCTTGCCGTACTCCGGCTTCTCGGTGTGGTCCATGATCCCGGGGTGGTCGCGGAACTGCCGCCGCACCTCGTAGACCACGGAGCCGGCGGAGCGCGAGACCGCGTTGACCGCGAGGCCGGCGAAGAGGAAGACGACGGCGGCGCCGATGACCAGGCCGACGAGGTTGTTGGGCTGGGATATGTCGAGGCTCAGGCCGGTCTCGCCGAGCACGTCGGCCGCGCTGAGGCCGACGTCGCCGGTGGCCTCTGCGATGGCGTCCCGGTAGGAACCGAACAGGGCGGCCGCCGCCAGCACGGCGGTGGCGATGGCGATGCCCTTGGTGACGGCCTTGGTGGTGTTGCCGACCGCGTCCAGCTCGGTGAGCACCCGCGCGCCCTCGCCCGTGACGTCGCCCGACATCTCGGCGATGCCCTGCGCGTTGTCGGCGACCGGGCCGAAGGTGTCCATGGCGACGATCACGCCCACGGTGGTCAGCAGCCCGGTGCCGGCGAGCGCCACGGCGAACAGCGCCAGCATGATGGTGCCGCCGGCCAGCGCGAACGCCGCGTAGACGCTGAGCGCGACCAGCAGCGCGGTGTAGACGGCGGACTCCAGGCCGAGCGAGAAGCCGGAGAGCACCACCGTGGCCGGGCCGGTGCGCGAGGTCTTGCCGATGTCCCGCACGGGCCGGCGGCTGGGCTCGGTGAAGTAGCCGGTGAGCTGCTGGATCAGCACGGCGAGCACGATGCCGATGGCGACGGCGGCGAGCGCGAGGAGCCGCGGGTCGGCGTCGTGGGCCATGATCTCGGGGTCGTCCACGCCGTCGAGCTCGGCGAAGCTGGCGGGGAGGTAGGCGTAGGCGGCGACGGCCACCAGCACCAGCGAGATGCCGGCGGAGGCGAAGAAGCCGCGGTTGATGGCGGTCATGCCGCTGCGGTCGCCGCGCCGGGGGGCGACCAGGAAGATGCCGGCCATGGCGGTCAGCACGCCGATGCCCGGCACCAGCAACGGGAAGGCGAGGCCGGCGTCGCCGAACGCGACGGTGCCCAGGATGAGGGCGGCGACGAGGGTGACCGCGTAGGACTCGAAGAGGTCGGCCGCCATGCCGGCGCAGTCGCCCACGTTGTCGCCGACGTTGTCCGCGATGGTCGCGGCGTTGCGCGGGTCGTCCTCGGGGATGCCCTGCTCCACCTTGCCCACCAGGTCGGCGCCCACGTCGGCGGCCTTGGTGAAGATGCCGCCGCCGACACGCATGAACATCGCGATCAGCGCGGCGCCGAGCCCGAAGCCCTCCAGGACGCGGGGCGCGTCGGCCGCGTAGACCAGGACCACGCAGCAGGCGCCCAGCAGGCCGAGGCCGACGGTGCACATGCCGACGACGCCGCCGGTGCGGAAGGCGATGCGCATCGCCGTTTCCCGGCCCGCCTCACGCGCCGCCGCGGCCACCCTGACATTACTGCGCACCGCCAGCCACATTCCGAGATATCCGGTGGCCGCGGAAAAGACCGCGCCGATCACGAAGAACACGGAACGGCCGGCGCGCTGCCCCCAGTCGTCGGCGGGCAGCGCCAACAGCAGAAAGACCACGGCGACGGCGAAGAACGCGAGGGTACGCAGCTGGCGGGCGAGGTAGGCGTTCGCGCCCTCCTGGACCGCGGCGGCGATCCGCCGCATGGATTCGGTGCCCTCGCCGGCGGCGAGCACCTGCCGCACCAGCGCTAAGGCCACGCCGAGCGCGGCGAGCGCGACCACCGCCACCACCACGACGAGGCCCCGGTTCCCGCCGGTGAGCTCGGCGGCCTCCGCTGCCTGCGTGAGATATGGATGTGCCATTCGTCCTCCTTGACGCTCAGGCGCTGATCCGAGAACAGACAGACGTGGCCGGAGTGTAGAGAGACGCTCGACATCAAGACAGGGGCCGGGAAGGGGAATTACCGTGAATTACCGTGCCCGGCGAAGAACGATCTTCGCCGGGCACGGGGAATTAAGATCAAAAAGGGGATCCGAGAGAAGATCGAATTCGGCGCGAAGATCGAATTCGAGGATCGAACGCGGTCGCGTCAGGGGATGACGGCGGTGGCGGTGGGCCAGCTCATGCGGATCTTGCCGCCGTGCGTGTCGGAGATCACCTCGACGTCGTCGACCAGACCGCTGATCACGGCGAGGCCCAGCTCGTCGGTGTCCTCGGCGGCCTCGGCCGCCGTCTGGTCCCTGGGGGTCGGGACCACGCTCGGCGCGTCGTCACCCACCTCGATGGAGAACGACTTCTCGCCCTCCGTCAGCGCCACCCGCACGGGGCTGGTCAGCCCGTGCAGGGCGTGCAGGCCCACCGCGCGACTGCACGCCTCGCCGACCGCGAGCCGCAGCTCGTCGAGCACCGACTCGTCAACCCCGGCGCGGCGGGCGACCGCCGCGGCCACCAGCCGGGCGGTGCGCACATGCTCCGGGGACGCGCTGAAGCGGAGTTCCACGGTGGCCATACCATCCCCCTCGATCCTGCGGGCACACGCCGCCCCGGCCGCGACACGGAGGACGCCGAACGCGTCGGCACCACCGAGGCCCGGAGCGGTCACCTGATCATTCTTACGCGGCCGGGCGCGCGACCGCGCGGGGCGGCGCGCTGACGACGCCTCAGTCGGTGGCCGCGATGGCCTCGTCCACGGACTCGTGGATGGGGAACACCTTGGTCAGGCCGGTGATCCGGAAGATCTTCAGGATGCGCTCCTGGTTGCACACCAGGCGCAACGAGCCCTCCTGGGCCCTGACCCGCTTCAGGCCGCCGACCAGCACGCCGAGACCGGTGGAGTCCAGGAAGTCGACGCGCTCCATGTCCACCACGAGGTGGTGGTTGCCGTCGTTGACGAGCTCAACCAGCTGTTCGCGCAGCTTGGGCGCGGTGTAAACGTCAATCTCGCCGCCTACCTCAACGACCGTGCGGTCGCCAACGGTTCGGGTCGACAGGGACAGGTCCACGGATCCTCCAGCACCTTGCTAACGAGCGGTCGCCCCCCATGGATCGGCAGCCGCCAGGGCATTCAACCACTTACCGCCTGCCCAGCACGACGTCTTACAGCCATTGTCCGTCAGACCAGTGACAGACTCGATGGCGATGTCCCCTGTGCACCCACCGCCGCGCGCGGGCGAGAACAACGGCCACCGGCCGTCGCCGCGGGCTGTCCTCGACCGCCTGGGCGGCCACCGAAACCGGGCAGAGCGGATCACTCACACGGAGCACGTGCCCGCCCGTGCCGGCAGCCATGCCCCCTGGCCCGAGGAGATACGCCCCGAGGTCGTCGCGGCCGTGGCGGCGGCCGGCATCGACCGGCCCTGGGCGCACCAGGCCCGCGCCGTCGGGCACGCGTTGCGCGGCGAGTCGGTGGTGATCGCCACCGGCACCGCCTCAGGCAAGTCGCTCTCGTACCAGGTCCCGGTGCTCGACGCGCTGCTCGGCGCGGCCCCCGGGCCGCGGCGGACGGCGACCGCGCTCTACCTCTCGCCGACCAAGGCCCTCGCCGCCGACCAGCTGCGCGCGATACGCCAACTGGCCGCGCCGCTCGGCACCGCCGTGCGGCCCTCGGTCTACGACGGGGACACCCCGCACGAGGAGCGGGCCTGGGCCAGGGAGCACGCGAACGTGCTGCTGACCAACCCGGACATGCTGCACCGCGGGCTGCTGCCCGGGCACCGACGCTGGTCCTCCTTCCTGCGCGCGCTGCGCTACGTGGTGGTCGACGAGTGCCACGTCTACCGGGGAGTGTTCGGCTCGCACGTGGCCCAGGTGCTGCGCCGGCTGCGGCGGGTCTGCGCGCACTACGGCGCCGAGCCGGTGTTCCTGCTGGCCTCCGCGACCACCGCCGAGCCGGCGTCCGCCGCCGGCCGGCTGACCGGGCTGCCCGTGGTGGAGGTGACCGAGGACGCCTCGCCGCGTGGCGAACTGGTGTTCGCCCTGTGGGAGCCGCCGCTGACCGAGGCGGTCGGCGAGCGCGGCGCGCCGGTCCGCCGCACCGCCACCGCCGAGACCGCCGAGCTGCTGACCGACCTCACCGCGCAGGGGGTCCGCACCGTCGCCTTCGTGCGCTCCCGGCGCGGCGCCGAGCTGATCTCACTGATCGCCCAGGAACGCCTCGCGGAGACCGACCGGGCGCTCGCCGGCCGGGTGGCGGCCTACCGCGGCGGCTACCTCCCCGAGGAGCGCCGGGAGCTCGAGCGGGCGCTGCACGGCGGCGAGCTGCTCGGCCTGGCCGCCACCACGGCGCTCGAACTCGGCGTCGACGTGGCCGGCCTGGACGCGGTGCTGCTCGCCGGCTACCCGGGGACCAGGGCCTCGCTCTGGCAGCAGGCCGGCCGGGCCGGCCGCCAGCGGCAGGGGGCGCTCGCCGTGCTGGTGGCCCGCGACGACCCGCTGGACACGTATCTGGTGCACCACCCGGACGCGCTGTTCAGGCAGCCGGTGGAGAGCACCGTGCTCGACCCGGGCAACCCCTACGTGCTGGCCCCGCACCTGTGCGCCGCCGCGGCCGAACTCCCGCTGACCGACGCCGACCTGGCCGGCGACGAGGCGCTGTTCGGCCCGACCGCCGGCGAGCTGCTGCCCAAGCTCGCCGACCGCTCGCTGCTGCGCCGGCGCGGCTCGGCCTGGTACTGGACGCGCCGGGAGCGGCCGGCCGACCTGGTGGACATCCGCGGCTCGGGCGGCGACCCGGTGCGGGTGGTGGAGGCGGCCACCGGCCGGCTGCTCGGCACGGTCGACGCGGCGGCCGCGCACGGCACCGTGCACGACGGCGCCGTCCACCTGCACCAGGGGCGCACCTATGTGGTCAGGGAGCTCGACCTGGCCGACTCGGTGGCGCTGGTGGAGGAGTCCAACCCGCCCTGGACCACCTCGGCCCGGGAGGTGACCGAGCTCACCGTGCTCGAGACGGACACCGAGGTGCCCTGGGGCGACGCGCGGCTGTGCTTCGGCTCGGTGGAGGTCACCCACCAGGTGGTGTCCTATCTGCGGCGCCGGCTGATCAGCGGCGAGGTGCTGGGCGAGACCCGGCTCGACCTGCCGCCGAGGACGCTGCGCACCCGCGCGGTGTGGTGGACGATGACCGACGACCAGCTGGACGCGGCCCGGATCGCGCCGGAGATCCTGCCCGGCTCGCTGCACGCGGCCGAGCACGCCGCCATCGGGATGCTGCCGCTGTTCGCCACCTGCGATCGCTGGGACATCGGCGGGGTCTCCACCGCGCTGCACCCGGACACCCTGATGCCCACGGTCTTCGTGCACGACGGCCACCCGGGCGGCGCCGGCTTCGCCGAGCGCGCCTTCCACACCGCCAGGCGGTGGCTGACCGCGACCAGGGACGCGATCGCCGCCTGCGAGTGCCGGAGCGGCTGCCCGTCCTGCATCCAGTCGCCCAAGTGTGGCAACGGCAACGAACCGCTCCACAAGCGCGGCGCCATCCGGCTGCTGACGGAGCTGCTGCGCGGCGCCGAGGGCGGCCCGCCCGGCGACGGCCGGTGAGGGCGCCGCCGGCCGGATGCCGAGGGTCTCGGAGCCCGGCGGCCCGGCCCGGGCCCTGGCCTCGGCCGTGTAGGGGCCGGCGGCGGCCTCGGCGGTGAGGTCGGCGATCTCGCCGACCAGCTGACAGCGGGTCAGTCGCGCGCCCTGCGCGCCGGCCACCCGCTCGGCCAGCGCGCAGGCCGCCTCGGCGCCGGAGAGCGCCAGCTCGGCGGCGGCCAGGGCCGCGAGGTCGGCGGCGGTCGCCGCGCGCTGCCGCGCCCCCAGCGCCTGGCCGAGGGCCAGCAGCACGCCGAACACCAGGCACAGCACGGCGACGCAGCAGGCCGCGATCAGCGTGCCCGAGCCCCGGTCGCCCGCCCGGGGGCTGCGGCGGTCAGTCGGGCTCGGCACGCGCCACCGCCTCCCCCGAGACCGGGAGGGCGAGCGGTCCTGGGCCCGGCGCCCCGACCGTCACCACCACCCGGTGCAGGCCGCCGTCCCGCTCGATCCGCACCTCGGCGCCGCCGGGAGCGGCGGCCCGCGCCACAGCGGTCACCTCCGCCGCCGGCTCGCCGCGGGCCACGGCGCGCGCCCCGGCCCGGGCCGCGTCGCCGCAGCGCAGTTGGAGGGCGACCGCGCCGAGGCCCCACAGCAGCATGCCGAGGAGCAGGAGCAGGGCGGGCACCGCCAGCGCGCTCTCCGCCGTGACGAAGCCCCGGTCGCCCCGATCGCCCTTGTCGCACCGGTCGCCGCGCTCACATCGGCGCACTGAGCGCCCCTTCGATCAGGTCCTGCAGCGCGCCGCGCACCCCGCCCCCCGTGACGATCTCGAGCAGCAGAGTCGCGAGGCCCACCGCGGCCAGCGTGCCGATCGCGTACTCCGCCGTGCTCATCCCGGCGTCCCCTCGCAGGCCGGCCCGTCGCCCGGACCACCGGGCGGCTGCCGTCTCGCTCGTTCCACGCATCGTCCTCATTCCCTTCCTTCGCCGTGTCTCTTCGGTCTGTTCGGTGTTGGGTGTTGGGTGTTGGGTGTTGGGTGTTGGGTTGTTCGGCGTGTTCGGCGTGTCTCGTCGTTCGGTCGTGGGCCGTCACAGCAGCGGCTCGGTGAGGCCGAGCACCACGGGGGCGACCCCGATCAGCAGGAAGCTCGGCAGGAAGCAGAGGCCGAGCGGGGCGGTGGCCCACACCGCGGCCCGGCGGGCCCGCGCCTGGCCCGACCGGCGGCGGCGCGCCCGGCTCTCGGCCGCCTCGGCCGTCACCGCCGCGACCACGGGGGCGCCGCTCGTGCCGGCCAGCTCGAGCCGCCTGGCCAGGCCGGCCGCCCCCGGCAGCTGGCCGAACCTGCCCCACACCGCCGCTGGGTCGCCGCCGAGGCGCAGCTCGGCCGCCGCCCGCAGCAGGCCCCGGCCGAGCGGCCCGTCCAGCGCGGCCCCCACCGCCCTCGCCGCCTCGCCAGGCGCCGCGCCGGCCGCCAGGCAGGCGACCAACAGCTCGGCGGCGAGCGGGAGCTGCCGATCCTCCGCGGGGCGCCGGCGGCGCCTGGACGGCAGGACGCTCGCCCGTGTGGGCCGCGGCTCGTCGGCGGCCAGTCCACCAGGCCCGCCCCGCGCCGGACGGAAGGCCAGGGCCAGCGCGAGCACCGACGCCAGCAGCAGCGCGGGCTGGCCGGCCGCCGCCACGGCGCTCACGCCCCGCCCCGCTCGGCCGCCCGGGTCAGCGCCCGGCACCAGGC
>NZ_SMKC01000088.1 GCF_004348315.1 Streptomyces sp. 8K308 | reverse complement strand
TCGTGCTGGTGGCCTGCTCCGGCGGCGCGGACTCCATGGCGCTCGCCTCCGCCCTCGCCTTCGAAGCCTCCCGCGCCGGCGTGCGCGCCGGCGGCGTCACCGTCGACCACGGCCTCCAGCCCGGCTCCGACCTCCGCGCCCGCGAGGTCGCCGAGCGGATGACCGCCCTCGGCCTCGACCCGGTGGACGTCGTCCCGGTCGACGTGGGCCGCGTCGGCGGCCCCGAGGCCGCCGCCCGCTCCGCCCGCTACGCCGCACTCGACGCCACCGCCGAGCGTCACCGCGCCGTGGCCGTGCTCCTCGGCCATACCCGCGACGACCAGGCGGAAACCGTGCTCCTCGGCCTGGCCCGCGGCTCAGGCACCCGCTCGCTCGCCGGCATGGCGGCCGTCTCGGGCAGCATCACCGGCGTCCCCGAGGCCGCACTCCGCTACCGTCGCCCGTTCCTCGCCATCGACCGGCAGACCACCCGCAAGGCGTGCCTGGTGCAGTCGCTGCCCGTCTGGGACGACCCGCACAACACCGACCCCTCCTACACCCGCTCCCGGGTCCGCCACGAGGCGCTGCCCGCGCTGGAGAAGGCCCTGGGCCGCGGCGTGGTCGAGGCGCTCGCCCGCACCGCGCAGCTCTCCAGGGACGACGCCGACGCCCTCGACGCCTGGGCGCGGGACGCGGAGCGCGCCGCCACCCGTCCCGACGGCACGCTGGACGTCGCGGAGCTGAGCGCCCTCCCGCCCGCCGTGCGGCGCAGGGTGCTGCGCCGGGCCGCCATCGCGGCCGGCGCTCCTGCGGGCTCGCTGTTCGCCCGCCACATCGAGGAGACGGACCGGCTGATCACCGCCTGGCACGGCCAGCGCCCGCTGAATCTGCCGGGCCGCGTCGAGGCCAGGAGGCAGGGTGGCAGACTGGTCCTCCAGCAGGCGAGTCGGTAGGCGCGTCGAGGGCCGAGTCAGCACGGACCCGCGCGGCCAGCGAGCCAGACCCGGAAGAGCGGACGAGCCGGAAGAGAGCAGTGGCGCGGGTGCGAGAGACGGACCTGGGGGCCGACCTGGAGTCGGTGCTCATCACCAAGGAAGAGATCGATGCCAAGCTCGAGGAGCTGGCCGCCAAGATCGACGCGGCGTACGCCGACAAGGAGCTCCTGCTGGTGGGGGTCCTGAAGGGCGCGGTGATGGTCATGGCCGACCTCGCCCGCGCCCTCTCGTCGCCGGTCACCATGGACTGGATGGCGGTGTCGTCCTACGGCGCCGGCACCCAGTCCTCAGGCGTGGTGCGGATCCTCAAGGACCTCGACGTCGACATCAAGGGCCGGCACGTTCTGATCGTCGAGGACATCATCGACTCGGGGCTCACCCTCTCGTGGCTCCTGTCGAACCTGGGGTCCAGGGAGCCGGCCTCCATCCGGGTCTGCACGCTGCTGCGCAAGCCCGACGCGGCCAAGGTCGACATCGACGTCGAGTGGGTCGGTTTCGACATTCCCAACGAGTTCGTGGTCGGATACGGCCTCGACTACGCGGAGAAGTACCGCAATCTGCCCTTCGTCGGCACCCTGGCCCCGCACGTCTACAGCGACTAGCGGCAACCGGGGACCAGCGGGACCGGAACGCAGGGGATGGCCGGGAACACCGGTTCATCCCCTACCGTTGGATGAAGACAAGGACACCGCGCGCACAGCAGATCCCATCCGGGCGCTGTGCCTAGATGTGGCAGGAGGGACGGGGCCACGTCGCCCCGTATGGATAGACGTGAAGCGCTATTTCCGTGGGCCAGTGATGTGGATCGTGCTGGCCGTCCTCGCCGTAATTCTGCTGATGCAGGTGTTCAGCTCTTCCGAGGGCTACAAGAGGGTGGACACCGGCGAGGTCGTACAGGCGATCAGCCAGAACCATGTGCAGTCCGCCGAGCTCACCACCGGCGACGAGCAGATGATCCGGGTCGAGCTCAAGAGCGGCCAGGAGATCGAGGGCAGCAACCGGGTCCAGGCGAGCTACATCGACGGGCAGGGCGAGGATCTGGCCTCGATGCTGCAGTCGAAGTTCCAGGACGACCAGCTGCCCGACGGGTACACCGTCTCCCCGAAGTCGCAGAACCCCTTCGTGGGCATGCTGCTGTCGATCCTGCCGTTCCTGCTGATCATCATCGTGTTCCTGTTCCTGATGAACCAGATGCAGGGCGGCGGCTCCCGAGTGATGAACTTCGGGAAGTCCAAGGCCAAGCTGATCACCAAGGACACGCCGAAGACCACCTTCGCCGACGTGGCCGGCTCGGACGAGGCCGTGGAGGAGCTCCAGGAGATCAAGGAGTTCCTGCAGGAGCCCGCGAAGTTCCAGGCCGTCGGCGCCAAGATCCCCAAGGGCGTGCTGCTCTACGGTCCGCCCGGCACCGGTAAGACGCTGCTCGCGCGCGCCGTGGCCGGCGAGGCCGGGGTCCCGTTCTACTCGATCTCCGGTTCCGACTTCGTCGAGATGTTCGTCGGCGTCGGCGCCTCCCGGGTGCGCGACCTGTTCGAGCAGGCCAAGGCCAACGCGCCGGCCATCGTCTTCGTGGACGAGATCGACGCCGTCGGCCGCCACCGCGGCGCCGGCATGGGCGGCGGTCACGACGAGCGGGAGCAGACGCTCAACCAGCTGCTGGTCGAGATGGACGGCTTCGACGTCAAGGGCGGCGTGATCCTGATCGCCGCCACCAACCGCCCCGACATCCTCGACCCGGCGCTGCTGCGTCCCGGCCGCTTCGACCGGCAGATCGCGGTGGACCGGCCCGACATGCAGGGCCGCCTCGAGATCCTCAAGGTGCACCAGAAGGGCAAGCCGGTCGCGCCCGACGTCGACCTGGCGGCCGTCGCCCGGCGCACCCCCGGCTTCACTGGTGCCGATCTGAACAACGTGCTCAACGAGGCGGCGCTGCTCGCCGCGCGGGGCAACGCGAAGCTGATCGACAACAAGTTCCTCGACGAGGCCATCGACCGCGTGGTCGCCGGCCCGCAGAAGCGCACCCGGATCATGAGCCAGAAGGAGAAGATGATCACCGCGTACCACGAGGGCGGGCACGCCCTGGTCGCGGCGGCCTCTCCCAACAGTGACCCGGTGCACAAGGTGACGATCCTCTCCCGCGGCCGTGCCCTGGGCTACACCATGGTGCTGCCGGAGGAGGACAAGTACTCCACCACGCGGAACGAGATGCTGGACCGGCTGGCCTACATGATGGGCGGCCGGGCGGCCGAGGAGCTGGTCTTCCACGACCCGACCACGGGCGCCGGGGACGACATCGAGAAGGCCACCGCCACGGCGCGGGCGATGGTCACCCAGTACGGCATGACCGAGAAGCTCGGGGCCATCAAGTTCGGCACCGACAACTCCGAGCCCTTCCTTGGCAAGGAGATGGGCCACCAGCGCGACTACTCGGAGGAGGTCGCCGGGCTGGTCGACGAGGAGGTCAAGAAGCTCATCGAGACCGCGCACAACGAGGCGTGGGAGATCCTGGTGGAGAACCGGGACGTGCTGGACAACCTGGTGCTCGCGCTGCTGGAGAAGGAGACCCTCAACAAGGAGGAGCTGGCGGAGGTCTTCGCCGGCGTCGTGAAGCGCCCGGCCCGCCCGGCGTGGACCGGCTCCACCCGCCGCACGCCCTCCACCAGGCCGCCGGTCACCTTCCCGGTGAAGGAGATCAACCTGGCGAACGGGAGCCTGGAGAAGGCCACCCCGCCGCTGGAGGACCAGCGCACCGAGGACTGACTCGGGACCCTCTCGGACCTTGGTACCGGAATGTCCCTCCGCGCCCCTCACGTTCTATCGTGAGGGGCGCGGCCGTGTGTACAGGTACGGTGCGCGCCGTGACCAAGGAACGAGGAACGCTATGACCGACCCGGTGACGTTGCCTGACCAGGCGTCCGGGCCTGGACCCATCGGCGAGTTCGACGAGAAGCGCGCCGAGAGCGCCGTCCGCGAGCTCCTGATCGCGGTCGGCGAGGATCCGGACCGGGAGGGGCTGCGCGACACCCCGGCGCGGGTGGCGCGGGCCTACCGGGAGATATTCGCCGGTCTGTGGCAGCGCCCGGAGGACGTGCTGACCACGACGTTCGACCTTGGCCACGACGAGATGGTGCTGGTCAAGGACATCGAGGTGCTGTCGTCCTGCGAGCACCACCTGGTGCCGTTCGTGGGGTACGCGCACATCGGCTACATCCCGTCCGCGAGCGGCAAGATCACCGGTCTCTCCAAGCTGGCTCGGCTGGTCGACGTGTTCGCGCGGCGGCCGCAGGTGCAGGAGCGGCTGACCACCCAGATCGCCGACTCGCTGATGCGGATCCTGGAGCCGCGCGGGGTGATCGTGGTGGTGGAGTGCGAGCACATGTGCATGACGATGCGCGGGGTGCGGAAGCCGGGGGCCAAGACGACCACCTCGGCGGTGCGGGGTCAGCTGCGGGACGCGGCCACCCGCGCCGAGGCGATGAGCCTCATCCTGGCCCGCTAGGCCCTCGCCGGGCCGGGCTCTGGCCGCGCGCCGGGGCCCCGGCCCTGGCGGGCCGGCCGGCGCGGCGATGTGTCCGTCAACGGTTTCGCGGCCTTCGGCCGGGGGCCTTGGGGGCGTGGCTCTGGCGGTGTCAGCGGCTCTCGCGGGCGTCGTCGAGCGCGCCGGCCGGTTCGCGGTCGTGGATGTCGGCCTCGGGCTCGTCGCGGGCTGGCTCGCGCCGGTTCCTGGCCGGCGAGGCCGGCCCGCCGAAGAAGTCGAAGCGGCTTGGCTGCCGCGACGGCGCCTCGCGCGCCGCCGTGCCGTCCGGTGCAGGGAGCGCCGGCACGTCCCGGCGCGCGGTGCCCGCCTGCGGTGGGACCGGCCGCGGGGGCGCCTCGGCCGGCTGCTCGGAGACGGGCTCGCGCCGTGGCTCGGCTCCCCGCAGGGGAAGGCGTTGGCGGGCCGCGTTGCGGGAGAGGCGGCCGAGTGCCTCATACGCCTGGAGGTAGGTCAGTCGGGTAGGGGCGCCGGCGGCGGTGCGGTGGTCGGTGGGCTCCGAGGTGAGCTCCCTGGCCGGCTCGGCGGCCTCAAGGGCGAGCCGCCTGCGGCCTTCGAGCGCCTTGGCGCGCTCGCTCTCCGCGGTGGCGTAGCGGCGCAGCAGGTCGGCGTGCTCCGAGCGGAGCCGGCCGAGGTCGGCCCGTTTGCCGCGGATCTTCTCCTCCAACTGGGCGACGAGCTCCTGGGCCTCTTCGAGCTCGGCCTGCCGCTCGTCGACCTGCCAGCTCATCCCGGCCTTGGCGGCCCGCTCCCTGGCGACCTGCCGCCCGGCCTCCAGGTCCCAGCGACGCAGCAGCGCGGCGGCCGTCACCCCGGCGAACGCGGCCAGGGTGGCGAGCACCCGCGGTCCCTGGCCGCCGACCAGCCAGGCCAGCGCCGCGCACAGCAGCGCGGAGCCGCCGAGGGCGGTGGGGATCAACACCCGGTGCAGTGCCGCGTTGCGGTGACGTCCACGTGCCATGGTCGAAACTTACCGTGACGCGGTCGACGCGTGGGAGGGCACCCGGGTGGTTGTGGCCGGCCGGTTACCAAGCCGGTTCCGCCGCCGCCCGGCCGCCCCGCCGGGTGCCTTCCGACCGTCCGTCAGCTACCGAGCAGGCCCTGCTCCTCGAGGTAGTCGGCGGCCACGTCGCCCGCGGTGCGACGCTCGGCGTCGACCTGTCGGTTGAGCTCGATCAGGTCATCGGTGGTGAGCGTCTCGGTGAGGCGGTTCAGGGTTTCGGCGATCTGCTCGTCGCCCGCGGTCTCGCTGTTGAGCACCGGCAGCAGGTTGTCGGCGAGTTGGAGGTTGCGGTCGTCCTCGAGCAGCACGAGACCGAAGTCCTCGAGCGTGGCGTCGGTGGTGGTGGTCAGGACCATGTCGTCCTGCCCGTCCGCGACGGCCTGCTTGGCCTGGACGGTGCCGACGCCGCGCGGGTCGATCTCGGTGATGTCGATGCCGTAGGTCTCCTCGAGGCCCGGCTGACAGAAGGGCCGTTCCGCGCACTCGTCGCCGGCCGCCAGCCGAATCGGGAGGCCAGACTCGCCGAGGTCGGAGAGGGTCGTCAGGTCGTGTTCCGCGGCGAACTCCTCGGTGACGGCGAAGGCGTTCTGGTCGGCGGCCTCGCCGGCGTCGAGGACCGTGAGGCCGAGCGGCTCGGCGAGTTCGCGCAGCGCGGTGACGGTCTCCTCGACGTCGGGGCTGGCGACGGGCTCCGCGTCCGCGCCGTTGACCTTGGCGTTGAGGAACTCGGCCAGGGTGGCGGCGTACTCGGGCACGATGTCGATGCCGCCGCTCTCCAGCTCGGGCTCGTAGATCTCGCGGCTGTCCACGGTGGTGACGGTGGTGGAGTAGCCGGCGTCGGCGAGGATCCGCGCGTAGAGCTCGGCCATGATGGTGGCCTCGGTGAAGTTGGCGCCGCCGATGGTGAGGGAGTCGCCTGAGCTCTGCTCGCCTCCGCCTCCACCGTTGTCGCCCTCGGACTCCAGGCTGTCTCCGCCGCCGCAGGCGGCCAGGGTCAGGGCCATGGTGAGGCCGGTCAGGCCGGTGGCGGCGCGTCGGATCGTGCGGTTCACGGGAACTCCCTTGGTCGGAGGGCAGGTCATTCGGCGACTTCGGCGGCCGGTTCCTTGGCGCGGGTGGTGGTGGCCGGCGCGAGCGCGTCCGCCGGCCAGTCCTCGCCCTGCCCGGCGCCGGCCGCCGCCGGGCGGTTACGACGGTCGCTCGCGCGCCGCCGGCGCGCCGGGGCGAGGGCGCGCTGCAGCAGGGCGAGCGCCCCTTCGACGGCCAGCGCCAGCACGGCGACCAGCACCGCGCCCGCGACCACCTGGGCCGTGCGGTAGTTGGCGAAGCCGGCGGTGATGATCCGGCCGAGGCCCCCGCCGCCGGGCAGCGCGGCCAGTGTGGCGGTGGCGACGATCTGCACGGCCGCCGTGCGAACGCCCGTCATGATCAGCGGGAACGCCAGCGGCAGTTCGACGCGCGTCAACAGCTGCCAGCCGGACATCCCGAGGCCACGGGCGGCGCCCACCACGTCCCGGTCGGCCTCCGAGACGCCCACGTAGGCGTTGGTCAGCAGCGGCGGCACGGCGAACAGCACCAGCGCGACGATCACCGGCAGGTCGCCGTGGCGTCCGAGCGGGCCGATGGTGAGCAGCACCAGCACGGCGAAGGTGGGCACCGCGCGCCCCACGTTGGAGATGTTGATCGCCAGCGCGCCGCCGATCCGGTGGCCGCCGCCGTGGCCGAGGGCGCAGGCGAGCGGCAGCGCGATGGCGCAGGAGACGGCGAGGCAGACGCCGGTGAGGTAGAGGTGTTCGACGAGCCGGTGGAACACGCCGGCGTCGCCCGACCAGTTCGCGTCGGTGGTGAGCCAGGTCCACGCGTCGGGGATCACGCCCATCTCAGATCGCCTCTCTCGGGTCGAGCACCGCGTCCGGCCGTGGCGCGTGCGTGGCGGCCCGGCCACCGCCGGCCGCTCTGGTCCAGGGCGTCAACAGGCGCTGCGCGGCGAGCAGCAGCAGGTCGGCCACGACGGCGAGCAGCACGCACAGCACGGAGGCGGTGAGCACCTGCGCCTTGAAGTAGCTGTTCATGCCGCTGTGGATGAGGTTGCCGAGGCCGCCGTGGCCGACGATGGCGCCGACCGTGGTCAGCGAGACGGCGGAGACCGTAGCGATGCGCACCCCGGCCATCAGGGCGGGCAGGGCGAGCGGCAGTTCGACGCCGAACAGCAGCCGCCAGCGGCCGTAGCCAAGGCCGCGGGCCGCGTCCCTGGTCTCGGTCGGGACCGACTCGAGCCCGGTGAGGATGTTGCGGACCAGGACGGTGAGCGAGTAGAGCACCAGGCCGCAGATCACCACCGAGGCGGAGAGCCCGAACACCGGCAGCAGCAGCGCGTACATGGCGAGCGAGGGGATCGTGTAGAGCACGGTGGTCAGGCCGAGGATCGAGCCGGCGGCCGGCCGCCAGCGGCGGGCGAGCAGGGCCAGCGGGAAGGCGACCAGGATGGCGATGCCGACCGAGGTGGTGGCGATCACGACGTGTTCCAGGGTGGCGTTGGTCAGCTCCTGGCCGCGGCTGCGGACGTACTCCCCGCAGATCCACTCGTTCGCGGCCAGGCAGTTCTCGGCGGTCACCGCACTCATGTGCAAGCACCCTAGCCCGAAAACCTGACAGACTGATGAACATGTTGCGGTTCGACCACGTCTCCAAGCGGTACCCGGACGGCACCCTCGCCGTGGACGACCTCCATCTGGAGATCGCCGAGGGCGAGCTCGTCACGCTTGTCGGCCCCTCGGGCTGCGGCAAGACCACCACGATGCGGCTGGTCAACCGCCTGGAGGAGCCGACCTTCGGCCGGCTGCTGCTCGGCGGCGAGGACATCGCCTCCCAGGACCCGGTGCGGCTGCGCCGCCGGATCGGCTACGTCATCCAGCAGGTCGGCCTCTTCCCACACCGCACCGTGCTGGACAACGCCGCCGCCGTGCCGCTGTTGCTCGGCCGGCGGCGGAGCGAGGCGCGCCGGCGCGCCGCCGAACTGCTCGAACTCGTGGGCCTCGACCCGGCGGTGTACGGCGGCCGTTACCCGGACCAGCTCTCCGGCGGGCAGCGGCAGCGGGTCGGGGTGGCCAGGGCGCTCGCCGCCGACCCCCCGGTGCTCCTGATGGACGAGCCGTTCGGCGCCGTCGACCCCGTGGTGCGGGAGCGGCTGCAGAACGAGTTCCTGCGGCTCCAGGCGGAGATGCGCAAGACCGTGCTGTTCGTCACCCACGACGTGGAGGAGGCGGTGCGGCTCGGCGACCGGATGGCGGTCTTCGGGCAGGGCCGGGTCGAGCAGTTCGACACGCCGGCCACCGTCCTCGGCGCGCCCGCCAACGAGCACGTCGCCGCGTTCGTCGGCAGCGACCGCGGGCTCAAGCGGCTCTCGGTGACGCCGGTCGAGAAGGGCGACCTGGAGCGCCCGCCGGTGGTGCACCTCGCCGACCCGATGTCGCGGGCCGCGTCCCTGATGCGCGCCGACGGGGTGCGCTGGGCCGTGGTCCTCGACGAGCGCGAGGCGCTGCACGGCTGGGTGCCGATACCGGACGAGGGCGGCGCGGACGTGGTCGGCCCGGTCGCCGGCTACGCGCGCCGGATGGACGCCTGGCTGCCGCTCGGCGCCTCGCTCAAGCGGGCGTTCAGCACCATGCTCCAGTACGACGCGGGCTGGATCGCCGTGCTCGACCCGACCGACGACGACCGCTTCCTCGGCGTGCTCACCCCCACCGCGCTGCACGAGGCGCTGCGCCGCTCGATCGACGCGGACGCGCGCGCCGTGTCCCGCTCGGCCGTCGCCCTGGACGCGGTCAGCGGCGTCTGAGTCAGCTCAGGCCCGGTGCCCTATCGGGCCAGGGCCGCCGCCCGGACCGTCCTCGTCGCCGTCCCTGAGCCGGCAGACGCGCTCCAGGAACAGCGCCGCCGCGATCACCGCGAGGCCGGCGATCACCGCGAGCCCGGCGTAGAGCGCCTGCTCGCGCCGGTTCGACACCTCCATCCGGTACATCAGCAGGAAAAGACCGAACCCGCCGTACCCACCGGCCACCAGCGCCGACACCAGCGCGCTCGCCTGGCCGAAGACCACGGCGCGCGCCGCCATCATCCGGTCCACCGGCCTGGCGCCGGGCCGCCGCTCGCGCTGGGCGCGCAGCCTGGACCGCAGCGACAGCGTGGTGGCCAGCAGCACGATCGCGATCAACGCCAGGATGACCGGCGCGAGCAACGGCACCGCGGGCAGCGTGTTGTCCAGGGAGTCCCACAGTCCGGCGAGCGCCCAGGAGAGCGCCGCCGCGGCGAGGAACAGTCCGGCCAGGGTGCGGATCCGCAGTTGGTTCATGGCGGTGAGCTTCGGTCCCAATCAGTCCGGCGGGCTGGCTTCCGAGCGGGTCTCTAGTCGGGCAGCACCAGGGCGAGGTCGGGGCGCGCGACGACGCCCCGCGTGCCGACCGCGGTCAGCAGCATGGACACCGGGCCACGCCCCGGCACCTCGGCGCCCGGGTCGACATCGTGCCACGGCACGAGCACGAACGCCCGCTCGTGGGCCCGGGGGTGGGGAAGCGTGAGCGCCGGGTCGTCGGAGACCACGCCCTGGTAGGCCACGATGTCCACGTCGATGGTGCGCGGTCCCCAACGGGTGTCGCGCGCCCGGTGGAACGCCTCCTCGATGGCGTGCGCCCGCTCGAGCAGCGAGCCGGGCGGCAGCGTCGTCTTCACGATCACCACCGCGTTGAAGTAGGTGGGCTGGGAGCCGGGTTCCACTCCCCACGGCTCGGTCTCGTAGACCGGCGACACGGCCTTCACCCGCACCCCTGGGGTGTCCTCGAGCGCGTCGATCGCGCCCTGCAGGGTCTCCAGGCGGTTGCCGAGGTTGCTGCCGAGCGAGATGACGGCCCGTTGGGGGTTGTGCAGGGTCGAGTCCGCGGCGTCGACCTGCTGGACGACGGAGGCGGGTACCGGCTGGACGGTCGGGTCGGGGGATGAAGCGGGGGTGCTGGAGGTCATGCTCGGCTCCGCTTGATGGTGATGGTCACGTCGTCGAAGGGGACGGCGATGGGCGCCTGCGGTTTGTGCACGGTGACCTCCGCCCACCCCACCGGGGGGTGTGCCAGGCACCGGTCGGCGATCCGCTGGGCCAGCGTCTCCACCAGGTCGCAGGGCTCGCCCGCGACCACCGCGGTGACCTCCTCGGCCAGCACGCCGTAGTCGACCGTCCTGGCCAGCTCGTCCGCGGCCGCGGCGGCGCGGGTGTCGACGCCGAGCCTGACGTCGACCACGAAGGTCTGGCCCTCGGCGCGCTCGTGCGGCAGGACCCCGTGGTAGCCCCTGGCGCGCAGGCCGTGCAGGGCGATCTCGTCCACGGCGTCACTCCCTCTCGCTTCTCGGTGCACGATGCCAAGGGCATGAAACCCCTCCGAGGCGTTCGAATCTACCCGCGAGGGGCGAACATCATGGGGCACCGGGGGGCTCGGCCCGATGGCGCCCCGGGTACCGGGACGGCGCGGCACGAGGTCGGTTTTCGGCCCACGGTGGCGGGCGGTCAGCCCCTACCCTTGACGCATGAGCATCTCGTACGGCCACGTGACCGGACTGCCCAGCTGGGACCGCTGCGCGGTCATGGGGGTGGTCAACGTCACACCGGACTCCTTCTCGGACGGCGGGCGATGGTTCGACGCCGAGTCGGCGGTGAAACGTGGCCTCGACCTGGTGGCCGAGGGCGCCGACCTGGTCGACGTGGGCGGTGAGTCGACCCGTCCGGGCGCGACCCGGGTGGACGAGCCGGAGGAGCTGCGGCGGGTCATCCCGGTGGTGCGCGAGCTGGCGCGCGAGGGCGTGGTCGTCAGCGTGGACACGATGCGGGCCAGCGTGGCGGAGCGGGCCGTGGCGGCCGGCGCCCGGCTGGTCAACGACGTCAGCGGCGGGCGCGCCGACCCCCGGATGGTGCCGGTGGTCGCCGACGCCGGGGTGCCGTTCGTGGTGATGCACTGGCGGGGCCAGAGCATCGACATGAACGAGCGCGCCGTCTACGGGGACGTGGTCGCTGAGGTGGTGGCCGAGCTGCGGGAGAGCGTGGCGCGCGCGGTCGAGGGCGGCATCACCGCCGACCGTCTCGTCGTCGACCCCGGGCTCGGCTTCGCCAAGCGCGCCCAGCACGACCTGGCGCTGGTCGCGGCGATCGGCCGGCTGCGCGCCGAGCTTGGCCTGCCGCTGCTGGTGGCGGCCTCCCGCAAGCGGTTCATCGGCCGGGTGCTGGCCGGGCCGCACGCCGATCCACCGCCGGCGCGGGAGCGGGACGCGGCCACCGTCGCCGTCACCGCGCTCGCCGCCCGGGACGGCGCGTGGGCGGTGCGGGTGCACGAGGTGCGGGCCAGCGCCGACGCGGTGCGGGTGGCGCGAGCCGTCGAGGCGGCGGGGGAGGGGGCGGCGTGAGCGGAGCCGGCACCGACATCGAGGCGGTGGCCGCCGCCAACACCGCGCTGTACGACGCGCTGGAGCGCGGCGACCTGGACGCGATGGCCGAGCGCTGGCTCGACGAGGGCGTCAGCGTGGTGCACCCCGGCTGGCCGGTGATCAGCGGGCGCGGCGAGGTGATGCGCTCCTACGCGCTGATCATGGCCAACACCGAGTACATCCAGTTCTTCCTGACCGACGTCGAGGTGTCGGTGCAGGGCGACACGGCGCTGGTGACCTGCACGGAGAACATCCTGAGCGGCGGCCCGGCCGAGGCCGACGGCTCGGCCGGGCCGCTGGTCGGCGGCATGGTGGTGGCCACCAACATCTTCCGGCGTACCGAGGACGGCGCCTGGAAGGTCTGGGCGCACCACGGCTCTCCCGTGCTGCTCGACCAGGAGGACGACGAGGACGAGGAGTCCGAGGACGACGCCGAGGGCGGCGAGGGTCAGCCGGGCGGCACGACGATCGGCTGAGGCGGCTCTCGGGCCGGCGGTCTGGCCGGTCAGCGGATCAGCGGGTGAGCCAGCGTTCCGGCGCCGCGGCCCGCCGGCCGAGCCTGGAGCGCTCGGCCTGCGCCGCCACCTGGGCCGCCGCGTACCCGGCGTCCTGCAGCCGGGCGCTGGCCGTGCCGTCCGCGCCGTGGTCCACGTGGATGTGGGCCAGGCCGAGCCGCTGCGTCCACGGGCCCTGGGTCATCCTGACGCTCTGCACCTTGGCGTGCGGCACCAGCGAGTGGACGCGCCGCAGCCGGCCGCGCCGCGCCACGAACACAGCCCCGGTCACGCCGTGCCCGTAGCCGACCCGGCCGACCGGGAAGATCCAGCGGGCCCTGCCGGGCGCCGCCCGCACGGCGGCCAGCGCCGCACCGAGGTCGACCTCGGGCAGGATCCGGCCGACCAGCGCGGCGGCCGTCGCCCGGGTGGCGACAGGCACGAGCAGCCCGCCCTCGTTCCCCCCGCCGGCCACGTCGAGCTCGACCCGCACCCAGCCGCGCCGCCGCCACAGCAGCGGCTCCACCAGGCGCACCGCCTGCACCCTGCCGGGCGGCACCGTGGCGTGGTCGCGCTGCAGCAGGCCGTGGTCGAGCCGCAGCCCGTCAGGGGACTCGCTCACCGTCCAGCCGTACTGGGTGAGGAAGGCGCCCACGCTCGTCTGCCACGCGCCCGCGAGCAGCGGAAGGCCGGCGAGCCCAGCGGCCACCAGGTTGTCGGTGCCCCACCAGACGAGCCCGGTAACGGCGAGCGCGAACACCAGCAGCCCCCAGCCGGTGCCGAGCAGCGTCAGCGACCCGACCAACGTCCTGGTGTCCACCTGGTCCAGCTCGCGGGCCGGCGCCTCGCCGGCGGTGGTCGCGGCCTCGGGGGCGATGCCGGCGGCCCTGGCGAGCAGCTCGGCGCGCAGCCGGAGGGCCTCGGCCTCGCCCAGGTACGCCAACTCGTCGGCGGCGCCCGAGCCGACCACGTCCATCTTGAGCTTGGCCACGCCGAGCACCCTGGCCAGCATGGGCCGGGTGACGTCGACGGCCTGGATGCGGTCGAGGCGCAGGTGGGCGGTGCGGCGGAAGAGTAGCCCGGTGCGGATGCGCAGCTCGGTGTCGGTGACCAGGTAGCGGGTGACGCGCCAGGAGAGGTAGCCGTAGCCGGCGGCGCACAGCACCAGCGCGAGCAGCAGCGCCAGCAGCCTGACCAGGCCGAGCGAGCTGGTCCAGTCGTCGAGGTTCTGGATGTTGTTCGCCGCGATGGCGCCGAGGCCGGCGAGCGGGGCCCAGGTGCGGCGCCAGGGCGTCACCGGGTGCAGCCGGTGGCCCGCGCCGGCGGGTATCTCCCCGGTCTCCTCGGGCGGTTCCTCCGGCGGTCCCTCCGGTGACTTCGGCGAAGGCTCCCCCGGCGGTTCCCCGGCCGCGCCGCTCACGGTGGGCCGCCGCTCACAGCCCGGCCGAGCGGGCCTCGCCCAGCTCGGTGAGCCGGTCCCGCAGCCGCTCGGCCTCGGTCGGCGGCAGCCCGGGGATGGTGGCGTCGGTGGCGGCGGCCGCCGTGTGCAGCTGCAGCGTGGCGAGGCCGAACCTGCGCTCCAGCGGGCCCGAGGTGACCTCGACCAGTTGCATCCGGCCGTAGGGCACGACGGTCAACTGCCGCCACAGCACGCCGCGTCTGATCAGCAGGTCGTCGTCGCGCTCCTGGTAACCCCACGAACGCCAGTTGCGGGCCAGGGCGCCCCAGCCCCAGAGCGTGGCGCCGGCCGGCACCGCCGCGAGCAGCGCCCAGGGGCCGCCGGCGAGCAGCGCGAGGAGGACGGCGAGGGCGAGGGTGGGCGGCGCGAGCCAGCCGACGAGCAGCAGCCGCCGCATGCGCAGCAGGGCGGCGGCCACCGGCCGCCAGGTGTCGCCGGTCCCCCAGGCCGCCTCCGCCGTGGCCGGCCCCTCAGCCACCGTGTTCATACAGGCATCTTAGAGGGGCGGCGCGCGGCGGGGAGGGGTGAAAGACTGACCCGCATGACGGAGACGGTCATCGGAGTGGGCGGCGCCGCCGAGAGCACCGACATGGTGCTCAACATCGGCCCCCAGCACCCCTCGACGCACGGGGTGCTGCGGCTGCGTCTGGTGCTCGACGGCGAGCGGATCTCGCGGGCCGAGCCGGTCGTCGGCTACATGCACCGGGGCGCTGAGAAGCTCTTCGAGGCGCGTGACTACCGGCAGATCATCGTGCTGGCCAACCGGCACGACTGGCTGTCCGCGTTCTCCAACGAGCTGGGCGTGGTGCTGGCCGTGGAGCGGATGCTCGGCATGGAGGTGCCGGAGCGCGCCGTGTGGCTGCGCACCCTGCTCGCCGAGCTGAACCGGGTGCTCAACCACCTGATGTTCCTCGGCTCCTACCCGCTCGAGCTCGGTGGCATCACGCCGATGTTCTACGCCTTCACCGAGCGGGAGAGCCTGCAGCAGGTGATGGAGGAGGTCTCGGGCGGCCGGATGCACTACATGTTCAACCGGGTCGGCGGCCTCAAGGAGGAGCTGCCCGAGGGCTGGTCGGAGCGCGCCAGGGCGGCGGTGGCCGCGGCGCGCTCCGGGATGACCAGGCTGGACGAGCTCGTTGTCGGCAACGAGGTGTTCCGGGCCCGCACCAGGGGCGTCGGGGTGCTGCGTCCCGAGACGGCGCACGCCTACGGGATCTCCGGGCCCATCGCGCGGGGCAGCGGCGTCGACTTCGACCTGCGCCGGGACGAGCCGTACCTGGCGTACGGGGAGTTGGGCGGCGTGCTACGGGTGGTGACCAGGGAGGCGGGGGACTGCCTGGCCAGGTTCGAGGTGCTGCTCGACCAGGCGAAGAACGCGCTCGACCTCGCGGACGCCTGCCTCGACCGGCTCGCCGAGCTGCCGCCGGGGCCCGTCAACCAGCGGCTGCCGAAGGTGCTCAAGGCGCCGGAGGGCGCCACCTACGCCTGGACCGAGAACCCGCTGGGCATCAACGGCTACTACCTGGTGTCCAAGGGCGAGAAGACGCCCTACCGACTGAAGCTGCGGTCCGCATCGTTCAACAACATCCAGGCGCTGAGCGCGCTGCTGCCCGGCACGCTGGTGGCCGACATGGTGGCGATCCTCGGCTCCTTCTTCTTCGTGGTCGGCGACATCGACAAGTGACGTCGGCAAGCGACGTCGACAGGTGAGCCGTCCCGTCGGGTGCCTCAGGCCAGCGGATCGGGGATGCCCACCGGCTCGACGAGCCAGCTGAAGCCGCCGAGCCCCGCCGGGTGGGTCAGTTCCGCGGCCTCGCCGGCCCTGGCGAGCCGCCGCAGATAGCCGGCCGGGTCGCGGGTCGCCAACTCGAGCGGGGGACGCGCGCCGTCCACGCCGAGCGCGCGCAACGCGTCGCGCTGGGGCAGCAGCCGCCCGCCCGCGCCGGCGCAGGCGTCGAGCGCCACATGGGCGGTCAGGTCGCAACCGCCGTCCGGCACCGGGCGTACCTCGCGGCCGTCCCGATAGCCGGTGAGGGTGCCGAGCGGCGGCCGGCGGTCGCGGGTGTGCGCGTAGTCCACGGCCACCGCGAGGCCGCGCGCGAGGCTGGAGCGCGCGGCGGCCCAGGCCAGGTCGCGCGGCAGCCCGATCTCGGCGCGCGTGCCGGGCGGCGCGCCGTCCAGCGGCCACCAGCGGCGCAGCCAGTCGGCGTCCGCGCCGGTCACCGGCGGGCCGAGCCGCTCGGCCCCGGCCCCGTCGACCAGCACGTAGCGCGCCACCCCGGTCCCGTCGACCTCGGCCACGTCGAGCGGCACGTTGTCCAGCCACTCGTTGGCGAACAGCAGCCCCGCCGCGCCCGCGGGCGGCGCGGCCCGCCAGGCCACCCGGTGGTCGAGCCCCGGCGGGCGCGGCGCCCGTTCCACCGCGTACGCCCGCAGCCGCCCGGCCGGCTCGGGCGGCAGCGCGGCCAGCACCCCGGCGGCCAGCTCGCCCCGCCCCGCCCCGACGTCGACCAGCGCTAGCGCCGGCGGCCGGCCGAGCGCCTCGTCCACCCGGAGCAGCAGTTCGGCCACCGCGCCGGCGAAGAGCGCGGAGGCGTGCACGGCCGTGCGGAAGTGCGCCGCCGGCGCCTCGCGCACGAAGAAGCCCCCCGGGCCGTACAGCGCGCGCTCCGTCGCCGCCCGCCAGCCCTCGGCCCGGACGTCGGGGGCGCCCTCCGGGATACCACTCACACGCATCATCCACCTTGAGGAGTAGTTGACGGCTTCATGTATCGGCCGACGGGTTGACTCCCGAGCCGCACACAGTGCCTACGCTGGGTTACGTGAACCGGCTCTACGACTTCATCCGCCGCCACCCCACGTGGGTGGACGGCTGTTGGGCGCTCGTGCCGGTGTTCATGTCGATCGTCGTCCTCACCGCCCCGGGGGTCGGCGTCTACGGGGGCGACCCGTGGGCCGCGCTGTTCGCCACGCTGGCCTCCGGCACGGTGATCGCGCTGCGCCGCCGTGTCCCGGAGTGGATGCTCGTCCTCGCGCTCGCGGTCGGCGCCTTCCAACTGCTGACCGACGTCCGCCCGCTGCCGGCGAACTTCGCGTTCCTCGCCATCGCCTTCACCGTCGCCTCCCGTCCCAAGCGCTGGCCCTCCCGGGTCGCGCTCGCCATGTGCCTGACCACGCCCACCATCACCGCGCTGCGCTGGCCCGAGGACCATGGAGGCTCGAGCCTCGCCAACATCATCGTCGGCACCGTCTTCCTCACCATCGCCTTCCTGCTCGCCTGGGTGCTCGGGGACTCGCTGCGCACCCGCCGCGCCTACTACGCCGAGCTCGAGGAGCGCGCCAACCGGCTTGAGCAGGAGCGTGAGACCCAGGCCAGGATGGCGGTCGCCGCCGAGCGCGCCCGCATAGCCCGCGAGCTCCACGACGTCGTCGCGCACAACGTCTCGGTCATGGTCGTGCAGGCGGACGGCGCCGCCTACGTCCTGGACACCGCCCCCGAGCAGACGCGCAACGCGCTCCACACCATCTCGGGCACCGGCCGGCAGGCCCTCACCGAGATGCGCCGCCTGCTCGGCGTGCTGCGCGGCGAGGACGGCCAGGTCACCGGCCAGGACTACGTCCCCCAGCCCGGCGTCGAGCAGCTGGCCGACCTGGTGGACCAGGTCAGGGGCACCGGGCTGCCCGTCGACTTCCGGATCGAGGGCACCCCGAGGCCGCTGCCCAGCGGCGTCGAGCTCACCGCCTACCGCATCGTCCAGGAGGCCCTGACCAACACCCGCAAGCACGGCGGGCCCCACGTCGGAGCCACCGTCCGGCTCTCCTACGATCCGGACGCGCTGACGGTGCTCGCCGAGGACGACGGGCGCGGCGCCCAGCGCGAGCTGTACGAGGAGCGCGGCGCCGACGGGCGGGGCCAGGGGCTCATCGGCATGCGGGAGCGGGTAGGCATGGTCGGCGGGGTGTTGATCGCCGGACCCCGCCCGGGCGGCGGCTTCCGCATCAGCGCCACGCTCCCGCTGGCCGGCGACGCGGCGCGGTGAGGAAGAGACGCGAGTGACGAGGGGGAGCGACCGATGACGATCCGCGTGATGCTGGTGGACGACCAGGTGCTGCTGCGCACCGGGTTCAAGATGGTGCTCGCCGCCCAGCCCGACATGGAGGTGGTGGCCGAGGCGGGCGACGGCGTCGAGGCCGTCGAGGTGCTGCGGAGCACCGCGGTCGACGTCGTCCTGATGGACGTCAGGATGCCCAGGCTCGACGGCGTGGAGGCCACCCGCCGCATCTGCCAGGGCGGCGCCGGCGGTCCCGGCCAGCCCAAGGTGCTCATCCTCACCACCTTCGACCTCGACGAATACGCCTTCTCCGGGCTGAAGGCCGGCGCCGCCGGGTTCATGCTCAAGGACGTGCCGCCCGACGAACTGCTCACCGCCATCCGCGCGGTGCACAGCGGGGACGCGGTGGTCGCCCCCTCCACCACCCGCCGGCTCCTCGACCGTTTCGTCTCCCTGCTCCCCACGGCCGACGCGACCCCGCACCCCGAGCTCGGCCTGCTCACCGACCGGGAGCGGGAGGTCCTGATGCTCATCGCGCAGGGTCTCTCCAACGGCGAGATCGCCGCCAGGCTCGTCGTCTCCGAGGCCACCGTGAAGACCCATGTCGGGCGCATCCTCGGCAAGTTGGGGCTGCGTGACCGGGTGCAGGCCGTGGTCCTCGCCTACGAGACGGGGCTCGTGCGCGCCGGCGGGCGCTGACGACCGGCCCCAACCGGCGGCCGCGCGCCGTAGCATGGCCTCGTCGTCCGGTACCCACCACAGGGACCGGAACGCCTGAGTCGAAAGAGGCACCCCCCGTCGTGAACGCCAACGCCCCCCGGAGCACCGAGGCGCGGAACAGACCCGCGCGGCTCCGCGTCGGCGTGGTGGGCGCCGGCCGGGTCGGCCCCGCGCTGGCCGCCGCGCTCGCCCTGGCCGGCCACCAGCCGGTGGCCGCTTCCGGCGTCTCCGACGTCTCCCGCAGGCGGGCCGAGGAGCTGCTGCCCGGGGTGCCGCTCGTCGCCCCCGACGAGGTGCTGGCCCGCGCCGACCTGGTGCTGCTGACCGTGCCGGACGACGCGCTGCCGGGACTCGTCGCCGGCCTGGTCGAGACGGGCGCGGTGCGCCCCGGCCAGCTCCTCGCGCACTGCTCTGGACGGTACGGCACGGGCGTGCTCGACCCCGCGCTGCGGGCCGGCGCGCTCCCGCTCGCCCTGCACCCGGTGATGACGTTCACCGGCACCGCCGTCGACGTGCCCCGGCTCGCCGGCTGCTCGTTCGGCGTCACCGCGCCCGCGGAGCTGCGGCTCGCCGCCGAGGCGCTGGTCATCGAGATGGGCGGCGAGCCGGAGTGGATCGAGGAGAAGGACCGCCCGCTCTACCACGCGGCCCTGGCCATCGGCGCCAACCACCTGGTCACCCTCGTCGCCCAGTCGCTCGAACTGCTGCGCCTCGCCGGCGTCGGCGCCCCCGACCGGATGCTCGGCCCGCTGCTCGGCGCCGCCCTGGACAACGCGTTGCGCTCGGGCGACGCCGCCCTCACCGGACCTGTGGCGCGCGGCGACGCCGGCACCGTGGCCGCCCACCTCGCCGAGCTGCGCGCCCACGCGCCGCACGCGTTGGCCGGCTATCTCGCGATGGCCCGCACCACGGCCGACCGCGCCCTCGACCACGGGCTGCTCAAGCCGGAGCTGGCCGAGGCGCTGCTCGGCGTCCTGGCGGACGGCGCCGAGGGCGCAGGACCCGCCAAGGGAGGAGAGGGATGACCGGGAAGTCGGGGATACCCGTCGCACATGACGCCAAGGAGCTGCACCGGCTCTACACACCGGGCGCGCCACGAGCCGTGGTCATGACCATGGGCGCGCTGCACGAGGGTCACGCCGCCAACATCCGGGCGGCCCGTGAGCTGCTCGGACCCGGCGGGCAGCTGGTCGTCACCGTCTACGTCAACCCGCTGCAGTTCGGCCCCACCGAGGACTTCGAGCGCTACCCGCGCACCCTCGACGCCGACGTCGCGCTGGCCGCCGAGGCCGGCGCCGACCTCGTCTTCGCGCCAGACGACGCCGAGATGTACCCCCATGGCGCCCCCGGCGTTCGGGTCGTCGCGGGCGAGCTCGGCGAGCGCCTGGAGGGCGCCTCCCGCCCCGGCCACTTCGACGGTGTGCTGACCGTCGTCGCCAAGCTGCTCCACCTCACCCGGCCCGACCACGCCTTCTTCGGCGAGAAGGACGCCCAGCAGCTGGCTCTGGTCCGCCGCATGGTCCGGGACCTCGACTTCCCCGTCGAGATCGTCGCCACCCCCACCGTCCGCGACCCCGACGGCCTCGCCCGCTCCAGCCGCAACCGCTACCTGACGGCCGCCGAGCGCGCCTCCGCCCTCTCCCTCAGCCGCGCCCTGGCGGCCGGCGCCGCCGCCGCCCCGCGCGGCCCGGCCGCCGTCCGCACCGCCGCCCGCGAGGTGCTGGTCGCCGAATCCGGCATCCACCTCGACTACATGGTGCTGGTCGGCCCGCTCGACTTCCTCGACGTGCCCGACGACCACACCGGCGAGGCCGTGCTCGCCATCGCCGCCCGCGTCGGCACGACCCGGCTCATCGACAACGCTCGCCTCGTCCTGGAGGCGGACCGGTGAGCGCCGTGCGCGCGGCCGCCGGGCCGCACCCGACCACGGCGCGTGCGGATCGCCGCACGCGCGGAGAAGCGAACGAAACGAGGCACAGATGACCGCCGCGCTGGCCGCGCCCGTCGCCGGCTGGGCCATCGAGGCCGAGGTCGTCGTCGTGGGCTCGGGCGTCGCCGGGCTCACCGTCGCGCTGCGCTGCGCCGCCGCCGGCCGCCGCACCGTCATCGTCACCAAGGCCAGGCTCGACGCCGGCTCCACCCGCTGGGCCCAGGGCGGCATCGCCGCCGCCCTCGGCGAGGGCGACACCCCAGAGCAGCACCTCGCCGACACCCTGGTCGCCGGCGCCGGTCTCTGCGACGAGGACGCGGTGCGCGCCCTGGTGACCGAGGGCCCAGGCGCCGTGCGCCGGCTGATCGCGCTCGGCGCCCGCTTCGACACCGACGAGGCCGGCGCCCTCGCCCTCACCCGCGAGGGCGGCCACCACCGGCGCCGCATCGCGCACGCCGGCGGCGACGCCACCGGCGCCGAGATATCGCGCGCCCTGGTCGCCGCCGTCCGCGCCGCCGGCATCAGGACCGTGGAGAACGCGCTCGCCCTCGAGCTCCTCAAGGACGCCGCGGGCCGCGCCGCCGGCATCACCCTGCACGTGATGGGCGAGGGCCGGCACGACGGCGTCGGCGCCGTGCACGCCCCGGCCGTGGTGCTGGCCACCGGCGGCATGGGCCAGATCTTCTCGGCCACCACCAACCCGGCCGTCTCCACCGGCGACGGCGTCGCCATCGCGCTGCGCGCCGGCGCCGAGGTCTCCGACATCGAGTTCGTGCAGTTCCACCCCACCGTCCTCTACCTGGGCCCGGGCACGGAGGGCCAGCAGCCGCTGATCTCCGAGGCGGTGCGCGGCGAGGGCGCCCACCTGGTGGACGCGGCCGGCGAGCGGTTCATGGTCGGCCAGCACGAGCTGGCCGAGCTCGCGCCGCGTGACATCGTCGCCAAGGCCATCACCCGGCGGATGCGCGAGCGGGGCGCCGACCACATGTACCTGGACACGCGTCACTTCGGCGCCGCCATGTGGGCGCGGCGGTTCCCCACCATCCTGGCCGCCTGCCAGGCCCACGGCATCGACCCGGTGACCGAGCCGATCCCCGTCGCGCCCGGCCCCCACTTCGCCTCCGGCGGCGTCCGCACCGACCTGGCGGGGCGCACCACCGTGCCCGGGCTCTACGCCTGCGGCGAGACCGCCTGCACCGGCGTGCACGGCGCCAACCGGCTGGCCTCCAACTCGCTCCTCGAGGGTCTGGTCTTCGCCGAGCGCATCGCCGCCGCCGTCGTCGCCGAGCCCCGCGCCACCGCGCCCGCCCCCTCAGACCCCGTCGCCGCGCCGGCGCCCTGCCCGCTGCCGCCGCCCGAGGCACGCACCGTCATCCAG
>NZ_SMKC01000087.1 GCF_004348315.1 Streptomyces sp. 8K308 | reverse complement strand
GGGGAAAACCCCGGTCGGCGGTCAAGTGCGGCGGCGGCGGATCGTCGTGCCGAGCCAGACCAGCGGGTCGTACTTGCGGTCAGCCGCCCGCTCCTTCATCGGGATCAGCGCGTTGTCCGTGATCCGAATCGATTCGGGACACACCTCCGTGCAGCACTTCGTGATGTTGCAGTAGCCGAGCCCGTGCTCCTCCTGCACCGCCCGCGCCCGGTCGAGGCCGTCGCGGTCGGCCTCGTCCAGCGGGTGCATGTCGAGCTCGGCCATCCGCATCAGGAAGCGCGGCCCGGCGAAGGCCGGCTTGTTCTCCTCGTGGTCCCGCACCACGTGGCACACGTCCTGGCACAGGAAGCACTCGATGCACTTGCGGAACTCCTGCGACCGCGCCACGTCCTCCTGCCGCATCCGGTACTCGCCGGGGCCGAGCCCCTTCGGCGGCACGAAGGAGGGGATCTCGCGGGCCTTGGCGTAGTTGAAGCCGACGTCCGTGACCAGGTCACGCACCACGGGAAAGGTCCGCAGCGGGGTGATGGTGATCGTCCGCCCCGGCTCGAACGTCGACATCCGTGTCATGCACATCAGCCGCGGCCGGCCGTCGATCTCCGCGCTGCACGAGCCGCACTTGCCGGCCTTGCAGTTCCACCGCACCGCCAGGTCGGGCGCCTGCGTCGCCTGCAGCCGGTGGATGACGTCGAGGACCACCTCGCCCTCGTGGGCCTCGACCGTGAAGTCCTCCAGGGCACCGGTCTCGGCGTCGCCCCGCCACACCCGAAGCGCTACTTCGCTCATCGGCCCGTCAGCTCCTCGTTCGTCAGGTACTTGGCCAGCTCTTCCTTCTCGAAGAGGTCGAGCAGATCGGGCCGCAGCGGCGGGAGTTCGCGCCGCGTCAGCGTCGCCCGACCCTCCTCGCCCAGCGCGCACAGCAGGTTGATCCGGCGCCACGACCGTTCCATGGCCGGGTAGTCGTCGCGGGTGTGGCCGCCCCGGGACTCGGTGCGTTCCCTGGCGGCGAGCGCCACGCACTCGCTGACCAGCAGCATGTTGCGCAGGTCGAGCGCCAGGTGCCAGCCGGGGTTGTACTGCCGGTGCCCCTCGACGCCGACCCGTTCCGCGCGCCGCCGCAACTCGTCGAGGCGCTCCAGCGCCTGGTCCATCTCGGACTCCCGGCGGATGATGCCCACCAGGTCGTTCATCGTCTGCTGCAACTCCTGGTGGATGGCGTAGGGGTTCTCCGCCGGGCCGGCACCGGCTGGCGGGTCGAAGGGCCGCACCGCCTCCGTGGCGGCCGCCGTGACCGCCGCCTCGTCGGCCACCGGCCGCTCGGCTGCCGGCAGCGCTGCCGCGTGGCGCGCGGCGTACAGCCCGGCGCGGCGGCCGAAGACCAGCAGGTCGGAGAGCGAGTTGCCGCCGAGCCGGTTGGAGCCGTGCATGCCGCCGGCGACCTCGCCGGCCGCGAAGAGCCCGGGCACGCCGGTGGCCGCCGCGGTGTCCGGGTCCACGTCGACGCCGCCCATCACGTAGTGGCAGGTCGGGCCGACCTCCATCGGCTCCCGCGTGATGTCGACGTCCGCCAGCTGCTTGAACTGGTGGTGCATGGACGGCAGCCGGCGGGTGATCTCCTCGGCCGGGAGGCGGCTCGCGACGTCCAGGAAGACCCCGCCGTGCGGTGAGCCGCGCCCGGCCTTCACCTCGGCGTTGATGGCCCGTGCCACCTCGTCGCGCGGCAGCAGCTCGGGCGGCCTGCGGTTGTGGTCGGGGTCGGTGTACCAGCGGTCCGCCTCGGTCTCGTCCTGCGCGTACTGCGCCTTGAACACCTCGGGGATGTAGTCGAACATGAAGCGGCGGTTCTCGCTGTTGCGCAGCACGCCGCCGTCGCCGCGCACCGACTCGGTGACCAGGATCCCCTTCACCGAGGGCGGCCAGACCATCCCGGTCGGATGGAACTGCACGAACTCCATGTTGACCAGCGGGGCGCCGGCGAGCAGCGCCAGCGCGTGCCCGTCGCCGGTGTACTCCCAGGAGTTGGAGGTCACCTTGAACGACTTGCCGATGCCGCCGGTGGCCAGCACCACGGCCGGTGCCTCGAGGACGAAGAACCGCCCGGTCTCGCGCTCGTAGCCGAACACGCCGGCCACCGCGCCGTCCCGGGTGAGGACGCGGGTGACGGTGCACTCCTGGAGCACCCTGAGCCCGGCCTCGTGGTCGCCGGTCTCCTTGAAGTCCCGCTGCTGGATGGCCACCACGCGCTGCTGGAGGGTGCGGATCAGCTCCAGTCCGGTGCGGTCGCCGACGTGCGCGAGGCGTGGGTACTCGTGGCCGCCAAAGTTGCGCTGCGAGATCCGGCCGTCGGCGGTGCGGTCGAACAGCGCGCCCCAGGTCTCCAACTCCCAGACCCGGTCGGGCGCTTCGCGGGCGTGCAGCTCGGCCATCCGCCAGTGGTTGAGGAACTTGCCGCCGCGCATCGTGTCGCGGAAGTGGACCTGCCAGCCGTCGCCCTCGTTGACGTTGCCCATGCTGGCCGCGATGCCTCCCTCGGCCATCACGGTGTGCGCCTTGCCGAACAGCGACTTGCACACCACGACGGTGCGCAGACCCTGTTCGCGCGCCTCGATGGCCGCCCGCAGCCCGGCCCCGCCCGCGCCGACGACGACCACGTCCCACGACTGTCGTTCCACAGTGCTCACTTGGGCTCCTCGGCTCCTCTTTCGGTCGTCTCTCTCGGTCGTCTTGGGGGCGCGGCTAGAACAGCCTGGGATCGGAGAACGCGTCGACGGCCAGCAGGTACACGTAGAGGTCGGTGACCGCAAGGCTGGTCAACGAGGCCCAGGCCAGCGCCATGTGCCGGCCGTTGAGCCGGCTGACGAGGGTCCACAGGCGGTAGCGCACCGGATGCGCCGAGAACGACTTCAGCCGGCCGCCGATGATGTGCCGGCAGGAGTGGCAGGAGATCGTGTACCCCCACACCAGCGCGATGTTGACGACCGCGAGCACCGTGCCGAGCCCCATGTGTCCCCACGCGTAGTGCTCGTCGCGGAAGGCGAGCACCGTGTCGTAGGTGAGGACGACCGCGATGGCGGCCGAGGCGTAGAAGAAGTACCGGTGCGCGTTGTTGATGATCAGCGGGAACCGCGTCTCGCCCGTGTAGCGACGGTGCGGCTCCGCGACGGCACAGGCGGGCGGCGAGCCCCAGAAGCCGCGGTAGTAGGCCTTGCGGTAGTAGTAGCAGGTGAGCCGGAAGCCGAGCGGCAGGGCGAGGAAGATCAGCGCGGGCGACAGGCCCCACCAGTCGCCGAACAGCGCCCAGTTGGGGCCGCCGCGCATCTCCGCGCAGTTCTCGGCGAGGCAGGGCGAGTAGAACGGCGACACGTAGGGCGCCGCGTAGTAGTCGGCGTTCGCGAACGCCCGCCAGGTGGCGTAGACGACGAACGCGAGCAGCGCGGCGACGGTGACGGTGGGGCCTAGCCACCAGCGGTCGATCCGCAGATGCCGCTGGGTGATCGCGGCCCGCCCGGCCTGGCCGGCCGGTCCGGACCTGTCGGTCGTGGATTCGGTGCTGGCCACGGGTGGTCCTCCTGGGAGGTGGGGGCTCGTCAGGTGGCGGGCGCGCCGGGCGCGGGCCCGCGCCGCGTGCCGAGGCCCTCGTCGTCGGCGTCCACCCACAGCCGGTCGTCGTAGGGCGTGTCGGGCACCGGCACCAGGTCCGGGGCCGCGGGTGCCCCGGCGGGGTGGGCGGCGGCCGCGGCGGCGGCGAGCAGCGCCAGGCTCTCGCGCAGCCGTTCGGCGTCCCCACGCAGCCGGCGCGTCTCGATCCCGGGACCCAGGGCGCGTTCCAGGTTCAGCACCCGGTGGGTCAGGTCGTCCACGCAGCGCCGCGCGGCGGCTAACTCCTCGTGCAGTGACATCGCTTGCCACCTCCATCGGTGGGGCATCACCGGCCGATGCGAGTGTGACGCGAGACACACCCGATTGGGAAGAGGGCAGGCGTGGCGTGACAGAGAGGGGGCTGCTCCCATCGGGTGGCCTGGGCCCGGCGGACGCCGTGTCGCGCCGCTCGGCCCGCGTCTCTCCCCTTCAGTGGCCTCAGTGGCGCGCATACATGTGATCAGCGCACCGGTGAGCCGGAGGTAGGGCATGTCAGGAGGGTCGAGCAGACGGGGGAGACCGGGGAGAGGGGCGAGAGGGACGGCCGTGGCGGCGCTCGCCGCCGCCGGCGCGCTGCTGGCGCCCCTCCTGCTGACGGGGTGCGGCGACGACCAGGACCAGGCGGCCGCCCTGGGTGCCCAGTCGGTGCCGAGCGTCGGCCGCGCCGAGCTCGAGCCGGGCGGCACCGTCCGCTGGGCCGTCGACGCTCTGCCGGCCACCCTCAACACCTTCCAGCCGGACGCCGACCGGGTCACCGACCAGGTCGCCGGCGCCGTCCTGCCGATGCTGTTCACCATCGACGCCACCGGTCGGCCGCAGCTCAACACCGACTACCTCAGCTCCGCCGAGATCACCGAACGCGAGCCCAAGCAGACCGTCGTCTACACCCTCAACCCCGACGCCACCTGGAGCGACGGCGAGCGGATCGGCGTCGAGGACTTCGTCGCCCAGTGGCAGGCGCTGCGCGGCGAGGACGAGGGCTTCCGCCCGGCCCGCAACGCCGGCTACGACCGCGTCGAGGACGTGCGGAAGGGCCGGGAACCCGGCCAGGTCGAGGTCGTCTTCGCCCAGCCCTACGCCGACTGGCGCGCCCTGTTCACCCCGCTCTACCCGCGCTCACTGACCACGGACGCCCAACGGTTCAACGAGGACAGCCGCACCGAACTGCCGGTCTCCGGCGGCCCGTTCACCCTCGCCAAGGTGGACGAGAAGGCCGCCACCATCACCCTGGAACGCAACGAGGAGTGGTGGGGCGAACCGGCCCTCCTCGACAGCCTCGAACTGGTCGCCGTGGAGCGCGGGGACCGGCGCGCCGCGCTGGCCGCCGGCGACCTCGACGTCGCCGAGCTCGTCCCCGCCGACGCCGAGGGCATGGCCCCGGCGAACGGCGGCCCGCCGGCCGCCGACGACAAGCCGGCCGCCGACGAGGGCCTGCGCGGCTTCGCCGTGCACCGCGCCTATGACGCGGCCTACACCCAGCTCGCGCTCAACGGCGTGTCAGGACCGCTGGCCGACGAACGGGTCCGCTGGGCCATCGCCCGCGCCGTCGACCGCGACCAACTCGCCGAGGACGTGCACACCCCGGCCGGCCTGCCCGTCAAGCCGCTCGGCAGCCACCTGCGGATGCTCGGCCAGGACGGCTACCGGGACAACAGCGACGCGCTCGGTGCCAGCGGCGCCGAGTCGGCCGCCGAACTGCTCGACGAGGCCGGCTGGCAGCGGCCGGAAGGGCCGGCCGGCGAGGACGGCAAGCCGGGCGCCGCCGTGGCCGCCCCGCTGGGCGCCGGCTGGCCGGCGGCCGAGCAGCGCGCCGCGCTGCTGCGGCAGGTCGCCGGCGCGCAGCGGGCCGAGGGCCTCGACGAGCCGGCCGACGCCACCGAGGCGGACGCCGAGGCGGCGGCCGCCGAGGCCGAGGAACTCGCGGAACGCGCCGCGACGCCGGTGCGGACCAGGGACGGCGCCGAGCTGCGGCTGCGCTTCGTCCTGCCGGACGGTCCCGGCGCCGAGCAACTGCGGGACGTGGCCGGCCGCATCGGCGGCATGCTCGCCACCGTCGGGATCCGCGTCGACTACGAGACGGTCGCGGCGGACGCCTTCTTCGTCGAACACATCCAGCCGGGCGACTTCGACCTCACGCTCTACTCCTGGCCGGCCACCGCCTACCCGGCGACGGACGCCCGCCCGCTGTTCGCCAAGCCGCGCCCGGCGCCGGGCGGCGAGCTCACGGTCCAGCAGAACTACACGCGGGTCGGGACCGACTACATCGACCAGCTCCTCGACCAGGCGGCCGGCGAGCTGGACGAGGAGGAGCACGAGAAGCTCCTCAACAAGGCCGACGCCCACATCTGGGCCGCGGCCGGCTCCATCCCGCTCTACCAGCGCCCACAGCTCGTCGCGGCGCGGACGACGCTGTCGGGCGCCGGGGCGTACGGTCTGGCGACGCCGCGCTACCAGGACATCGGCTACCGCCGCGGCTAACCTGCTGGCGCCCGGTCGAGGCGGTGGGCCGGGGGACGACGCGCGGCGGAGCGAAGCGGATCGCGCGCCGCCAAACGAAACGCACGTGTGATCTGGGTCATGCTCGGTTCTATCTGAGGCGCTATTGATGCGCGTGTTCGGGGCGCATATGGTTCTCAGGTCGGCCATGCAGGGGAGGGCATTGCCGCGTCTCGTCGGAGGGGGCTTCGATGTTTACCAGTGGTTCCTTATCGCGCCTGACTCTTCTCGTGCTCACGGTGGCTCTCACCACTTCCTGTATTTCGGAGTCCTCCGGCGAATCGAGTGATCCGGGTGCCTCGCATGAAGGACCGGCCGGCTGGGAACTTCCGCTGCAGGCATATATGCCGAGCGAAGAGCAGGTGGAACTCGTCGCCGACGCCAGGGAATTCCTGCTGTCCGCATGCATGGCGCGATACGGGTTCAGTTACGAAGCGGCCCCTGAACTTCCATCCTACGGGCCCGAGACGATGACCGACCTGCGGTACGGCATTCATGACCCGGCCGTGGTCGAGCGATACGGGTACAAGCCGCCCATCGATCTCCGGGCCGCGCGCGAGCAGGAGACGGAGGCCCTCGCCACGACCGCGCTGTCGGCCGAGGAGGAGGCCGTGATGACCGGGGAGCCCGTAGGGGGCGCGGCTCCCGCGCCGGACGTCCCGGCCGGCGGATGCTCCGGGGAGGCGGACCGGGCGATCGTCGCGACCGGCGAGGAGCCGGCCACCCTGGCGGCCGAGCTCAGCAACGACGCCTACCTGCGCGCCCAACGGGAGCCGGAGGTCGCGGCCGCCTTCACCAGCTGGTCGTCGTGCATGGCGGACCGCGGGTTCCGGTACGACCACCCCATGGCGCCGGTCGACGATCCCCGGTTCGCCGTGATCGACCCGAGCGCGGCGGAGCTCGCGACGGCCGAGGCCGATCTCGCGTGCCGCGAGGAGCACCGGGTCGTCGAGACCTGGTACCGGGCGGAGGTCCGGCTCCAGGAACAGGCCATCGAGCGCAACTTCGAACAGCTCGACCTGGAAAGGGCCCGTCTCGCCGAGGCCGTCAGGGGCGCGGCGGGCCTTCTCGGCACGCATTCCTGAACCGATGACCGGCGAGAAGCCGGCCATCGGCTATCACAATCGGAGAAACGGAGACATCATGCGAAGATTCGTCGTCCGTGGCGCGTTAGGGGCGGCTGCCACCGCATTTCTGCTCATCGCGACCTCGGCGCCGGCCAACGCGGTCAACGTGCCGGAATCGCGCAACCTGCTCGATCCGCCGTCCTGTGAGTCGCCCTCGGGAAGCAGCTTCCGATTCAGCTTCCGCTACAACTCCAACCTCAGTGGCGCCTGGAAGAATCTCGGCTATGCCCACGCCAATTTCGCCGCCACCGACATCGGTGTCGGCGACCCGTTCGACTACCCCCTGGAATTCTGCTCCGGCACCGGGAACGGCGCGGGCCAGGGAATCAAGAACAACGCCGCCTCCGCGCGCAACCGCCACAGCTCGTACAGCGGTCGCGTGTACTACAACAGCTGGTGGCAGGGCGCGTACAACAACTTCCTTCCCGGCACGGGCGGGAACCTGACCTCCACATACAACAACAACGCCTCCTTCCAGTGGTTGTGACGTGAGGTCCCCGTCGGCCGCACCGGAGCTGCGGCGCCGCTGGGCCCTCGGCATCCTGATCACCGCGACGATCGCGTCGAGTGTCGGGGCCACTCTGGCCGCTCAGGTGATCAGGTCGCCGGCGCAGGCGATCGCCGAGTCCGCGCCACCGCCACCGAGCTTGTTGACCGCCGAGGTCGAACTCCGGGTGCTCAGCGACTCGGTCGTGCTCCGCGGCGCGGTGGCAGCGGGGCAGACGGTTGATGTCGAGCCCGTCGTCGAGGGCGACGGGATCCGGCTCCAGGTGGTGTCCAGGTCGCCGGTTGACGCGGGGGCCACCCTCGTCCCCGGGCAGGTGATCGTCGAGGTGTCGGGGCGCCCCGTCTTCGTGTTGCCAGGCGTGCTCCCGGCCTACCGCGACCTCGCCCCCGGGGCGCGGGGCGATGACGTGGCCCAACTCCAGGAGGCACTGCGGAGCCTGGGCCACGACACCGGCGGCGACGAACTGGGCGCCTTCGGCACCGGGACGAGCCGGGCTCTGACCGACCTCTATACGGACGTGGGCTACGAACCGCCGTCCGCCACCACGGAGGGCGCGGGCCCCGCCATGTCCGACGCGCCCCTGCTGCCGGCCGGAGAGGTCGTCTACCTGGCAGACTTCCCCGCCCGGGTCGACCACGTCAGCACCCCGGTGGGCGCCGAGGTCACGGGCCCGGTGATGACGATCTCGGCCGGCGATCTGCTGGTCCGCGGCTCACTCCAGCCCCACCAGCGGGACCTCGTCAGAACCGGGCAGGAGGTCCAACTCCTGTCCGAGCTCACCGGCGAGACGGCCGGGGGCCGCGTCACCATGGTCGCGGAGACCATGGCTGTCGACGGGGCGCCCAGCGGTGCCAGGCCCGAGCAGGACGGCCCGGACGGCGGGCCACCAGGATTCGCCCTGGTCGTCACGCCGGAGGAGCCGCTGGCACCTGGCTGGGCCGGCCAGGACGTGCGTCTCACCGTGGAGGCCGCCACCACGGAGGACGAGGTGCTCGTCGTGCCGGTCTCCGCGATCTCGGCCCGGGCGAACGGCGAGATCTTCGTGCAGGTCGTGGAGCCGGACGGCGGCAGCCGCGACGTGCGCGTCACCACGGGGGTGACCGGCGACGGCTCGGTGGAAGTGCGCCCGGTCCGCGGCGACGGGCACGGACTGACGGTCGGGGACGAGGTCGTGATCGGTACGGCGGCCGGTGGTGGTGTCACCCCGTGACCACCCCTGTCATCGAACTCCAGGGCGCCGCGCTGACCTACCCGGGACCACCGCCGGTGCCGGCCCTCAGACCGTGCGACCTCGTGGTGAGCCGCGGGGAGTTCGTCGTCGTCACGGGCCCCTCCGGGTCCGGCAAGTCCACCCTCCTGAACATCCTCGGACTGCTGAACGCCCCGACTGGGGGCTCCTACTTCCTCGACGGTGTCGACACCAGCGCCATGCGGGACAGGGAGCGGACCGTGCTGCGCGGTCGACGCATCGGCTTCGTCTTCCAGTCCAGTCACCTGCTGCCGCGCCGCACGGCCCTGGAGAACGTGACGCTCGCGATGCTCCACGGCGGCGTCCCCCGCCGGGAGCGGGCGGGTCGGGCACGGGAAGCCCTGAAGCGGGTGGGGCTCGGGCATCGCGTCGAGGCCCTGCCGAGCCGGCTCTCCGGAGGCGAGCGCCAACGCGTCGCCATCGCACGCGCCCTGGCCGTCAGGCCCGCCCTGCTCCTGTGCGACGAGCCGACCGGCAATCTCGACACGGCGTCCACCGAGGGGGTCCTCTCCCTGCTCACCGCCCTGCACCGGGACGGCATCACGCTGGTGGTCATCACGCACGATCCACTGGTGGCTGAGCGTGGTGACCGGAGCCTGCTGATCCGCGACGGGGTCATGAACGACGACGCGCGTGGTGCGGCCGGCCACCCGGGAGTCACCCGATGAGAGACCTGTTGACTGAGGCTCTGGCTGGGGTGCTCCAGCGCCCGGCACGCTCGGCCCTTACCGCGCTGGGTACCGTCCTCGGCGTGGGCGCCACGGTCGCGGTGCTCGGCCTGACCGCCAGCGCCTCCTCGCGCATCGACGACCGGTTCAACGCCCTGACCGCGACCGAGGTCACCGTCGCCGATGTGAGCGGAGAGACGGCCACCGAGGGCGTGGCCCCGACGGCCCCAGCCTTCCCCGACGACGCCCAGGCGCGCGTGGAGCGCCTCAACGGCGTGACCCACGCCGGGGTGCACTGGCCCGTTCCGTTGCCCGACGGGACCTCGGTGCGTCCCACCCCCGCGCGGACGACGCCCCCGGGTGACGAGCCACGCGTCGTGGCGGCTTCCCCCGGGACCCTGCGAGCCGCCGACGTCATCCTCGCCCAGGGCCGGCTGTTCGACGCGTGGCACGCGGAACAACGACAGCACGTCGCCGTCGTCGGCAGTGGCCTGGCGGCGCGGCTCGGCATCACCACACTCGCCACCCAGCCGGCCCTCTTCATCGGTGACGAGGCGTTCACCGTCGTCGGAGTCGTCGACGACGCGGCCCGCAAGGCCGACCTGCTGCTGTCCGTCGTCGTCCCGCACACCACCGCGGAGCGGCTGTGGGGTGTGCCCGGCGTCCCCGCCGAGATGCTGATCGCCACGCGGCTCGGCGCGGCTCGGCAGGTGGCGACGGAAGCGGCCGTCGCCCTCGACCCGACGCACCCGGAGCACTTCCGGGTCACCCCGCCACCCGACCCGAGCACCCTCCGCGGCACGGTCACCGACGACCTCCGCGACCTCTTCCTGATCCTCGCGGCCGCGTGCCTGGTGATCGGCGTGGCCGGCATCAGCAACACGACGCTGGTCGCCGTGCTCGAACGGGCGGGTGAGATCGGGCTGCGGCGTGCCCTAGGCGCCCAACGACGATACGTCACCGGGCAGTTCCTGGCAGAGTCCGCCATCCTCGGCACGCTCGGCGGGCTGGTCGGCACCTCGATTGGCGCGCTCATTGTGATCGGCGTCGCCCTGGTCCGGGACTGGACCCCGGTGCTCCACCCGGAAGTGGTCGCTCTGGCACCCTGCACGGGCCTCGCTACCGGCCTGCTCGCGGGCGTCTACCCGGCCTGGCGGGCCGGGCGCGTCCAGCCGGACGAAGCACTCCGCAGATGAACGCCACTCGCCCCACGCGAACGAACACACGCCTACCCAGGGAGGAACGATGGACGAGAAGGTTCTGGAGGCTCAGCGGTGGGTGAACGCCACATACACGGGAGTCAGCGGATACAACAGG
This sequence comes from Streptomyces sp. 8K308, assembly GCF_004348315.1. GTDB lineage: Bacteria > Actinomycetota > Actinomycetes > Streptomycetales > Streptomycetaceae > Streptomyces. The sequence goes on along the minus strand of NZ_SMKC01000087.1, from coordinate 11,284 downwards.
TGCCCGGAAGACGGCAGAACGGGCTGGGCCACCATGTACGCGTTCACCAGAGCCCTCCAGCACGAACTGGGGATCACCGCGCTGTCGGACAACTTCGGTCCGACCACGCTGAGCCGCCTTGCCGCCCGGGGCGCCGTCGGCCCAAGCGAGTCGAACGTCAACATCCGGATCATCGTGCAGCACGCGCTGTTCTGTAAGGGGTACTGGGGTGGGGACGGTCGCGGGACCTGGGACGTCCTCACTCGGGACGCCATCTACGATCTCAAGCAGAACGCCGGTCTCACCGACACCACGACCGTGGTCCAACCCAAGGTCTTCAAGGCCCTGCTGACCATGGACGCCTACGTGCTCACGCCGGGCGGCTCCGAGGTGGTGCGCGGTATTCAGCGCTGGCTCAACGGCCGCTACTTCCACCGCTCGCAGTTCTACCTGATGCCGTGCGACGGGCATTACTCGCGCGATGTGCAGCGGTCGCTGATCTACGGCATCCAGTACGAGATCGGGATGTCCGACGACGTGGCCAACGGCGTGTTCGGCCCTGGCACCCAGGCCGGGCTGCGGGCCAACACCCTGAGCCAGGGGGACTCCGGCGTCTTCGTGCGGCTCTTCCGCGCCGGGATGGTGTTCAACGACGCGTCGCAGACCTTCAACGACAGCTTCGACGCGGCACTTGCCGAAGACGTGCTGGAGTTCCAGGGGTTCTCCCAGCTCGCACTCAACGGGCGCGCCGACTTCGCCACCTGGGCGCAGTTGCTCGTGTCCACCGGCGACCCGACCCGGCCCGCCATTGGCTCCGACGCCATCACGTCCGTCACCCCGGACAGAGCGCGCACGCTCATCGCCCAGGGCTACCGGATCATCGGCCGGTACCTGGACGAACGTCCCAGCGACCGGCCGCTCAACAAGCAGATCCAGCCCGGCGAGCTGGCCACCATTTTCGCCAATGACCTGCGCGTGTTCCCCATCTCCCAGTACTACGGCGGGGAAGTCGGCTACTTCACCTACGCGCAGGGCTTCACCGATGCCACCGAAGCGCATACGGCCGCCGCACGTTACGGCTTCGACGCCAGCACCGTGATCTATTTCGCGGTGGACTACGACGCGACGGACGAGGAGATCGACTCCCACATCATCCCCTACTTCGACGGCGTCGTCGCCGGGCTGCGCAGCAGGGGCAGGCGGTACCGGCACGGCGTCTACGGGTCCCGCAACGTATGCATCCGGGTGACCGAGGCGACCGATGCGCGCTGGTCCTTCGTCAGCGGCATGTCCACTGGGTTCAGCGGGAACATGGGCTTCCCACTGCCGAGGAACTGGGCCTTCAACCAGATCGCGGAGATTTCGATCGGGTCCGGCACCGGACAGATAGCCATCGACAGGAATGTCTGGCGCTCGGGCTCGGACCCGGGCACCGCATCCGTCGGCAATTCGGGGTCGAGCGTCGACCAGTTCATCGCATGGCTCAACGAAGTCTACAGCCTGGCGCTCGACTACGACCGCGGGAACCCCGCCCTCCGCGTCATGGAGTACCTTCGCGCGGACGGTTACAACGACGTCGGCTGGTGGGCGCTGCTCGGCACCATCGACCATCAATTCATCGAGTACGTCAATGATTCCGGGCTGGAGCGCATGACCCGCTTCCGGGATCCCGCGGCCGGCGATCTGTACGATGTCAGCCACTTCGGCGCCTCGTGCAACGGCGTCCTCCTCAAGGGCATACCGGACCCCAGGACCAACGTCAACGAGGCGGACATGGCCACCTGGGCCGGCGATTTGATCACCTTCTACGCGGACTGGCGGCGGGCGCACGGCCGTACCGGCGTATCCGGGTTCGAGTACTGCCTCGATGAACTCGCCAAAATCGGCGGCGAGAACTCCTTCGCCAATCACGACATGATCGCCGACATCGACGCCCTGGAGATCGGCACGGCACTCCGCTTCGGCGCCAGCCTGCCGGAGGAGCTCCAGCGTGTCTTCGGCAGCGGTGGTCAGTACCAGCACCGTTTCCGGCAGCTGTGGATGAATCGTTTCGGCGGCGAATCGGCGACGTTCCACTCGATCGTCAGAAAAGCTCTGCTCGGCGACCTCGGACTCATCATGAACAACGGACGCGGCAGGCTCCTGGGGGGCGTGACGAGTCCGGGGGACCTTCCTGACGGCGATGTGGACGATTTCATCCGCGGATTCGAGGAAGTGATCAGCCTGCGCATCGACGAGGAACCCGAAGGTAGACTCCGGGCATGGCGACTCGGATAAAACGTTCTCGTACCGGCCGATGGGGAATTACCCTTCGGCGGATCAGCATCCTATCGGGCGTGCTGACTGTGCTCGTCTTTCTCCTCGGCTTCAAAATCCCCGACGTCTGGCTCTCCGACGAGAACAGAACCGATGAGTGCCGACGGGAACTGCACCCCGACCAGTGGCCGTCCCCCGAGGTCGCGGTCGAGCTGTCGTCCGAGGTGCTGCCGGTGCGCTCGGTCTGCACCTGGGCCAACGGGCTCACCGCCGAGGTGGAATACGGCTGGGTCGACGACCTGACCATCCGCCTGCTGTTCATCACCGTGCTCACGGGACTGCTGTCGCTCGCTCTCTTCCTGGCCGTCAGACGCCGCGCGGCGGTCGGCGGAGCGCCGGAGCAGCCCACTCGCCCGCTTAGACGCCTACCCGAAGGGAAGCCACCCGCATGACCAACACCTCGCGCCCGCACGGATTACCACGCCGCCACGTGCTGACCACCGGCCTGGGAGTGGCCGGCGCCGCCGCCCTGTGGAGCACGGGCACCGGCGGCACGGCCCACGCCGCGCCTGCGGACGACAGCCGGTGGCGCGACGAGAACAGCGCCAACGGGTGGCCCGTCGTCGACGAGGCCGACTCCCACCGGATCCAGGGCAGCGGTCTTGACGTCACCCTGCTGTCGGGAGACGTGTCCACAGTGCTGCTCCACGTCGCCCGGCGCTTCCACTACGAAGTGCACGAACTGCGCCGGAATGAGGTCCTCGGGCATCACACCGACCGCGTGGTGGCCCAGCCGTACGAGAGTAACCACCTGTCGGGGACGGCGATCGCTCTGAGACCCGGCGCGTACCCCGCCGGGGTCCGCGGCGGACTCTTTCCTCAGCAACTGGCCGCCGTGCGTCACATCCTGGCCGAGTGCGACGGGGTCGTCCGTTGGGGCGGTGACGAGACGGTCCCGAAGGAGAGCCACTTCCAGGTCGACGTTCGCCCCGGCGACGCCCGCCTCACCCGGCTCGCCAGGATCATCCGGCGCGATACGGCCACCCCGGGCAGGGGAGCCGGCGCGATCAACCAGCTGGTGCCCATCGGCTGACCTCCCACCGACGCCCGTGTGTATGTGATTCTCCCCACTCGCCCGCCGCCCCCGACCGTGGCCGCATCTGCCCGGTCGGGGCGACGTACCATGGCGGACGAGGCCGGTGCCGTGTCCTGCCGGCGCCGTCACCGGACAGCTGGCGGACGTCAGGCGTCCTCGACCCGCCGCCTCGTCCTCACGACTCCGGGAGAAGCCCCCAGCCATGCCTACGCGCCATGACATCCGCAATGTCGCCATCGTCGCCCACGTCGACCACGGCAAGACCACGCTGGTCGACGCCATGCTGCGGCAGGCGGGAGCCTTCGCCGCACACCAGCATGTCGACGAGCGCGTGATGGACTCCAACGACCTGGAGCGCGAGAAGGGCATCACCATCCTCGCCAAGAACACCGCCGTCAGGTACCACCCCAAGGGCGGTGGCGACCCGGTCGTCATCAACATCATCGACACCCCGGGCCACGCCGACTTCGGCGGCGAGGTGGAGCGCGGCCTGTCGATGGTCGACGCCGTCGTGCTCCTCGTCGACGCCTCCGAGGGGCCGCTGCCCCAGACCCGGTTCGTGCTGCGCAAGGCGCTCCAGGCCCGGCTGCCGGTCATCCTCTGCATCAACAAGACCGACCGCTCCGACGCCCGGATCTCCGCCGTCGTGAACGAGACCTACGACCTGTTCCTCGACCTCGACGCCGACGAGGACCAGATCGAGTTCCCCATCGTCTACGCCTGCGCCCGTGACGGCGTGGCCTCGCTGACCCAGCCCGCCGACGGCACGGTTCCGGCCGACAGCGACAGCCTCGAGCCGTTCTTCTCCACGCTCCTGGAGACCGTCCCGGCCCCGGTCTACGACGAGGAGGCGCCGCTCCAGGCGCACGTCACCAACCTGGACGCCGACAACTTCCTGGGCCGGATCGCGCTGTGCCGGATCCGGCAGGGCACGCTGCGCAAGGGCCAGACCGTGGCCTGGATGAAGCGCGACGGCAGCACGCAGAACGTCCGCGTCACCGAGCTGCTGATGACGGAGGCGCTGACCCGCAAGCCCGCCGAGGTGGCGGGGCCCGGCGACATCTGCGCGGTGGCCGGCATCCCGGAGATCATGATCGGCGAGACCCTGGCCGACCCGGAGAACCCGGTGCAGCTGCCGCTGATCACCGTCGACGAGCCCGCGATCTCCATGACCATCGGCACCAACACCTCGCCGCTCGTCGGCCGTGGCGGCAAGGGCCACAAGGTGACGGCGCGGCTGGTCAAGGACCGCCTGGACCGCGAGCTGATCGGCAACGTGTCGCTGCGCGTGCTGCCGACCGAGCGCCCCGACGCCTGGGAGGTGCAGGGCCGCGGCGAGCTGGCGCTTGCCATCCTGGTGGAGACGATGCGCCGGGAGGGCTTCGAGCTCACCGTGGGCAAGCCGGAGGTGGTCACCCGCGAGATCGACGGCCGGGTGCACGAGCCCGTCGAGCGGATGACGATCGACGCGCCCGAGGAGCACCTGGGCGCCATCACCCAGCTCATGGCCACCCGCAAGGGCCGGATGGAGACCATGACCAACCACGGCTCCGGCTGGGTGCGGATGGAGTTCCTGGTGCCGTCGCGCGGCCTGATCGGCTTCCGCACCGAGTTCCTGACCGAGACCCGCGGCACCGGCATCGCGCACAGCATCTTCGAGCGGCACGAGCCGTGGGCCGGCGAGCTGCGCACCCGCAGCAGCGGTTCGCTGGTCGCGGACCGGTCAGGCGTCGCCACCCCCTACGCGATGATGAACCTGCAGGAGCGCGGCACGATCTTCGTCGAGCCGGGCACCGAGGTGTACGAGGGCATGATCGTCGGCGAGAACTCGCGCTCCGACGACATGGACGTCAACATCACCAAGGAGAAGAAGCTCACCAACATGCGGGCCGCCTCCGCCGACACCACGGAGAACCTGGTGCCGCCGCGGAAGCTCTCGCTCGAGCAGTCGCTTGAGTTCTGCCGCGAGGACGAGTGCGTCGAGGTGACGCCCACCGAGGTTCGCATTCGCAAGGTGGTGCTCGACCAGCGGGATCGCGCCAGGGCCGCGGCGCGCGCCAAGCGGCAGTGAGCCCCCGGCCATGCGGCCGCGATGGCCACGAGGGCGCGCGGTGGTGACCGGCCAAACGGGGGCGATGGCTCGCCCCCGTTTGGCCGGAAATCTCCGGTGCCCGTCATGGCCGTCACGTTATGTGACGTGTCCCAGCTAGGCCCCTTCGTCCGGTATCCGGACTGTTCGGCTTGATCTGCGTCACATCGGTCCGGATACCGGAGAGTAGGGACCCCCCATTTGTCCGGTTTTGGGGGATGTCACCTTCCCATCTTCATCAAAATGAAATGGGCCATCGGTGGATGAGACGAAGGTTTATGCGCAACAGTTGTGGGCATTGCGAACCGGACGCGGGTAGACCTCCGCGGACCGGGGTTCCTCATGCAGTGAAAGTGGACTCCAAGGAGGCAACCCATGCGTGGTGCGCGCAGCGCCAAATGGGTCGTGAGTGCGATAGTCGTGGCCATGGCGGCGACCGCCTGTGGTAGCGACAGCGACGACAACGGCGACGGGGGTGCCTCCGGTGAGGGCAACTCCGCGGGCATCGTCCGGGTCGACGGCGGCGAGCCGCAGAACCCGCTGATCCCGACCAACACCACCGAGCAGTACGGCGCGCTGGTGATCCAGAACGTCTGGTCCAAGCTCGTGGACTTCGACGACCAGGGCCAGGTCTTCACCGTCGCAGCCGAGTCGGTGGAGCCCAACGAGGACGCCTCGGTGTGGACCGTCACCCTGAAGGACGGCTGGAGCTTCCACAACGGCGAGGCGGTGACCGCGCAGAGCTACGTCGACGCGTGGAACTGGGCGGCCAACGTCAACAACAACCAGCAGAACAGCTTCTGGTTCTCCGACATCGCTGGTTACGAGGACGTCCACCCCGAGGAGGGTGAGCCCACGGCCGACACCATGTCGGGCCTCGAGGTCGTGGACGACCTGACGTTCACCATCACGCTGAACACCCCGCAGTCGTACTACGACTACCGGCTGGGCTACGACGCGTTCGCCCCGCTGCCCTCCGTCTTCTACGACGACCCCGAGGCGTTCGGCGAGCACCCGATCGGCAACGGCCCGTACGAGTTCACCGAGTGGAACCACAACGAGTCGATCTCGCTGACGGCCTGGGACGAGTACCCGGGCGACGACAAGCCGGCCAACGGCGGCGTCGAGCTCGTGGCCTACGACAACCTGCACACGGCGTACCAGGACCTGCTCTCCGGCAACCTCGACGTGCTCCGTGAGGTCGACGCCCAGGACCTGCCGGTCTACGAGACCGACCTCGGCGACCGGGCCATCGCCCAGCCCTACAACGGCACCCAGTCGATCGTCCCGGCGTTCTACAGCGACGAGTTCGAGGACGTCGACCCGCGCGTGCTGCAGGGCATGTCGCTGGCCATCGACCGGGAGACCATCACCGGCACGGTGCTCAACGGCTCCGCGACCCCGGCCGACAGCTTCGTCGCCCCCGGGGTCTTCGGCTACCAGGAGGGCATCGGCGCGGAGTTCACGGCCTACGACCCCGAGCGGGCCAGGGAGCTCTTCGAGGCAGGCGGCGGCATCCCGGGCAACACCGTCACCATCCAGTACAACGCCGACGGCCCGCACCGTGAGTGGGTCGAGGCGGTCTGCGGCAACCTCCGTGACAACCTCGGCGTCGAGTGCGAGACCGACGTCAAGCCGGACTTCGCCACCGACCTGGAGGCCCGGGACGCGGACGAGGTCGTCGGCATGTACCGCGGTGGCTGGTTCCAGGACTACCCGCTCAACGTCAACTTCCTGAGGGAGCTGTACCGCACCGGCGCCTCCACCAACTACGGCCGGTACAGCAACGAGGAGGTCGACGCGCTGTTCGCCGAGGGCGACTCGTCCGCGTCCCTGGACGACACGGTGGCGGCCTACCAGGAGGCCGAGGAGCTCCTCTTCCAGGACATGCCGGCCATCCCGCTCTGGTTCCAGAACATCAACGGCGGCTACTCGGAGAACGTGGACAACGTCCGGTTCGACATGGCCGGCCAGCCGGTGCTGACCGAGGTCACGGTCAACTGAGTCCGGCATAGCAGCAGGCCAACAGCAGCGACAAGAGGGCCGGCAAGCCGCTCCGAGATCCGGGGCGGCCTGCCGGCCCCGCCGAATGACATGGAGGAATGATGGGGCGCTACGTCGTTCGACGACTGCTCCAGATGATTCCGGTGTTCATCGGGTCCACGTTCATCATCTTCATGATGATGTACGCCCTGCCCGGTGACCCGGTTCGGGCCCTCTGGGGCGAGCGCGCCCCGGACGAGGCCCAGATGGCCGCGATGCGCGAGAGTCTCGGCCTGGACGACCCGATCCTGGTCCAGTACTGGAACTACCTCACCGGGCTGCTCCAGGGCGACTTCGGTACCCAGATCGCCAGCAGACGCGAGGTGATCGACGTCATCTCCGAGGCGCTGCCCGCCACCCTGCGGCTCACCGCGCTGGCCTTCGTGATCACCGTCGTGGTCGGCGTCGGCATGGGCCTGGTCGCGGGCCTGCGGGCCGGGAAGTTCTCCGACCGGGGGATCCTCTTCGTCACCCTGCTGCTGATCTCCGTGCCGGTGTTCGTGCTCGGCCAGATCTTCCAGACCTACCTCGGCGTCCGCTGGGGCTGGGTCACCCCCTCCGTCCGGGACTCGGAGAACTGGGGGCAGTTGTTCCTCCCGGCGATCGTGCTGGCCTCGCTCTCCTTCGCCTACGTCGCCCGGCTCACCCGCACCTCCATCGTGGAGAACCGGCGTGCCGACTACATGCGCACCGCCAAGGCCAAGGGCCTCACCCAGCGCCGGGCCGTCGGCGTGCACCTGCTGCGCAACTCGATGATCCCGGTCGTCACCTTCCTCGGCGTCGACCTCGGCAACCTGATGGCCGGCGCCGTCGTCACCGAGGGCATCTTCAACATCCACGGGATCGGCGGCACTGTCTACGATGCGCTGCACACCCGCGAGGGATCGACGGTGGTGGGCATCGTCAGCTTCATCATCCTCGTCTACCTCGTCGTGACCCTGCTCGTCGACCTGCTCTACGCGGTCCTGGACCCGAGGATTCGCTATGCCTGAGTCCAAGCCTGAGTCCATGTTCGAGTCCGTGTCCGAGTCCACGGCGGGCAAGGCAGCCACCAGCGACGTGGCCATCCCCGACCAGGCGGGCCCCGTGCCCGTCGCCGTCGTGGAGGGCGCGGTCGTCGCCGAGGCCGGGCCCGCTCCCGGCAGGCCGCGCAGCCTGTGGTCGGACGCCTGGCACGACCTGCGTCGCAAGCCGAGCTTCGTGATCTCGGCGCTGATCATCCTGCTGCTGCTCGTGATGGCGGCCTTCCCCAGCCTGTTCACCAGCGGCGACCCCCGGGCCGGCGACCTGAGCAACTTCTACCTGCGGGACCCGCAGCTCACCCACTTCTTCTCGCCCGAGTGGCTGGGCTACAACCAGCAGGGCCAGAGCGTCTACGCCCGGATGATCTACGGCACCCGTGCCTCGATCATCATCGGCATCTCGGTCACCGCGCTCGTCTTCGTCTTCGGCAGCCTGGTCGGCATGCTGGCCGGCTACTTCGGCGGGGTGCTCGACGCCCTGCTCTCCCGGCTCACCGACGTCTTCATGGGCATCCCGTTCCTGCTGGGCACCATGGTCATCCTGGTCTCCTTCGAGACCAGGACCGAGTGGACCGTCACCTTCGCACTCGCCTTCCTCGGCTGGACCACCATCGCCCGCGTGATGCGCGGCTCGGTGATCTCCGTGAAGCAGTCCGACTACGTGGCCGCCGCCCGCTCGCTCGGCGCCGGCACCTGGCGCATCCTGCTCCGGCACATCCTGCCCAACGCCGTCGCCCCGGTGATCGTCGTCGCGACGATCGCGCTCGGCGGGTACATCACCGCCGAGGCGATACTGTCGTATCTGGGTATCGGGCTCTCGGAGCCGGCGATCTCATGGGGCGGTGACATCAACCGGGCCCAGGACCAGATCCGGGTGGCGGAGCACATCCTGCTCTTCCCCTCGATCCTGTTGAGCATCACCATCCTGTCCTTCCTGATGCTGGGTGACGCCGTGCGTGACGCCCTGGACCCCAAGCTGCGCTGAGGGAGTAACGCGCGTGTCGATCGAAATGACCAAGGCGGAAGTGCCCGGGGTTCCGCTGCTGGAGGTCCGGGACCTCCACGTGGAGTTCCGCACCAGGGACGGCGCCGCCAAGGCCGTCAACGGCGTCAGCTACACCGTGGACGCCGGCGAGACCCTGGCGGTGCTCGGCGAGTCCGGCTCCGGCAAGTCCGTGACCGCCCAGACCATCATGGGCATCCTGGACACCCCACCCGGGAAGATCACCGGCGGCCAGATCCTCTTCCGCGGCGAGGACATGCTCACCATGTCCGAGGAGCAGCGGCGCCGGATCCGCGGCGACAAGATCGCCATGATCTTCCAGGACGCGCTCTCCGCCCTCAACCCGGTGCTGTCCGTCGGCTTCCAGTTGGGGGAGATGTTCCGGGTGCACCGCGGCATGTCCCGCAAGGAGTCCAAGGCCAAGGCCATCGAGCTGATGGACCGGGTCCGCATCCCGGCGGCCAGGGAGCGGGTGGGCGACTACCCGCACCAGTTCTCCGGCGGCATGCGGCAGCGCATCATGATCGCGATGGCGTTGGCCCTGGAGCCCGACGTGATCATCGCGGACGAGCCCACCACCGCCCTGGACGTGACCGTGCAGGCCCAGGTGATGGACCTGCTCGCCGAGCTCCAGCGCGACTTCAACATGGGCCTCATCCTCATCACCCACGACCTGGGCGTCGTCGCCGACGTCGCCGACAAGATCGCGGTGATGTACGCCGGCCGCATCGTGGAGAACGCGCCGGTGCACGAGCTCTACAAGCGGCCCGCGCACCCCTACACCAGGGGCCTGCTGGACTCCATCCCGCGCCTCGACCACAAGGGTCAGGAGCTCTACGCGATCAAGGGCCTGCCGCCCACGCTCACCGCGATCCCCGCCGGCTGCGCCTTCAACCCGCGCTGCGCGCAGGCCAGGGACGTCTGCCGGAGCGAGATCCCGCCGCTGGCCGACGTGACGGAGCAGGACGGCGGCCCGATCGGCGGCCGGACCAGCGCCTGCCACTTCTGGAAGGAGACGATCCATGGCTGACGCGACTCGTGAGCCCATCCTTCAGGTGCGCAACCTGGTCAAGCACTTCCCGCTCACCCAGGGCATCCTCTTCCGGCGGCAGATCGGCGCCGTCAAGGCCGTCGACGACGTCTCGTTCGAGCTGTACCAGGGCGAGACCCTCGGCATCGTGGGCGAGTCGGGCTGCGGCAAGTCCACCGTGGCCAAGCTGCTGATGAACCTGGAGAAGCCCACCTCGGGCCAGATCCTCTACAAGGGCGAGGACATCTCCAAGCTCTCGGGCCGCGCCCTGAGGGCTGTCCGCCGCAACATCCAGATGGTCTTCCAGGACCCGTACACCTCGCTCAACCCCCGCATGACGGTCGGTGACATCATCGGGGAGCCCTTCGAGATCCACCCCGAGGTGGCGCCCAAGGGCGACCGGCAGAAGAAGGTGCGTGAGCTCCTCGACGTGGTCGGGCTCAACCCCGAGTACATCAACCGCTACCCGCACCAGTTCTCCGGCGGTCAGCGCCAGCGCATCGGCATCGCCCGCGGCCTGGCCCTCAACCCGGAGATCATCATCTGCGACGAGCCGGTCTCGGCGCTCGACGTGTCGGTGCAGGCGCAGGTGATCAACCTGATGGAGCGCCTGCAGGACGAGTTCGACCTGAGCTACGTCTTCATCGCGCACGACCTCTCCATCGTCCGCCACATCTCGGACCGGGTCGGCGTGATGTACCTGGGCCGGATCGCCGAGATCGGCAGCGACGCCGAGATCTACGACCACCCCACCCACCCCTACACC
>NZ_SMKC01000086.1 GCF_004348315.1 Streptomyces sp. 8K308 | reverse complement strand
GGCCAGGGTGCGGCTGCGCACCCGGTACAGGCCGGTGTCGAGGGAGGGCGACTGCTCGAGGTGGACCTTGATCTCGCCCATGAAGGTGTACCGCTGCTGCTTGGCGTACTCGCGGACCATGCCGGCGAGCTCGTCCCCGAGCTGGCTGGCGTAGGGGGCGAGCCGCTGGTAGTCGCTCGAGCTGAGCTCGACGATGAAGTCGTTGGGTACGACGGTGCGCTCGCGGTTCCAGATGGCGGCGTTGTTGTCGCACTCGCGCTGCAGGGCGCCGGCGATCTCCACCGGCTGCACCTCGGACTTGAAGACCTTGGCGAAGGTGCCGTTGACGAGGCCCTCAAGGCGTTGTTCGAAGCGCTTCAGTACTCCCATGTCCTGCACCTCCTTCTCCGTGTCCTGGCGCGCGCGACGTGGTAGTGCTTACTGATCGTATCCACGCGCGAGGCGACCTGGTGGTTCCCCGGCGCGCACCGGGCCACCCCTGGATCGTAGGGGCGGGCAAGGAACAGTGTCGCGCATCCGTGGGGGGATCGGGCAGGGGCGAGGGGAAACGAGGGTGAGAGGGGCCCGCGAGGCGTGTTAGCCTTCTGCATGTCGGTGGGCGCCTCCGAGGGGAAGCCGCCGGTGGTGCGAGCGCGGGTGGCGGAATAGGCAGACGCGCTGGATTCAGGTTCCAGTGCCCGCAAGGGCGTGGGGGTTCAACTCCCCCCTCGCGCACCAGTGATAGAGCCCCCGCTCCGGAGAAGATCCGGAGCGGGGGCTCTGCTTCGTTGGGGCCGGCTTCTCGTTCGAGCTGTGTTCGACCTCTTTCGGCTGAGTCGGATGAGATTCTTTTCATCCTGGAATAGGCTCGTTTGCCTGGCTCCGCGCGTTTTACGTGATTTCCCGCTTGTTTTCTGTCATGGTTTTCAACGCCTGTTGGAAGGGCCTGAAAGGTTCTGTCGGAAAGCGGTCGAAGGGTGAGTCATGCGCCGCCTCGCTTTGTTCGGTGTCCTCGTTGTCGCGCTGTTCGCCATCGGGCCACGTCCACTCGCTTCGGCCGCCGTGGGCGAGGCGTCGTCCATTCCGTTCGCCGAGCGTTATCACGCGGTCCAGCACGGCGGGGTCGTGCGGGCCGCCAACTCCGTGATCACCTGCGGTCGCGCGGTGCTCTCCTCCGCCCCGACCTGCGAGGACGCGCAGGGCGGCGCGGCCGCGCTCGGCGGGCAGTACGAGATGGCGTACATCGACGTCGACTCGGATCCCAACACCTACAACTCCAGTCGCGCCGAACTCCGGCTGCCCAGCGGATCCCGGGTCACCCACGCGCGCCTTTACTGGGGCGCGAATATCCGGGTCGGCGAACACAAACCGCCGCAGGACAACGGGCGGGTGCTGATCGCCGAACCCGGCGGCCAGTACAAGGAACTGCTCGCGGATTCCGTCATCGGGCACCGGGACACCGGCGACCAGGCCGCTTTCTTCGCCTCGGCCGACGTCACGGAGCTGGTGCGCTGGAGCGAGCCCGGCTACTGGACCGTCGCCCAGATCAACGTCGCCATGGGGCATTCGGAGGCCGGCGGTTGGGGCGGCTGGACGCTCGTGGTGGCCTATGAGAACCCGGCTGAGCCGCTGCGGGAGATCGCCCTGTGGGACGGGTTCGTGACGGTGGACGGGCAGAGCGCCCTCGCCGACGTGCGGCTTCCCGACCTGGAAGCGGCGGCTGGCGGCCACGGAAGCCTGGGCGTGGTGGCCGGCGGCGGCGACGTCGGACGCGGCGGGGACACGGTGACCGTGCGCACGGACGGCGGCCGGGCCACCTCGCTCGGCGACGACGCGAACCCGGTCACCGACGTGATGAACTCCACGATCGCCGACCACGGCCTGGCGGTCGGGGCGCGCGAGCCAGCCCACGCCAACACCCTTGGGTTCGACTCGGACGTGCTCGACGTCTCGGGCATGCTCGCGGACGGCGCCGGCGCCCTGGGCGTCGGCTTCGGCAGCGCCGACCACGACTACCAGCTCGGCGCGCTGTTCCTGCAGGTCGACGCGGCCTCCCAGCCGTGAGCCCCTGATCCCGAGCCCCGAACCCACCGAGCCCCGACCCCCCGAGCCGCAAGCCCACTTCCAAGCTCGCAAGGACGGAAGCGTGCTGACCGTAGTGCACCTCGCCCAGCCCGTGGACGGCGGCGTCGCCCGGGTCGTCACCGACCTGGTCCGCGCTCAGACCCACGCGGGGATCCGCGCCACCGTGCTCTGCCCGGCCGGCGGCGAGCTCGGCCGGGCCGCCGCGGCCGCCGGGGCCGACGTCCGCCACTGGCACGCCGAACGCGCACCCGGGCCCAACCTGCCCTGGGAGGTCGCCTTCACGGCCCGCGCCATCCGCCGGGCCGCCCCCGACCTCGTCCACCTGCACAGCGCCAAAGCCGGGCTCGCCGGGCGGCTCGCGCTGCGCGGCCGGCTGCCCACCGTCTTCCAGCCGCACGCCTGGTCGTTCGAGGCGGTCACCGGGGCCGCCGCAGCCCTGGCGACCCGCTGGGAGCGGCACGCGGCCCGCTGGGCCCACCGGGTGCTGTGCGTCAGCGAAGCCGAGCGGCGGCGCGCCGAGCAGGCGGGGATCGTCGCCCGGCACGCCGTCGTGCGCAACGGCGTCGACCTCGACCGCTATCCGGCCGCCGACGGCGTGGCCCGGCGTCAGGCGCGTGCCGCGCTGGCCACCGCCCACTCCCTGCCGCGGCGCGCGCCGCTCGTGGTGTGCGTCGGCCGGCTCTGCCCGCAGAAGGGCCAGGACCTGCTGCTGCGCGCCTGGCCCCGGGTGCTTGATCGTTTCCCCACCGCTCGTCTCGCGCTGCTCGGCGACGGCCAGGACCGGGCCGCGCTGCGCCGCGCCGCCGGTGCCGGGGTGCTGTTCACCGGCCACACCGACGACACCCTGCCCTGGTACACGGCGGCCGACCTGGTGGTGCAGCCGTCCCGCTGGGAGGGCATGGCCTTGGCGCCGCTCGAGGCGATGGCCGTGGGCCGGCCCGTGGTGCTCACGGACGTCGGCGGCGCCCGCGAGAGCCTGCCGGCGGGCTCGGCCGCGCACTGCCTGGTGCCGCCAGAGGACCCATCGGCCCTGGCCCGCGCCATCACCGCGCTGCTCGAGGCGCCCGACCGGCGCCGTGCTCTGGGGCGGCGGGCCCGCGAGCACGTTCGGTCCTGCCACGACGTTCGGCTGACGGCCGCCGCCTGCCTCCGGGTCTACCGGGAACTGCTGCCGCCGGGGCCGCGCGCGCTGCCCGACGCCGTGCCGAGACCGGCGGCCGGCGCCCACCCGCTCGCCGAGGACGGCGGGGAGCGCGCGCGGCGATGACCATCGAAGGGACCGCCACCGTCAGGACCGGACAGGCTGGACAGGACGTCGAGGCCGGTCAGGCCGCGCAGGCCGGCTCCGTCACGACGACCACCGCTGCCGGCACGGCCGCCAAGACCGCCGTCGTCCAGCCCCGCGGGCCCCTGCACTCGCCCGGGCCGCCGCGCCGCCGCAGCGTGGGGCGGCCCGCCACGCCCGGCGGCGCCGGTTGGCTGCTCGCCTGCGACGCGCTCGCCGCCGCCGCGGCCCCGCTCGTGACCGGTCCCGCCCCCCTGCCCGCCGCGCTCGCCGTCCTCCTCACGTTCGCCGTCTTCGCGGCGCTCAACCGGGCCCGCGGCCTGTACCGCCCCACCCTCACCGGCGCCGCGCTCGACGAACTCCCGCCACTGCTCGGCCACTCGGCCGTCGCCTGGTGCGCGGCCGCCGCGCTCTTCGCCGAGCGGCACGAGCCGACCAGGACCCTGGCCCTGGTCTCCGCCCAGACCCTGCTCGCCGTCGCGGCGCGCGGTGCCGCCCACGCCACCCGCCGCAGCGCCGCACGCCGTCGTCCACGCCCCACCCTGATCGTCGGCACCGGCCCGCACGCCCAGCGCGTCGCGGCCACACTCGCCCAGCACCTGGAGTTCGGCCTGCGCCCCGTCGCCCTCGTCGGCCCGGTGCCGGCGCAACCCCCCGAGCGCGCCCCACTGCCCGTGCTGCCGCTCAGCGACGACCTCGGCCGGACGGTGCCGCTCGGCGCCGTCCGGCACGTCGTCTTCGCCCGGCCGCCGCAGCGCCGGCTGCTGCGGCTGTTCTGGGAACGGGGCTGCGCCGTCTGGTGGATCGACCACACGCCGGTCGGCGCCCGCGCCGCGGGCGCGCCGCGCACCAGCCACCTGTGGGGCTACACCTGCCGCCGCCTCGACCCGCCGCGCCGGCACCGGGTGGCCCGCTGGGCCAAGCGCGGCCTCGACATCGTCATCGCCGGCACCGCGCTCGTCGCCGTGGCGCCGCTGCTGCTGCTGTGCGCGCTCGCCGTCAGGATCGCCGACGGCCCCGGCGTGATCTTCCGGCAGGAGCGGATCGGTGAGGACGGCCGGCCGTTCGTCATCCTCAAGTTCCGCAGCCTGCGCCCGGCCGACGACCAGGAGGCGGAGACCCGCTGGAACATCAGCCAGGACGGCCGGATGTCCCCGGTGGGCCGGCTGCTGCGCCGCACCTCGCTCGACGAGCTGCCGCAGCTGTGGAACGTGCTGCGCGGCGACATGAGCCTGGTCGGCCCCCGCCCCGAACGACCGCACTTCGTCGAGCGGTTCAGCCGGGTCTACCCCGGCTACGCGGACCGCCACCGGATGCCCGTCGGGCTCACCGGCCTCGCCCAGATCAGCGGGCTGCGCGGCGACACCTCCATCGAGGACCGCACCCGGTTCGACAACCTCTACATCGAGACCTGGTCACTCTGGCAGGACGTCCGCATCATGCTGCGGACCGCCGCCGCCTGCCTGCGCCGAGGAGGCAGCTGATGCCCAGGATCACCGCGCTCGCGCACCGCGTCCCCAGGCTCGTCCCCACGTTCGTCCCCGCCCTGCCGGCGACGCAGGTCTCGCGCGCGGCGGCGGCCGGCCGCTGGCGGCTGCTGCCGCTGCTCGCCACCGTGCTGCTGCTCGCCGTGCCCGTCGGTGGCCTCGGCCTGGCCGGCTACACCGCCACGCCGGCCGACCTGGCCTCGGTGGCGCTCGCCTGCTGCTGCGCCGTGCTGCTGGCCACCGGCCGGCGGCCGCCGCTGTCGCGGCGCGCCGCGCTCGTGCTCGGCGCCCCGGTCCTCGCCTTCGCCGTCGCGACCGTCACCGCGGCCGACCCCGTCGCCGCCCTGCCCGGCCTGCTCCGCCTCCTCCAGACCTTCGTGGTGGTGCCGCTCTGCCTGGTGCTGCTGCTGCGCGACGCCCGGGACTTCCGGCTGGTCGCCGGCGCGCTTCTGCTGCTCGCGCTGGCCCAGGGCGCGGTCGGCTGCTGGCAGTACGCCACCGGCGCCGGCGCCTCCTACATGGGCCAGAACGTGCGCGCCGTCGGCACCTACGGCCCGCTCCACATCATGGGCATGGCCGCCACCGTCTCCCACGGCCTGGTCACCGCCCTCTGCCTCGGCCTCGCCGCCCCCCGCCGCGCCCCACGCTGGTGGCGGCCGGTCACGCTCGGCTGCGCCGCGCTGCTCGCCCTCCCGCTCGCCGTCTCGTTCAGCCGGGGCGCCTGGCTGGCCAGCGGCGCCGCCGTGCTCACCGTGGTGCTGCTCGCCGCGTTCTCCTCGGGCCGGCGCGCCCGCCGCACGATGCTCGCGCTGCTTGGCGCCGGCGTGCTGCTGGTGGGCGGGGCCGCGCTCGGCTCCGGCATGGTCGCCGACCGGCTCAGCAGCATCGGCGACGTCACCGGCACCCCCGACCAGTCGGTCGTCGACCGGTACGCCATGTGGCAGGCGGCGCTCGGCATGTGGCAGGACCACCCGTGGACCGGCACGGGACCGCGCGGCTTCGCCGAGCACCGCGACAGCTACGCGCCGCTCGCGCTCTCCGCCGGCAGCGACATCGGCGGCGCCGGCGCGGCGTTCCAGCGCCAGGAGCTACTGTCCCCGCACAACATGTACCTGCTGCTGCTCAGCGAACTCGGACTGTTCGGCGCGGCGACGGTCGTCGGCTGCTGGGCGGCGCTGCTGGTGCTCGCCCTGCGACGGCTGCGGCGGGCCGGCGGCGGGGCGCGGGCGCCCGGCCTGGTCGCCGTCGGGCTGCTGGTCTGGCAGCTCGTCAACTTCCTGTACGCCGACATCGGCGGCCCCACCACCGTGCTGACCGCCGTCGCCCTCGGCCTCACGGCGTGGTGGGCGCTGGCGGCCGTTGAGGAGTGGGGGCCGACGTGAGCGAACGTTTCGTGGCCCGGGCCGCAGGCCTCACCGCGGCGCTGACCGTGGCCGGCGCGCTGTGCGGGCTGCTGCGGGACCAGATCATCGCGACGCTGTACGGGGCCGGCGGCGCGACGGACGCGTTCCTGGTCGCCTGGACCCTGCCGGAGTTCGCCGCCACGCTGCTGATCGAGGAGGCGATGGCGCTGGTCCTGGTGCCGGCCTTCAGCCTGGCGCTGGCCAACGGCGGCCGACGATCGCCGCGGGCCCTGGTCGCGGCCACGCTGCCGAGGCTGCTGCTTGTCCTCGCCGCCGCGAGCGCCGCGCTGGCGGCGGGCGCGCCCCTGCTCGTCGGGCTCCTGGCACCCGGCCTCGCCGACCCTGACCTCGCGGTCGACTGCACCCGGCTGACGGCCGTGACGATCCTCACCTTCGGATTGGCCGGATATCTCAGCGCCGCGCTCCGCGCCCACCGCGACTTCCTGCCGCCGGCGGCGATCTACGTCGCCTACAACGTCGGCATCGTCACGACGGCCCTCCTCCTCCACACCGCCTGGGGCATCCGCGCCGCCGCCACCGGCGTCGCCCTCGGCGGCCTCCTGATGGTCCTCCTCCAACTCCCCTTCTTCCTCCACCGCCTGCGCCTGCCGGCGCCCGGTCAGAAGGCGGGCGGCACCGCCGCCCCCGCGTCCTTCGACTGTGCCGCGGCCGAGGTCGTCCCGTCTGCGGAGCTCGCCCGCCGAGACGGCTCGCGCGTGCCGGGGGATTCGGCGGCAGGGCCCGCGGCGGACTGGCCGGCTCGGCCGCCGGCGCCGCCTGGTCGGCTCCGCCGGCCGGCGGCCGGGCGTTCCGCGGCGGCCGGTAGGGCCGTGGGCGCCTCCCGACGTGCCTCCGTGGCACCCACCGGAGGAACCTTCGAGGCGCTCAGGCCGCCAGGGCGTCTCGTGGTGCCGGTGGTGTTGTTCGCGTTGAGCCGGCAGGCACAGGTGCTGGTCGAGCGGTTTCTCGCCTCGTCGTTGCCGTCCGGGGCCATCTCCTGGCTCAACTACGCGCAGAAGGTGGCCCAACTGCCGATGGTGCTGGCCATGATGATCTGCACCGTCACCCTCCCCATGGTCGCCGGCGCCGTCGCCCGTGGGGATCTGGCGGCGGCCAGGCTGCGCGTCGAGCGCGACCTCGTGGCGGCCGCCGTCGTCGTGCTGCTCGGCGCGGCCTATGTCGTCGCCTACGCCCCGCGGATCATCGAACTCCTCTTCCAGCGTGGCGCGTTCGACGCCCAGGACACCGCGGCCACCGCCGCCGTGATGCGGGTGTACGCCGTCGGTCTGCTCGGTCACACCCTCGTCGGCGCGCTGGTCAGGCCGTTCTTCTCGGCCGCGAGACCCGCCTGGTTCCCGTTCGCCGCGATGGCCGCCGGCCTGCTGGTCACCGTGGTCGGCGGCTTGGCCGCCACCCCCCACTGGGGCGCCGCCGGCATCGCCGCCGCCAACGCCGCCGGCATCACCGTCACCGCGTCGCTGCTGCTGCGCGGGCTCGCGGCCCGCACCATCCCCGTCGACCCGCGCCGCGTACTCGGCCGCGTCGGCCGCCTCACGCTGTCCGCGGCCGCCGCCACCGCCGCCGGCTGGTCGGCCGCCGACGCGGCGCCGACGCTGCCCACGCCCGCCACGCTCGCCGTCGGCGCCCTCATCCTGCCCGCCGTCTTCGCCATCGCCGCGCACGCGCTGCGCGTGCCCGAGGCCCGCGAGCTGCTCACCCGACTCCCCCGACCCACCCGTCTCCCGTCCGCTCTCACCAGGAGGCACCTCACCCATGGCCCATGACGCCAATGCCCCCGCGCCGCTGTGGCTGTTCATGTACCACTCCGTGGCCTACACCAGCCCCGACCCGTACCGCATCACCGTCACCCCGGACCGCCTGTACCAGCAGTTGGCCTGGCTGCGCCGCCGCGGGCTGCGCGGCGTGTCGGTGAGCGAGCTGCTGCGCGCGCACGAGGTCGGCCGCGCCGAGCGCCTGGTCGGGCTCACCTTCGACGACGGCTACAAGGACTTCCTCGACTACGCCGTCCCGCTGCTGCGCGGCCACGGCTGCACCGCCACCGTCTTCGCGCTCCCCGGCCGGCTGCACGGCAGCAACGCCTGGGACGCGGACGGCCCGCGCAAGCGGCTGCTCAATGCCGACGGCATCAGGGCCGCCGCGGCCGCCGGCATGGAGATCGGCTCGCACGGCCTGCGCCACCTCGAGCTGACCAGCCTCGACGACGCGGCGCTCGAACGCGAGATCACCCACAGCCGCGACCTGCTGCGCGAGATCACAGGCCGCTCGGTCGCCGGCTTCTGCTACCCCTACGGCGCCGTGGACACCCGCGTCGCCGACGCCGTGCGGGCCGCCGGCTACTCCTACGCCTGCGCCGTCAAGCCCGGCTCGCTGACCGGCCGTTACGCCCTCCCCAGGATCCACATGGGCGAGTCCGACGGGCCGCTGCGGATGCGGCTGAAGCGGCGGCTGCACCCGTTGCGCCGCCGCGGCGTCCGGCTTGAGGCACCGCCGGCCGGAGCGGTGGCCCGTTGAAACGCGCGCTGCACGTCATCACCGGGCTCGGCGTCGGCGGCGCCGAGCGCCAGCTGCGGTCGCTGCTGTGGCGGCTGCCGCTCGCCTGCGACGTGGTCACGCTCACCAACGCCGGCCCGGTCGCCGCCGAACTGCGGGCCGACGGCGTGGCCGTCACCGACCTCGGCATGCGCGGTAACCGCGACGTCGGGGCGCTGCCCAGGCTGGTGCGGCTCATCAGGAGCGGCCACTACGACCTGGTGCACACCCACCTCTACCGGGCCTGCGTCTACGGCCGGCTCGCCGCTCGGCTGGCCGGCGTGCGGACCGTGGTCGCCACCGAGCACTCGCTCGGCGCCCACCGCATGGAGGGCCGGCCGCTGACGGCCGCCACCCGCGCGCTCTACCTGGCCAGCGAGCGGCTCGGCGTGGCCACGGTCGCGGTCTCCGGCACCGTCGCCGGCCGGCTGCGCGACTGGGGCGTGCCGACGAACCGGATCCACGTGGTGCCCAACGGCATCGAGCCGGCCACCTTCGCCTTCGACGAGGAGGCGCGGGCGGCCGTCCGGGCCAGGCTCGGGCTGCCGGAGGGCGCCGTGGTGGTGGGCGGGGTCGGCCGTCTGGTGCCGGACAAGGGCTTCGACGTGCTGCTGCGGGCCGTCGCTGAGCTGCCGGGGCACGTCTGGCTGGTGCTGGCCGGCGCCGGCCCCGAGCGGGCGGGGCTGCGCCGGCTGACGGCGCGGCTCGGGATGACGGGGCGGGTGGCGCTGGTCGGCGAGTGGCCCGACATGCCGGGGCTGCTGTCGGCCTTCGACCTGTTCGTGTCGCCGTCCACGGAAGAGACGTTCGGCCTCGCGGTGCTTGAGGCGCTGGCCGCCGGGCTGCCGGTGCTGCACGCGGCCTGCCCGGCGGTCGACGAACTGCCGCGCCAGGAGGCGCCGGGGGCGCGGCGCGTGGAGGCGACCGTTCCCGACCTGGCCAGGGCGCTCCGTGCCGAGCTCGCGCTCGGCGTGCGGCGGCTGCCCGTGCCCGAGGCGGTGCGGCGCTACGACATCGACCGGGCCGTGGCGCGGCTGATGACGGTCTACGAGGAGGTGCGACGGTGATGCGACGGATCCTGGCCCGCTGGTGGCCGTTCGCGTGCTGCGTGCTGCTCGGGGCGCTGCTCGGCGGGGGGTACACGCTGCTGACCGAACGGGAGTACGCGGCCAGCGGCTACGTCGTGGTGCGGGCGGTGGGGGAGGTCGATCCGGCGGTCGCGGTGGGCTTCGCCCAGTCGTACGGGCGGATGGTGAAAAGCGAGGCGGTGCTGGACGCAGCCCGAGAGGAGGCGGGCGGCTCGGTGGCCGACTTGCGCGGCCGGGTGTGGGCGGCGACGTCGCCCGACGCGCCGGTGATCGAAATCACCGGGCGCGCGCCGGGCGCCGAGGCGGCGGCCAGGGCCGCCAACGCGGTGGCGCGTGCGCTGATCGGCTACGCCGCCGAGGCGGAGCCGGAGACGGCCGCCGAACTGACCGAGCTGATGCCGGCGCGCGCCCCGACCATCCCCGTCTCCCCCGCGCCGCTGCTCTCACTGGCCGTCGGCACGTGCGCCGGGGCCCTCCTCGGCACGGTCGTCCACCTCACCCGCGGTTCCTCGCCTGCCGGCGAACCGGCCCGGACGAAGGACCCCACACCGGACGCCAAGCCCTCTGCGCCCGGCGAGCCGGTCAGCGCATCCGCCACGGGCGGGGGTACTGCCGCGGCCGAGCAGCCCGTCGCGGTCGGTGAGTCGCCTCGGGCCGAGTTCCCATCGGCCGGTGAGTCCGCGCCGGTGAGCGGCCGGTCCGCTTCGCCCGGCCAGTCCGCATCGGTCGGGGCGTCCAGGTCGGCGGCAGAGTCCGCGCCGGCTGAGGGGGCCGTCCCGGCCGTGGAGTCCCTACCGGGCGATGGGTCCGTGCCGAGTGGCCGGTCCGCCTCGCCCGGCGAGTCCCCGTCGGTCGGGGAGTTCAGGCCGTCCGAGCAGTCCGCCTCGTCCGATGAGTCCTCGCCGGTTGAGGCGTCCGTGGCGGCCGGCGCGTCGGCTGTCCGTTTCGTGGGTGGGCCGGCGGCGGCCGCACCGGCGGAGAGCGGTTGGGCGCACCCGGGAGGGCGGGGGAGGACCCGGTTCGGCCCTAGCGGCCGCGCTCCGCACCGCCGTTGACCGCGACGACCTGCGCCGTGACGTGGCCCGCCGCGTGCGAGGCGAGCCAGTGCAGCGTCTCCGCCACGTCCCCCGGCTCGCCGGCCCGGCCGTTGGCCGTCTCGGCGATCAGCGCCCGGCGCCGCTCCTCGGCGATGCTCGGCCCGAAGAACTCGGTGTCGTCGATGAAGCCCGGCGCCACCACGTTGACCGTCACCCCGCGCGGGCCGAGTTCCCTGGCCAGCGCGAACGCGTACGGGTGGAGCGCCGCCTTGCTCGCGCCGTAGCCGCTGGAGCCCGAGCCCCGGTGGGCGGCGATGGAGCTGAGGAAGAGCAGCCGGCCGCCGGGCGAGGCGAGCCGGTCCTTGAGCGCCTCGGTGAGCAGCACCGCCGTCAGCGTGTTGATGCGGAAGTTCACCGTCCACTGGTGCGCCGTCGCGGCCAGCGGCTCCGTGCCGTCCGGCGGTCCTGGTTCGAGGTTTCCGTTGCCTCCGGCGTTGTGCACCAGCACGTCCACCGTGCCGAAGCGGTCACCGATCTCGGCGGCGAGCCGTGCCACCTCCGCCGGCTCGGTCAGGTCGGCCGACAGCGGGACCGCGTCCGGCAGCTCGGCCGCCGCCCGGTCGAGGACCTCCCGACGACGGCCGATCAGTACCGTCGTGTCGCCGTCCCGCGCGAAGGCGCGCGCCGTCGCGAGGCCGATTCCTGTGCCGCCCCCGCTGATCACCACTGTTCGTCCTGCCATGGCGCTGACCGTATCGCCTCCCGCCTCACCGCGGGGCCTGCCACGTCACCGAGGTGCCGGCTCCGTCAAGTCCCGGGCCGAGGGTGGCCGAACCGCCGAGGGACTCGGCTCGGCGGGTCAGGTTGCGCAGCCCGCTGCTGCGGCGGCGCCCGGCCGGCAGTCCCGTGCCGTCGTCGGCGACGGTCAGCCGCACCGCGTCCCGCCCGTCCGGCAGCCGGGCCGTGGCGTCCACCACGACGTCGACGCGGCCGGCTCCGGCGTGCCGTGCGACGTTCGACAGCGCCTCGCGCAGCGCCGCGATCAGGTGGCGCGCCGTCTCCTCGGGGACGAGCGCATCGACGGGGCCTGTGAAGGTGACGGACGGTGGGAAGCCGAGGGAGGCGGCGGCCGTGCCGGTCTCGCGCAGCACGCGGGTGCGCAGCGCCGCCGGGGCCTCCTCCGGGGGCTGCTGGAGGGCGAAGATCGTGGTGCGGATCTCCTGGACGGTGGCGTCGAGTTCGTCGGTGGCACGGTCGATGCGCCGGGCCACCTCGTCGCGGTCACCGGCCCGCCGGGCGCCCTCCAGGCCCATGCCGACCGCGAAGAGCCGCTGGATGACGAGGTCGTGCAGGTCGCGTGCGATCCGGTCGCGGTCCTCAAGGACGGCCAGCTGCTCGCGGTCCCGGCGCGCCCGCGCCAGCAGGAGAGCGATCGCGGCCTGCTGGGCGAACTGGGTGGCCAGGGCGCGCTCCGGCACGGTGTAGGCGGGGGAGCCGGGCGCGCGGGAGAGGACCAGCGCGCCGAGCGTGGTGCCGTCGCTGGCGAGGGGTAGCAGCATGGCGGGCCCCTGCCGGTCGGCGAGGGCGGCGATCAGCGGGAGTTCGGCGGGTTCCGGCTCGTCGAGGACGACGGGCTCGCCGGCCAGCACCCGCCGTGGCGCCGGCCCGTCGGCTGGGACGAGGGTGCCGATCAGGCCGCCCGAGCCCTGGCCGCTTGCGGCCACCACCGCCAGGTCGCCCGAGCCGCCGGCCGCCGGTTCGAGGACGACGCTGGTCGCGGCCCCGGCCAGCCGCAGGGCCTGTTCGGCGACGACGGCCAGCGCGTTGTCCTCGTCGGCGGAGAGCAGCGAGGTGGTGAGTTCGAGGCTGCCGTCCATCCAGCGGGCCTGCTGCCGGACGGCCTCGTGGAGCCGGGCGTTGCCGATGGCCGCGCCCGCCTCGGTGGTCAGCGCGCGCAGCAGCTGTAGGTCCTCGGCGGTGAAGCCGTCGGCCGGGGCGCCGCGCTTGCCGGCCACCTGGAGCAGCCCGTAGGTGGCGCCGTGCACCGGCACGGGGACGGAGAGCGGCGGGGGCGGACCGCCGTTCAGCAGGGCGTCGACCAGCGGTTCCGGGCGACCGGCCGGGTCGTCGGGCGCGGTCGCGCCGTGCGTGACGAGGCGGCCGATGGCGTCGCCACCCTCGTCGAGGACGGCCAGGGCGGCGTAGCGGGCGTCCACGAGATCGGCCGCCGCCCGCACGATCCGCTCCGGCACGGCCTGGGGCGCGATGTCGCCGCCGATGGCCTCCAGGGCCCGCAGCAGGCGAGGTAGCTCCCGCATGAGGCGAGGATAGTTACTCCTGAACCAGGGCGAAACTCGTGTTCCGGGCGTCCGTAGGGCCTGGTCGGGAGGTCGTCCGGCCTGGTCGGGCGGCCGACTCGCGCTCCAGCATCCGGCGGAACGGGCCGTCGGCCGCCGCGAGCTCGGCGTGCGGACCGCGCTGGACGACCCGGCCGCCGTCCAGCACCAGCACCTCGTCCACGCCGTCAAGGCCGGCGAGGCGGTGGGTGATGAGGACGGTGGTGCGGCCCTCGGTGGCCGCGAGCAGGTCGGCGGTGAGCGCGTCGGCGGTGGGTAGGTCCAGGTGCTCCGCCGGCTCGTCGAGCACCAGCACGGGGAAGTCGGCGAGCAGCGCCCTGGCTAGCGCGAGGCGCTGCCGCTGGCCGCCGGAGAGCCGGGCGCCGAACTCGCCCACCAGGGTGTCGAGGCCGTCCGGGAGCTCGGCGTCGACCCAGTCGAGCAGCCGGGCGGCGGCGAGCGCGTCCCGTAGCGCGCGGTCGTCCGCGTCGGGTCGGGCCAGACGCAGGTTCTCCCGCAGGGTGCTGTCGAAGATGTGCGCGTCCTGGGCGCACAGGCCGACCAGCCGGCGGACGTCGTCCCCGGCCAGCGCCGTGGCGTCGGCCGGGCCGAGGGTGTAGGCGCCGGAGGTCGGGTCGAGGAAGCGCAGCAGGCAGTGGGCGAGGGTGGTCTTGCCGGCGCCCGAGGGGCCGACGACGGCTGTCCGCCGCCCGGGCGTCAGCTCCAGGTCGACGCCGCGCAGCGCCGGTTCCGTGGCGCCCGGGTGGTGGGCGGTCAGCCCGCGCAGCCGCAGCGGGAAGGGGTCCTGCGGCGTCGGCGCGGGCTCGGTCGGCTCCCGCACCGGGACCGCTGCCTCGGTGATCTCGCGGATCCGCTCGGCGGCCCGCTGGGCCCGCTGCCGCTGCTGGGCGGCGGCTGGCAGGCCCGCGACGGCCTCGAAGGCGGCCAGCGGGACCAGGACGGCGGAGGCCAGCCAGACGCCGTCCGTCACGGTGGGCACGGCAAGCGCGGCGGCCGCGGTGACGGTCAGGCCGGTGATCAGGGTGGTGAGCCCGGCACCCAGCGCGGTGACGGCGGCGGAGCGGGCGGCGAGGCCGGTGAGCTCGCGGTCGGCGGCGCGCAGCGCGGCTTGGCGGGCGGGCAGCGCGCCGGCCACGGTCAGCTCGGCGGCGCCGGTGAGCAGGTCGACGGTGTGGCTGGCGAGCTCGCCCCTGGCCGGCGCAAGCCGCCGCTCGGTGCGACGGGCGAGAGCGGCGGACAGGGCGGTGACGCCAAGACCGGCGGCCAGCAGCCCGACGGCCAGGGCGACGCCAGCCGTGGGCGAGAGCCAGCCGGTGAACGCGACGGCGCCGAGGCCGACGGTGACGGCGGCGGCGACCGGCAGCAGCCAGCGCAGGAAGTAGTCCTGGAGGGCGTCAACGTCGGCGACCAGCCGGGAGAGCAGGTCGCCGCGCCTGGCCCGGCCGAGCCCGGCGGGCGCGAGCCGTTCGAGCCGCCGGTAGACGGTCACCCGCAGCTCGGCGAGGATCCGCAGCACCGCGTCGTGGCTGAGCAGCCGCTCGGCGTACCGGAAGACCGCCCGCCCGATGCCGAAGGCGCGGGTGGCGGTGACGGCGATCATCAGATAGAGCACCGGCGGCTGCTCCCAGGCGCGGGAGATCAGCCAGCCCGACGTGGCCATCAACCCGACGGCGCTCCCCAACGCGAGCGCGCCGAGCAACGTCGCCAGCCCAAGCCGCCGCCCCTGCCGCCTCGCGGCGGCCCGCACCCAGACCAACGCGGGCGCCCGGCCGGTGTGGCCCGCCGGCGCCGGGTCCGCGCTCGCCGCCTCGTCGCCGGCCCTCCGGCCGGCGTGGCCCGCCCGCTGCGCGGGCAGGTGGCCGGTGCCGGTGGCCTGGCGGCCTCCTGTCGCGCCGAGCGGTGTCGGCTCGACCACGGCAACGTGGCCGTCGGCGCCTGCGCGCGGGTCGTGGTTGGCCTCGTCGCCCGCGAGTCCGTCGGCTTCGGCGCCGAGCGGATCGGCGTCACTCGCCGCGTGCAGCGCCGGCCCGCCGGACGCCTCGCCGGTCTGCACCCGCGGCGGTCGGCCGTCCCCGGCGGCCGTGCCGCCGGTCTCAGGCCGATCCTCGGCCGTCCTCGGCCAAGGTGCCGGCCAGGCACTTGGTTCCACGTGAAACACTCGATCGGCCGTGGTCAGCAGTGCCTCGCGGTGGGTGACGAGGAGCACCGTACGGCCCTCCGTCAGGCGACGCACGGCGGCCACGACCGCAGCCTCCGTCTCGCCGTCCAGCGCCGCCGTCGGCTCGTCGAGCAGCAGGATCGGCCGGTCGGCGAGGAACGCGCGGGCCAGCGCGACCCGTTGCCGCTGCCCGGCCGAGAGCCCGGCCCCGCCCTCGCCGAGCCGCCGGCCCGGGTCGAGGTCGCCGGCCGCCGCGTCCCGCAGCGCCGCCGCCACCGTCGCGTCGTCGGCCTCAGGCCGGGCCAGCCGCACGTTCTCCGCGATGGTGCCCGCGAACAGCCGCGGCTGCTGCGGCACCCAGGCGATCCGCCGGTGCCACTCGGCAAGGTCGAGCGTGGTCAGGTCCCGGCCGCCGACCAGGATCCGTCCCTCCGCCGGCGTCACGAACCCGAGCACGGCCGCCAGCAGCGAGGACTTGCCGCCGCCCGAGGGGCCGGTCAGGGCCACTGTCTCACCGGGGGAGACCACCAGGCTGGTGCGGGCGAGCGCGTCCCCCGCACGTCCCGGGTAGCGCACCGTCACGCCGGCCACGGCTATCTCCGTCGCCGCCTCCCCCGGCACCGGCTCGCCGCCGCGCGCCGGCGGCTCGGTCTCCAGTACCGCGAAGACCTCGGCGGCCGCCGAAAGGCCCTCCTGCGCCGCGTGGAACTGGGTGCCCACCTGCCGCAGCGGCAGATACGCCTCGGGCGCCAGGATCAGCACAACGAGCCCGGTGTAGAGGTCGAGCTCGCCGTGCACCAGCCGCATGCCGATGCTCACCGCGACCAGCGCTACCGAGATGGTGGCCAACAGCTCCAGCGCGAACGAGGACAGGAACGCGATCCGCAGCGAGCGCAGCGTGCCGCGCCGGTAGTCGTCGGTGATGGCGCGGATGTTCTCGGCCTGCGCCTTGGCCCGGCCGAAGACCTTCAGCGTGCCGAGCCCGGCCACCACGTCGAGGAAGTGGCCGGACAGCCGGGTCAGCTGGCGCCACTGCCGGTCCATGTGGGCCTGGGTGGCCCAGCCGATCAACACCATGAAGAGCGGGATCAGCGGCAGCGTCCCGGCGATGGTGGCCGCCGAGACCCAGTCGTCGGTCACGATCCTGGCCAGCACCGCTACCGGCACCACCACCGCGAGCCCCAGCTGCGGCAGGTAGCGGGCGAAGTAGCCGTCGAGCGCGTCGATCCCCCGGGTGGCCAGCGTCGTCAGCTCGCCCGTGGTGCGGCCCGCGAGCCAGCCGGGGCCGAGCGCCACCGCGTGCTCCAGCAGGCGGGTCCGCAGCTCCGACTTCACCGCCGCGCTGGCCCGATGCGCGGCGAGCTCGGTGAGATAGCTCACCAGCGCGCGCCCGAGCGCCGTCGCCGCGAGCAGCAGCAGGGGCGTGCGCAGCTCGGCGACGGACAGCCCCTCGGTGAACGCGTCGGTGACGATGCCGGCGATCAGCAGCGCCTGCCCGATCACCAGCAGCGCGCCCAGCAGGCCGAGCGCCACCGAGGCGACCAGGAAGCTCCGGGTGGCCCGGGCATGACGCAGCAGGCGGGGGTCGATCGGTCTCATCGGCGTACGGCTCTCGTGATTCTCATGGCTCTCAGGACGCGATGTGCTGGGTGCCGATGCGCTTGCGGAACACCCAGTAGGTCCAGCCCTGGTAGACCAGCACCACCGGGGTGGCCAGGACCGCGCACCAGGTCATGATGCGCAGGGTATAGGGGGCGGACGCGGCGGTCTCCACGGTGAGACCCCAGCCCGCGTCGAGCGAGGAGGGCATCACGTTCGGGAAGAGCGCGAGGAAGAGCATGGTGAACGCCGCCACCACGACCAGGCCCGAGCAGACGAACGCCCACCCCTCCCGGCCCACCGCGTTGGCCAGCAGCGCGGCGACCAGCGCCGCCGCCACGACCGCCAGCGCCGCCAGGCTGCGGCCGTTGCCGCTGTCGGCCTGGGTCCACAGCAGGAAGGCGGCCGCCAGCGCGCCCGCGACCAGGCCGAGGACGCCGGCGGCGCGGCGCGCCCTGGTCCTGATCTCGCCCACGGTCTTGAGCGCCGCGAACACGGCCCCGTGGAAGGTGAAGAGCACCACGGTCAGCACGCCGCCCAGCAGCGCGTAGGGGTTGAGCAGGTCGACGAGGCCGCCGACGTACTCGAAGTCGGCGTCGATCGGCACCCCGCGCACGATGTTGGCGAAGGCGACGCCCCAGAGGAAGGCGACCGTCAGGGAGGTCACGAAGATCGCGCGCTCCCAGTTGCGCTGCCAGGACTCCTCGGGCCGCTTGGCCCGGTACTCGAAGGCCACGCCGCGCACGATCAAACAGACCAGGATGGCCAGCAGCGGCAGGTAGAAGCCGGAGAAGAGGGTGGCGTACCACTCGGGGAAGGCGGCGAACGTGGCGCCGCCGGCCGAGATCAGCCAGACCTCGTTGCCGTCCCAGACCGGACCTATGGTGTTGATCAGCACCCGGCGCTCGGCCCGGTTCCGGGCCAGGGTGCCGGTGAGAATGCCGACGCCGAAGTCGAAGCCCTCCAGGAAGAAGTAGCCGACCCACAGCACGGCGATGATGACGAACCAGAGTTCGGGGAGACTCATCGGGCCAACTCCTCAGTACGAGAACGCCATGGGGCGGTCGGCGGCGGGATCGTCCCCGCCGATCCTGCTGGGCGGATTGAGGTCGGACTCGGTCAGTTCGGGCGGCCCCGCCTTGGCGTACTTGACCATCAGCCGCACCTCGATCACCGCGAGCACCGCGTAGAGGGTGGTGAAGACCAGCAGCGATATGAGCACCTCGGCCTGGGAGACCCCGGGCGAGACCGCCGCCTCCGTCTTCAGCAGCCCGTAGACCGCCCACGGTTGGCGGCCTGTCTCGGTGAAGATCCAGCCCCAGGCGTTGGCTATCAGCGGGAAGAGCATGGTGAGCACCGCGAGCCGCCAGTACCAGCGGGTCAGCAGGTGGGGCAGTTCCCGCTTCCTGGTCAGTGCGAGCCTGGGCCGCTCGTCCTCCCCGGTGCGGAGGCTCTCGTCAAGCCAGAGGCGGCGGCGGGTGAGCCAGAGGCCGGCCGCGCCGAGCGAGGCGGAGGCCATGCCGAAGCCGATCATCCAGCGGAAGCTCCAGTAGGCGACCGGGATGTTGGGCCGGTAGTCGCCGGGGCCGTACTGCTCCTGGAGCGCCTCGTTGGTGTCGTTGATGCCGGGCACCGGGTCGGAGAAGTTGTCGTGGGCGAGGAAGGAGAGCAGCCCTGGCACCTCGAACGCCACCACGTTGTGGCCCCTGTCCACGTCGCCGATGGCGAAGATCGAGAACGGCGCCGGCGCCTCGGTGTCCCACAGCGCCTCGGCCGAGGCCATCTTCATCGGCTGCTGCTCGTACATGATCTTGCCGAGCCGGTCGCCCGACACGGCGGTCAGCAGCCCGGCGACCACCATGGTGATCAGTCCCACACGCAGCGAGGTGCGCATCACGGCGGTGTGCCGGTGGCGTATCAGGTGGTAGGCGGCTATGCCGACCATGAACGCGCCGCCGGTGAGGAAGGCGGCCGTGATGGTGTGGAAGAACTGGGCCACCGCGGTGTTCTGGGTCAGCACGTGCCAGAAGTCGGTGAGCTCGGCCCGTCCCGACTCCTCGTTGATGCGGTAGCCGACCGGGTGTTGCATCCAGGAGTTGGCGGCCAGGATGAAGTAGGCGGAGATCACGGTGCCCACGGCCACGGTCCAGATGGTGGCCAGGTGCAGCTTGGGCGGCAGCTTGTCCCAGCCGAAGATCCACAGGCCGATGAAGGTGGACTCGAAGAAGAAGGCGATCAGCGCCTCGAAGGCGAGCGGTGCGCCGAAGACGTCGCCGACGAAGCGGGAGTAGTCCGACCAGTTCATGCCGAACTGGAACTCCTGCACGATGCCGGTGACCACGCCCATCGCGATGTTGATCAGGAAGAGCTTGCCCCAGAACTTGGTGGCCCTGAGGTACTTCTCGTTCCTGGTGCGCACCCAGGCGGTCTGCAGGCCGGCGGTGAGGGAGGCCAGGGAGATGGTGAGGGGGACGAAGAGGAAGTGGTAGACGGTGGTGATGCCGAACTGCCACCGCGCCAGCGTCTCTGGTGCGAGAGCGAGATCCACGGTTCTTTCTCCTCCGCGATGGGCTTCCCGCGCGGGCCTGGCCGGGTACGGAGCCTGCACGGGCTATCTTGTGAACGTATTCACATTCACAAGCCCATTATGGAACACCCGACCGGCTGCCCCGCGGCCGGGGGTCTCCCCTAGCCGGAAACCCCAAACCGGAATCAGCCGGGCAGCCGCTCGCGGCGGAAGGTCTCGGCCGTGCGCAGCAGCAGGTCGTTCGCCGCCCGCTCGCCGATCGAGACGCGGGCGCCCTCGCCCGGGAACGGGCGCACCGTGATGCCCACTCCCTCGCAGGCCGCCGCGAACGCGGCCGTTTCCT
The DNA here is from genome assembly GCF_004348315.1 of Streptomyces sp. 8K308. Lineage (GTDB taxonomy): Bacteria > Actinomycetota > Actinomycetes > Streptomycetales > Streptomycetaceae > Streptomyces. The sequence goes on along the minus strand of NZ_SMKC01000086.1, from coordinate 2,418 downwards.
CGCCGAGCCGCAGCCACACGAAGTTCGCCTGCGACGGCGGCACCTTCCATCCCTGCGCCGCCAGCTCGGCCGTCACCCGCTCCCGCTCGACGACCAGCGCGTCCACCCGCTCGAGCAGCGCCGCCTCGCTCCGCAGCGACGCGATCGCCGCGTCCTGCGCGATCTGGCTCACCCCGAACGGCACGGCCGTCTTCCGCAGCGCCGCCGCCACCGGCTCGTGCGCCACCGCGAAGCCCACCCGCAGCCCGGCGAGGCCGTACGCCTTGGAGAAGGTCCGCAGCACGCACACGTTGGGCCGGTCCCGATACAGCTCGATCCCGTCCGGCACGGCCGGGTCCCGCACGAACTCCCGGTAGGCCTCGTCGAGCACCACGAGCACGCCGCTCGGCACCCGGTCGAGGAAGCGTGTCAGCGCCGCCCTGGAGAGCGCTGTGCCCGTGGGGTTGTTGGGCGTGCACACGAAGACGAGGCGGGTCCGCTCGGTGATCGCGTCGGCCATCGCGTCCAGGTCGTGCTCCTCCCCCGCCGTCAGCGGGACTCGGACCGACGTCGCGCCCGAGATCTGGGTGATGATCGGGTAGGCCTCGAACGACCGCCACGCGTAGACGACCTCGTCGCCGGGGCCGGCCGTCGCCTGGAGCAACTGTTGGGCCACCCCGACCGAGCCGGTGCCGGTGGCCAGGTGCGTCACCGGCACGTCGAACCGCTCGCCCAGCTCGGCGAGCAGCGCCGAGCACGTCATGTCCGGGTAGCGGTTGAACGAGCCGGCCGCGGCCACGGCGGTCTCCAGCACCCCGGGCAGCGGCGGGTACGGGTTCTCGTTCGAGGACAGTTTGAACGAGACCGAGCCCTGGCCGGCCGCGCGGCCCGGCACGTAGGCCGGGATGCCGTCCAGCGCCGGGCGCAGCCGGGGACCGGCGGGCGGGGAGGTGGCGGGGTCCTGAGAAGATGCGGTCGTCACCCTGGCCACCCTATGAGGTTCTTTTGAGGAGGGTCCCGGAGGGCCCCGAAGGCGTATCCCGCCTGCCCAGGCGCGCTCAGCGACGGTTTCGCGCCCCTGGCGAGCGCCCTGGCGCGCCCTCCCCGTGAGGGTGATGCGGGGCCTGTTGAATTCCCCGCTCGCGCCGGCGAACGCGCCCCCTGCACCCGTGAACCTGCTGATCCACGGCCGGCTCAACCTTGCTAACGAAGGGTCAAGTCTCCTTCGATCTTGCGGAAACGTACCGCCGCACGGCTCACTGCGACCGGCGGCACTCACCCCGGCCCGGGCCTAACATCAGGTCGCCATGACAGCAGCGAAGCATCAGGTGAGCCGGTCCTCCGGTCGCCGGACGAACAGGCGGGCCGGCATCCGGGAGGTCGCCGCGGCCGCCGGTGTCTCGATCACGACTGTCTCCGACGCGCTCAACGGAAAGGGCCGGCTCCCCGAGGTCACCCGCCGCCACGTGCGCACCGTGGCCGACCGCCTCGGCTACCGGCCGTCCGCCGCCGCCCGCACCCTGCGCACCGGGAAGTCGGGGCTGATCGGGCTCACGGTCACCACCTACGGCGAAGCACCGTTCACCTTCACCGAGTTCGCCTACTTCGCCGAGATGGTCAGGGCCGCCACCTCGGCCGCGCTGGCCAGGGGCTACGCGCTGGTCATCCTCCCCGCCGCCTCCCAGCACCGCGACTTCGACGTCTGGTCCAACGTCGCGCTCGACGGCACCGTCGTCATCGACCCCTCCGACCACGACCCGGTGGTCAGCGAGCTGGTCAGGCAGGGCATCCCGGTGGTCTCCGACGGCCGGCCGGGCGGCAGCCTGCCCGTCACCGCCTGGGTGGACAACGACCACGAGGCCGCCGTCACCGACCTGCTCGACCACCTCGCCGCCGCCGGCGCCCGCCGGATCGGCCTGCTCACCGGCACCAGCACCGACACCTACACGCGGCTCTCCACCACCGCCTACCTCAACTGGTGCGAGCGCCACGGCCAGGACCCGGTCTACGAGGCGTACCCCGCGCACGACCCCTGCGCCGGCGCCGTCGCCGCCGACCGGCTGCTGGCCCGCGCCGACCGGCCGGACGCGGTCTACGGCCTCTTCGATCCCAACGGCACCGACCTGCTGGCCGCCGCCCGCCGCTACGGCCTGCGGGTCCCCGACGACCTGCTGATCATCTGCTGCAGCGAGTCCAGCGTCTACGCCAGCACCGAGCCGCCCATCACCACCCTCTCGCTCAAGCCGGGCCGCATCGGCACCACCGTGATCCAGCTGCTCATCGACGCCATCGAGGGCGCCGCAGGCCGCGCCCCCGCCGCCGCGTCCGCGCCCGACGCGCTCCACCGCGTGATGCCCACCGAGCTGATCGTCCGCACCTCGTCCCAGCGCCCGGCCGCAGGGCGCGTGCCCGCGCCGACCCCCGCTCCCACGTCGCCCC
>NZ_SMKC01000085.1 GCF_004348315.1 Streptomyces sp. 8K308 | reverse complement strand
GCCCTATCCCGCGCTCCGCGCGCGGTGAGCGGCCGGGCCTGCGCCCGGCGCTTCGCGCCGGTTTTCCTCGCCCGCCCACCCCTTTTGGGCGCGCTGCGCACGTGGGGGCGCCGGCCGCCACCGCGCTCCGCGCGGTACGCGGGCCTCCGGCGGCTCCGCCGCCGGGCCACGCGCCCCCGCCGCGCGAGGCCACCCGCCAAGGGTGGGTGGGCGCGGCACGGGCCGCGCGCCAGCGCAAGCGCGCGGAGCGCGCCCGCGCCCCGGTGGCCTACGCCAAGCGCGAGCGATACGTCAGAGGGCCGTCATGACGTGTTTGACGCGGGTGTAGTCCTCGAGCCCGTACGCCGAGAGGTCCTTGCCGTAGCCGGACTTCTTGAAGCCGCCGTGCGGCATCTCGCCGACCAGCGGGATGTGCGTGTTGATCCAGACGCAGCCGAACTCCAGCGCCTTGGACATCCGCATGGCGCGCCCGTGGTCCCTGGTCCAGACGGAGGACGCCAGGCCGTACTCGACGTCGTTGGCGAAGGAGATCGCCTCCGCGTCGTCGGAGAACTTCTGCACCGTGATCACCGGGCCGAAGACCTCCTCCTGGATGATCTCGTCCTCCTGCCGGCAGCCCGTGATCACCGTCGGCGCGTAGAAGAAGCCCCGCTCGCCGACCTGGTGGCCGCCGGTGACGACCGAGGCGTGCGCCGGCAGGCGCTTGACGTAGCCGGCGACCTTGGCGAGGTGGGCCGGGTTGTTGAGCGGCCCGTAGAAGCAGTCCGGGTCGGCGACGTCGCCCGTCTTCACCTCGGCCGCCGCCTTGACCAGGCCGGCCACGAACTCGTCGTGCACGGACTCGTGCACCAGGACCCGGGTGGCCGCCGTGCAGTCCTGGCCGGCGTTGAAGAAGCCGGCGTCGCGGATGCCCTCGACGGCGGCCGGCAGGTCCGCGTCCTCGAAGACCAGGCAGGGCGCCTTGCCGCCGAGCTCCAGGTGGGCCCGCTTGAGGTCCTTGGCCGCGCTGGCCGCCACCTCCATGCCGGCCCGCACCGAGCCCGTGATGGAGACCATCGCCGGGGTGGGGTGCTCGACCATCAGCCGCCCGGTGTTCCGGTCGCCGCACACCACGTTGAACACTCCGGGCGGGAGGATCTCGCCGAGCAGCCGGGCCACGAACACGGCGGAGGCCGGCGTGGTGTCCGACGGCTTGAGCACCACCGTGTTGCCGGCGGCCAGCGCGGGCGCGAACTTCCAGACCGCCATCATCACCGGGTAGTTCCACGGCACCACCTGCGCGCAGACGCCGACCGGCTCGCGCCGCACGAAGGACGTCATGCCGGTCATGTACTCGCCGGCCGACTTGCCCTCCAGCATGCGGGCCGCGCCGGCGAAGAAGCGGATCTGCTCGAGCATCGGCGGCAGTTCCTCCTGCCGGGTCAGCTCGAGCGGCTTGCCGGTGTCGCGACACTCGATGGCCAGCAGCTCGTCGGCGTGCTTCTCGAAGGCGTCGGCGATCCTGAGCAGGGCCAGCTGGCGGGCGGCGGGCGTGGTGTCGCGCCACTCGGGGAAGGCGGCCTCGGCGGCGGCCATGGCCGCGTCCACGTCCGCGAGCCCGGAGAGCGGCGCTGTCGTGTACACCTCGCCGGTGGTGGGATCCACCACCTCCGCGGTCCGCCCGTCGGCGGCGTCCCGGAACTCCCCGTTGATGTAGTTGCGCAAACGGCTCGGTTCGGTGGTCACGACACCCTCCTGCTTCCCGGTCCATCAGGCTGCGGCACCCCACCCTATGCCCATGAGGCGGTCGGGCGACACCGCCACAGACCACAGATCCACCGCCCCAGGGGCGTCGATCCCGAAAGAACGCCGCCCCATATCGCATATCGAGGGAGAATTTCCGGCGGCCGGGCGGGTCCTGTCCACCGTCCGGAGGATTCTTCCGACCGCCCGCCGAGTCGCCGGCCGTCGCTTCGCGTGGCTGTGTCAGCGTGCTGGGGTGCCTGTGACGGATTCCCCGGCCGCTCGTTCACCCGGTCGGGGGAGTTAAGGCGATACGACCGGAGGTGCCGGAGACGATGGCCCCACCCGACAACGACATTCTCTGGGCGCGCGGACTGCACTACGCGTACGACGGTTCGCCGGCGCTCCTCGGAGCCTCCCTCGGTGTCCGGCAAGGCGAGATCCTCGCCGTCACCGGGCCGCGCGGCTGCGGCAAGTCCACCCTGCTCGGCTGCCTCTCGGGGCAGCTGGCCCCGGACAACGGGGAGGTGTGGTTCAACAGCGTGCCGGTGCACACCCTCTCCCCCGCGAGCCGGGAGCGGCTGCGCCGCGACCGCTTCGGCTGGATCGGCCCGACCCACCAGCTCGTCGACGAGCTCACCGCCTGGGAGAACGCGGCGCTGCCGCTGCTGCTCGCCGGCATCGGCCAGCGCAAGGCGCGCCACACGGCGCTCGAGTGGCTGGACCGGCTCGACGTCGGCGAGTGCGCCGGCAAGCGCCCCTACGCGCTGCTCCAGGCCCAGCGGCAGCGGATCGCACTGGCCCGCGCCCTGGTGCACCAGCCCGACGTGCTGTTCGCGGACGAGCCCACCGCCCCGCTCCACCAGGCGGACCGGGCGCAGGTGCTGCGCACCCTGACCACCGCGGGGCGCTCGCACGGCATCACCGTCGTGCTCGCCACCCATGACGCGGAGGTCGCCACGCTCGCCGACCGCACGCTCACCCTCGTGGACGGCCGCGCCTCCGGCGTGCCCGCCGAAGCGGCATGCTCAGTCTCCGTCTAACCCGGGGCGCCCACCCGGCGGTGCTGTGCCGCCGGCTGCTGGTCACGTGCGCCGCCGGCGGCGTCGGCTTCCTGCTGCTGAGCGCGCTGGCCTACGCGGTCGCCCACCCCGCGGGCGGCCGGGCGGCGCTGCTGCGGCTCGCCTGGTGCGCGGTGCCGCTGGCCGCGACCGTGCAGCTGGCCATGGCGGTGACCCGTGCCGACCCGGCGGGCCGGCCGGGGTCAGGTCTCGACGTGGCGGGCCTGGGGCCGGGGCGGATGCCGGTGCTGGCCGCCGTGTCCACGGCGCTCGCCGGGCTGCTCGGGAGCGGTCTGAGCCTGCTCTGCTTCCTCCACCTGCGCGGCGACATCTCCGAGGTGCTGCCCTACCACGGCGTGGCGGCCGACGTGCTGCCCGCCGGCCGGCTGCCGCTGGCCGCCGCGGTCACGCTGCTCGCCCTGGTTCCACTGGCGGCCGCCGTCGGCAGCGCGCTCACCCTGCGCCGCCCGCCGGCCGGGGCCAACCGGGCGCCGCAGCCGCTGCCCGCGCCTGACTCGCTCGACCTCGCGGACGCCGCGCGCGCCGAACCCCCGGTGCCGCTGCCCGCCGGGCTGCCCTGGGGCACGGCGCTGACCACGGCCGGCATCGCGCTCAGCGCCTATGCGGGCGACGACCGCCCGCGGGCCGCCGCCGACGGTTGGCTGCCGATCGGCGGCACGCTGGGCGGGGTGGCCCCCGGTGTGGTGGGCGGTTGGCTGCTGATCGCGTCCGGCATCGTGCTGGCCGCGCCCGGCCTCGTCCACGTGTGCGGCCTGCTGCTGGCCGCCGGCCGCCCCCGGGCGGTGCGGCTGCTCGCCGGTCGCGGCCTGCAGGAGGAGTCGCGGCGGGTGGGCCGGCCGCTCGGCGCGCTGTGCGCCGCGGTGGCGGCGTCGCTCGCGGCGCTCTCGCTCGACGGACTGCGGCAGTTCGGGCCACTTGGGGTGCTGGGCACCGGGATCGTGCTGGTCTGCTCGCTGGCCTCGGTGGCCACTGCGGCCGACGAGGCGCGGGCGGCCCGCCGACCGGCGACGGCACTGCTGCGGCGGCTCGGCGCGCCGCGCGGCATGCTGCGGCGGGCCGCGCTGCTGCGGCTCGCGGTGCTGCTCGTGGTGTTCGTGCCGCTGACCTGGCTGTCCGCCCAGCTGATCGCCCTACCGGCCGACGGCTAGATCCTGTCCGACGGCATGCGACGGCCCGGTTCCCGCCGGGGAGGCAGCGGGACCGGGCCGTCGGCCCGGGTGCGCGGCGCGCGGACTCGGTGCGTGTCAGGGGCGCGCGACGAAGGGCGGGAAGTGCGCCTCGGCGATCGCGCCCCGGCGCACCCGCACCGTGCTGAGCGGGACGCCCACCACCCCGTCCGGCAGGTCGACCCGCGCCACATAGCGCCCGGGGTCCAGGTGCGCGAAGCCGAACCAGCCGGTGCCGTCGGCACGCCCGCTGACCGGCTCGCCCCGGCCGCCGACCGGGGTGAGGGTGACCTCGGCGCCGTCCAGCGGGGTGCCGTCCCGCAGCGTCAGCTCGCCCGTGACGTGCCCCTCGGTCGGCCGGCTCTTCCACTCCATCTCGGGCACGGCGGCGCGCTCGGCGAACAGCGCGTCCTCGCCGGTGGTCAACGCCTCGGCGAGCCGGCGGCGTTCGGCGGCGGCCCCGGCCGTCGCCACGTCAAGACTGGGGTTGGCGTAGGAGTAACCGCTCCAGCCGGCGGCGGTGTTGCCGGCCGGCGTCTCGGCGAGCGCCTGGCGGACCTGACTGACGCTGTCCGCCACGGAGTTGAGATAGAGCGCGGGCCCGTTGACCGCCTGCCGCTCGCCCTGCGCGTCGGCCAGGAACTCCGACCACTCGGCGAACATCCGCGCCTGGTCGACGTTCCAGTTCCGCTTGTAGTTCATGGTGACGACGGTGTCCATGATCCCCTCGTCGAGCCAGCCGGCCCAGTCCTGCAACACCTCGGCGTAGGTGCGGGTGCTCTCCCAACCACCCACGGACTGGGGCCCGTAGCCGTAGGTGATGGCGTCCATCGAGAGCCGGGCGGTGGGGTCGACCTCCCAGATGCCGAGGTAGATCCGGCGCACCAGGTTGGTGACCTGGTCGCGGCGCCAGTCGCTCCACTGCTCGTCGGCGGGCGCCGGCACGTCGGTGCGGCCGGTGGCCCGCTGGAAGCGCGCCACCGAGACGGCGTTGTACCCCCAGTCGCTGTGAGTGGTCTGGGCGCTGCCGTCCGGGTAGCGGATGTAGTCGAGGTTGATGCCGTCCACGTCGTACTCGCGCACGATGCTCTGGATCGCGGAGACGATGTAGGCCACGGCGTCCGGATGGCCCGGGTCGACGTAGGCGTTGGCGCCGACGAGTTCGGTGCCGTCCACCTTGCGGTTGAGCCAGCGGTCGGCGCCCTGCGCGGTGGGGCCATGCTGGTTGAAGACGTGCTCTGGGGAGCTCGGCGGAGTGGCGCTGTTCCACATGGTGTTGACGTTGACCCAGGCGTGCACCTCGAGGCCGGCGGCGTGGGCCTGGGCGATGACCTCGTCCAGCGGGTCGTACGGCGCGGGGGCGACGGCCGCGTCGGTGCGCGGGTAGACGGCCCGGTTGCAGAAGCAGTCGTAGCGGCGGGCGGTCTGCACGATCAGCGCGTTGGCGTTGACGGCGAGCGCGTCGTCGATCAGCGTCGAGACCTGCTCGGGGGTGTAGATGCCGGGGTTGAACGCGTCCACCCAGTAGCTGCGCCACTGCTCGGGCGGCCCGTCCCCTCCCTCGGTGGCCGCGGCCGAGCCCACGGTCGGGGCCAGGAGGCCGACGACGGCGAGCAGCACGACCAGGAACCGTCTCATATCGCGCCCTTCCCAGGGGAGTTGAGAGTCGGTTCGACAATTTACTTCGCCGGGTCCCGGGCGTACAGACAGAAACTTTCGGAGACTTCAGCGCGCTTCGGCGGCGGCCGGCAACACCACGACCTCGGCCGGTTCGAAGGCGAGGCCGACCGTCTCGCCCTCGGCCGGCGCCTCGCGCAGCGCGCAGGCCGCCTCCAGCGCTGGGCCGCGCTCCGGCGCCAGGTGGAGCAGCACGTGGTCGCCGCGGAAAGTGCGGGCGCGCACGACGGCGCGCGGCGCGCCCTCGACGGGGACGAGCCGGACGCCGGAGGGGCGCACCAGCAGCCGGTGCCCACCGTCGGCGGTGTCGGCGGGCACCGGCACCGGGCCCCAGGGGGTGTCGGCGACGACGTCGGCGACGGTGGCGTCGACCAGGTTGCGGAAGCCGAGGAAGCGGGCGACGAAGTCGTCGGCCGGCCGGCTCCAGACCTCGACCGGGCTGCCGACCTGCGCGACACGGCCGTCCCGCATCACCACCACCCGGTCGGCCAGCGCGAACGCCTCGCCCTGGTCGTGCGTGACCGCCAGCACCGTGGTGCCCAACTCGCGGAATAGCTCCCGCAGTTCGACGACGAGGCGCTCCCGGAGATGGCGGTCGAGCTGGCCGAGCGGCTCGTCGAGCATCAGCAGCGCGGGCCGGGGCGCGAGCGCGCGGGCGAGCGCCACCCGCTGCTGCTCGCCGCCGGAGAGCGCGTCCACGGATCGCGGTCCTGCCCCGGGCAGCCCGACCAGGTCGAGCAGCTCGGCCACCCGCCGCGCGGCCTCGGGCCGCGGCACCCGCCGCATCCTCAGGCCGAAGGCTACGTTGCCTGCGACGTCGCGCTGCGGGAAGAGCTGGTGGTCCTGGAACATCAGCCCCACGCCCCTGCGGTGCGCCGGCACCCCGGCCTGGTCGCGTCCGGCGAGCCGGATCGTGCCGGCGGCCACCTCGGTCAGGCCGGCGACGGCGCGCAGCAGCGTCGACTTGCCGCTGCCGCTCGGGCCGAGCACGCAGACCGTCTCGTGCTCGGCGACGTCGAGGGTGACGTCGTGCAGGGCGGTGTGGCCCGGGTAGCGGACGGTCACGCCGTCCAGTTCGAGCAGGGCGGCGCCGTGGGCGGCCGTCCTGCCGTCCGGTTCCGCTGCCACGACACGGTCCATCGGGGGCCTCACAGCATCTCGGCGGAGCGGGCGGGGCGCAGCCGCTCCAGGGCCAGCAGGGTCAGCGCGCACACCAGCATCAGCACGGTGCTCAGGGCCATCGCCTGGCCGTAGTTGAGCTCCCCAGGGCGGCTGAGCAGCCGGGCCACGGCCACCGGCAGGGTCGGCGCGTCGGCGCGGGCGATGAAGACGGTGGCGCCGAACTCGCCCAGCGAGACGGCGAAGGCGAAACCGGCGGCGACCAGCAGCGCCCGCCGCACCAGCGGCAGGTCCACCTCGCGCCAGGCCCGCCAGGGCGAGGCGCCGAGCACGGCGGCGGCCTGCCGCAGCCGGTCGTCGACGGAGCGCAGCACGGGCAGCAGCACCCGCACCACGAACGGGGTGCCGACCAGCGCCTGGGCGAGCGGCACGAGGAGCCAGGAGGACCGCAGGTCGAGCGGCGGCTCGTCGAGCGCGATCAGGAAGCCGAAGCCCACGGTGACCGCCGAGGTGCCGAGCGGCAGCATCAGCAGCGCGTCCACGCCGCGCAGCAGCCGGCCGGCGCGCCGGGTCAGCGCCACGGCGGCCAGTCCGCCGACGACCAGGGCGATCGCGGTGGCCACGGCCGCGTAGCGCAGCGAGGTGCCAACCGCCTCCCAGGGCGCGGCGACGAACGTGCCGCTCTCGGTATCCGCCAACGCCCGGTAGTTGCCGAGGCCGTAGCCGTCCGGGGTGGCCAACGAGCGCTCCACCAGGACGCCGAGCGGCAGCAGGATCAGCACGGCGATCACCGCCGAGACGCCGCCGAGCAGCGCCCACTGGGCCCGGCCGCGCGGCGGGCGCGCCGTGGTGGCCGGGTCGCGCAGCGCCAGCGCGCCCTCTCGGCGGCGCGCCAGCCGGCCGTGCGTGGCGAGCAGCGCGGCGACGGCGGCGAACTGCAGCAGGGTGAGCACGGCGGCGGTGGGCAGGTCGAGCAGTTGGGCGGTCTGCCGGTAGATCTCCACCTCCAGGGTGGCGTAGCGGGGGCCGCCGAGGATCTGCACGACGCCGAAGGAGGTGAAGGTGAACAGGAACACCAGCAGTCCTGCGGCGGCAAGCGCGGGTGCCAGGGCCGGCAGGGTGACGCGCCGCCAGGCGGCGAACCGGCCGGCGCCCAGCACCCGCGCCGCCTCCTCCTGCCGAGGGTCGAGCTGGGCCCACAGGCCGCCGACGGTGCGGACCACGACGGCGTAGTTGAAGAAGACGTGGGCGAGCAGGATGGCCCAGGCGGTGCTGTCCAGGCGGACGCCCCACAGCTCGTCGAGCAGCCCGCCCCGGCCGAGCAGCGCCAGGAAGGCGGCGCCGGTGACGACGGTGGGCAGCACGAAGGGCACCGCGACCACGGCGTGCAGCAGCCGCTTCCCGGGGAAGTCGAGGCGGGCGAAGACGTAGGCGCCGGGCAGCGCGAGCGCCAGGGTGAGCGCGGTGGAGGCCGCCGCCTGCCAGCAGGTGAACCACACCACCCCGGCCAGGTCGGGATCGGTGAGCACCTCGCCGACCACGCCGAGCCGCCAGGCGCCGTCCGGGCGCAGCCCGCGCTCCACGATGGCCGCCACCGGGTAGGCGAAGAACAGCGCGAAGAAGGCCAGCGGGGGCGCGAGGAGCGCGAGCCGGACGGCGAGGTGGCGGGTCACCAGGCGAACCTCATCGGACGACGAGCGAGGTCCACTCGTCGACCCATTCCTCGCGGTGCTCGGCGATGGTCGCGGGCTCCACCGACCAGGGCTCGGCCACGGTGGCGCCGTAGCGGGTGAAGACCTCGGGCAGCTCGGTGCCCTCGCGCACCGGGTTGACGAACATCGACATCGGGAGCTCACGCTGGAAGGCGTCGCTCAGCAGGAAGTCGAGCAACGCCCGGCCGCCTTCGGGGTTGGCGGCGCCGTCGAGCAGCCCGGCGAACTCGATCTGCCGGAAGCAGGTGCCGGTGGCCACGCCGGTGGGCGCCTCGTCCGGCAGTTCCTCGCCGCCGCCGAAGGCGACCTCGGCGGGCGGGCTGCTGGCGTAGGAGACGACGAGCGGCCGGTCGCCCGAGGAGCCGCCGGCTCCGGAGAAGCGCTCGTAGTACGCCTGCTCCCAGCCGTCGACCACCTCGACGCCGTTGTCCGCGAGCCGCTGCCAGTACTCCTGCCAGCCGTCCTCGCCGTAGGCGTCGACGGTGGCCAGCAGGAAGCCGAGCCCGGGCGACGAGGTGGCGGCGTTCTCGACCACCAGCAGGTCGCGGTAGGCGGGGTCGGCCAGGTCGTCCAGGGTCTCCGGCGGGGTGAGGTCGTGCTCGGCGAAGTAGCCGCGGTCGTAGTTGACGCAGATGTCGCCGGTGTCGACCGGGGTGACCCGGTGCTCTCCGGCGTCCAGCTGGAGTTCCTCGGGCACCTCGGCGAGCCCGGCGGCCTCGTGCGGGAGGAAGACGCCCGCGTCCAGGGCGCGGGAGAGCAGCGTGTTGTCGACGCCGAAGAGCACGTCGCCCTGCGGGTTGCCGCGGGAGAGCACCGCCTGGTTGACGACGACGCCCGCGTCGCCGCCGCGCAGCACCTCCACCCGGTAGCCGCTCTCCGCCGTGAAGGCGTCGAGCACCTCCTGCGGGATCTCGAAAGAGTCGTGGGTGACCAGGGTGACCTCGTCGCCGCCCGAGCCCTCGGAGCCGCCCTGGTCCGAGGCGTCGTCGGAGCCGCCCCCGCAGCCCGTGAGCAGGGCGGCGAACCCGAGGACGGTGGCGAGTGTGGCGGCGCGCCGCGCGGTGGCGCGCCCCGGGTGGCTGTGGTGCATGTGCCGCCCTTTCCGGGCCTTCCTGGCCGACTGGAGACAGGCGGGCGCGCACGCACGAGAGGCCTTCCGAACTTCCTACCCAGCATGACCTGGGCGAGGTTCGAGGGTCTGCGGCCGGTGCCGCACTCTCAGCGCTGCGAGCGCTCCCCTGTCGGAATGTGTGATTGTCGGCCGCCCACGATAGCAGCAGCCGGCGCGACTATCGCTCGGCCGCCGCCAGCTGGCCGCACGCCCCGTCGATCTCCTGGCCCCTGGTGTCCCGCACGGTGACCGGCACCCCGTGGGTCTCGAGCGCCGCCACGAAGGCACGCTCGTCCTCGGGCCTGGAGGCCGTCCACTTGGATCCCGGGGTCGGGTTGAGCGGGATCAGGTTGACGTGCGCGCCACGGCCCCTGAGCAGCCGGCCGAGCAGGTCGGCCCGCCACGCCTGGTCGTTGATGTCCCTGATCAGCGCGTACTCGATGGAGATGCGACGGCCGGAGCGCTCGGCGTACTCCCAGGCCGCGTCCAGCACCTCGCGGACCTTCCAGCGGGTGTTGACCGGCACCAGGGTGTCCCGCAGCTCGTCGTCCGGCGCGTGCAGGGAGACCGCGAGCCGGCAGGACAGGCCCTCCTCGGCGAACCTGCGCATGGCGGGCACCAGGCCGACGGTGGAGACGGTGATGCCGCGCTGCGAGAGGCCGACGCCGTCCGGCCCCGGGTCGGTGAGCCGGCGGATGGCGCCCACCACCCGGCGGTAGTTGGCCAGCGGCTCGCCCATGCCCATGAACACGATGTTGGAGAGCCGGGCCGGGCCGCCCGGCACCTCGCCGTCGCGCAGCGCCCGCATGCCGTCCACGATCTGGTGCACGATCTCGGCGGTGGACAGGTTGCGGTCGAGACCCGCCTGCCCGGTGGCGCAGAACGGGCAGTTCATCCCGCAGCCGGCCTGTGAGGAGACGCACATGGTGACCCGGTCGGGGTAGCGCATCAGCACCGACTCGACCAGGGTGCCGTCGTGCAGCCGCCACAGCGACTTGCGGGTGGCGCCGTCGTCGCAGCTGACGTGCCGCACCACGGTCATCAGCCGGGGCAGCAGCGCCTCCGCGAGCCGCTCGCGGGCGGCGGCCGGGATGTCCGTCCAGGCGGCGGGGTCGTCCGCGAACCGGCCGAAGTAGTGGCGGGACAACTGCTTGGCGCGGAACGGCTTCTCGCCGAGCGCGACGACCGCCTCGCGCCGCTCGTCGGGGCTGAGGTCGGCGAGGTGCCGCGGGGGCTTGGTGGCCCCGCGCGGCGCGACGAAGGTGAGCTCTCCTGGTGCAGGCATGGTCAGGCCAGTGTCGCAGATGGCGCGGACACCCGGCTCCGCCGCCCGCCGCGGCGGCCCGCCGGGGCCGGGGTCAGCCGGCGCCGACGAAGGCGAGCAGCAGCAGCCAGACCACCGGCGCGGTGGGCAGCAGCGAGTCGAGCCGGTCCATGATGCCGCCGTGTCCTGGCAGCAGCCGGCCCATGTCCTTGATGCCCAGGTCCCGCTTGATCATCGACTCGCCCAGGTCGCCCAGAGTGGCGCTGACGGCCACGCCGAGGCCGAGCACCAGGCCCTGCCACCAGGCGCCGTCGTCGATCAGGAACTCGGTGCACGCCGCGCCGGCCGCCATCGCGAAGAGCACGGCCCCGAGCAGACCCTCCCGGGTCTTGCCCGGGCTGATCCTGGGGGCGAGCTTCCTGCGCCCGAGCCGGTAGCCCACGGCGTAGGCGCCGGTGTCGCTGACCACGGTGAGGATCAGGAAGGTCAGCACCCGCTCGACGCCGTCGTCCGCGGCGAGCATCAGCGCCACGAAGCTGGCCAGGAACGGCACGTAGAACGCGGCGAAGACCGCGGCCGTCACGTCCCGCAGGTAGTCCTCCGGCGGTCCCGTCATCCGCCAGAGCAGGGCGACGAGGACCGTGAGCGCCATGGCGAGCCACACGCCGTCGGCGCCCCGCAGGTAGCCGAGCACGACCATGGCGGCGCCGCCCACCGCGAGCGGCGGCAGCGGCAGCCGGATGAGCTTGCGCTCGGCCAGCCGCGAGGAGAGCTCCCAGAGCCCGACCACGACGGCCAGCGCTATCACGACCAGGAAGGCGGGCTTGTAGGTGAAGAGGGAGACCAGGATCACCGCGCCGAGGCTGAGCCCGACGCCCACGGCGGCGCCCAGGTCACGCCCACCGCGCTTCGTGGGCGGGCGCACGCCTGGGCTCGCGCCGGGCCCGGGGCCACCGCCCACGCCGGGGGGCGACGCCGTGCCGCCGTCGCGCCCGGCCTGGCCCGCGTAGCCGGCGGCGCGGGGTCCCTGTCCCCAGGACGGTTGCTGCCCCCGGGACGGTAGCTGCCCCCGGGACGGTCGCCCCCAGGAAGATTCAGTCACGTCCGGTCAGACCTCGAGCAGTTCCGCTTCCTTGTGCTTGAGGAGCTCGTCCACCTGGGCCACATACTTGGCGGTGGTGTCGTCCAGCTCCTTCTCGCCGCGCCGGCCCTCGTCCTCGCCGACCTCGCCGTCCTTGACGGCCTTGTCGATGGTCTCCTTGGCCTTCCGACGCACGCCGCGGATCGCGATCTTGGCGTCCTCGCCCTTGCCCTTGGCGACCTTGATGTACTCCCGGCGCCGCTCCTCGGTGAGTTCGGGGAACACCACGCGGATGATGTGGCCGTCGTTGGTCGGGTTGACGCCCAGGTCCGAGTCCCTGATGGCCTGTTCGATATTGCGCAGCGCGCTCTTGTCGAACGGGGTCACCACGGCCATCCGCGCCTCGGGGACGGAGAACGACGCGAGCTGGTTGATCGGGGTCTTGGTGCCGTAGTAGTCGGCCAGAATCTTGTTGAACATCGCCGGGTGCGCACGGCCGGTGCGAATCGCGGCCAGATCCTCCTTGGCGACCACGACGGCCTTCTCCATCTTCTCCTCGGCCTCGAGGAGGGCTTCTTCGATCACCACGTGCTCCTGGTTCGATGTGTTCGATGTGGGTGTCTGTCAGGCCCGCCGGCCCTGGCTGTTGACGAGTGTGCCGATCTTCTCACCCTTTACCGCACGGGCGATATTGCCCTCGGCGAGCAGCTCGAAGACCAGGATGGGCAGTTTGTTGTCCCGGCACAGCGTGATCGCCGTGGAATCCGCCACCCTGAGGTCGCGGGTGATCACCTCGCCATAATCGAGCGCGTCGAACTTCACGGCGTCCGGGTTCTTCGCCGGGTCCGAGTCGTAGACGCCGTCCACGCCGTTCTTGCCCATCAACAGCGCCTCGGCGTGGATCTCCAGGGCCCGCTGGGCCGCCGTGGTGTCCGTGGAGAAGTAGGGCATGCCCATGCCCGCGCCGAAGATGACCACGCGGCCCTTCTCCAGGTGCCGCACGGCGCGCAGGGGGATGTAGGGCTCCGCGACCTGCCCCATGGTGATGGCCGTCTGGACCCGGGAGTCGATGCCCTCCTTCTCCAGGAAATCCTGGAGCGCGAGGCAGTTCATGACCGTGCCGAGCATGCCCATGTAGTCGGAGCGTGCCCGGTCCATGCCGCGTTGCTGCAACTCGGCGCCCCGGAAGAAGTTGCCGCCGCCGATGACGACGGCGATCTGCGCGCCGTCGCGGACCACGGCGGCGATCTCCCGGGCCATCTTGTGCACGACGTCTGGGTCGACCCCGAGCCCTCCGCCGCCCGCGAACGCCTCTCCCGACAGCTTGAGCAGGAAACGGCGAGGTTTGTCGTCCTGGTTCATGGAACTCTCCTCGTGCACACACCAAGGAGGCCACTGCCAGTGGATGCGCGCGATCCCCTGTTCGGCAATGGCCTCCTCGTCACTACTTCGGCCGCCCCGGCCGCTTGCGTCGCGGCCGGACGGCCTTCCGCCCGACAATAGCCGGGGCGCGTCCGTTCCGTCGCCGACGGCGCGACGTACGGCCTGTGCGTCGACGCCTCAGGCGCCGACGCGGAACCGGGCGAAGGCGGTCAGCACGGCGCCGGCCTCGGTCAGCACCTTCTGCACCGTCTTCTTGTTGTCCTTGGCGAACGCCTGGTCAAGCAGCACGTTCTCCTTGAAGAAGCCGTTGACCCGGCCCTCCACGATCTTCGGCAGGGCGCCCTCGGGCTTGCCCTCCTCGCGGGCCGTCGCCTCGGCGATGCGGCGCTCGCTCTCGACGACGTCGGCCGGCACGTCCTCACGGCTGAGGAAGCGGGGGCCGAAGGCGGCGATGTGCTGGGCCACGTCCTTGGCGGTCTGGGCGTCCTCCTTCTCCAGCTGGACCAGCACGCCCACCTGCGGCGGCAGGTCGGGGCTGGTGCGGTGCAGGTAGGAGGCGATGAAGCCGCCCTCGTAGCGGGCGTAGCGGTCGAGGACGATCTTCTCGCCCAGGCTCGCGTTGGCCTCGTCCACGTAGTCCTTGACGCTCTTGCCCGGCTCGATCTCGGAGGTGAGCAGGGCGGCCAGGTCGGCCGGAGCGGTGTCGAAGACGTGCTTGGCGATCGCCTCGGCGACGGCCTGGAACTTCTCGCCCTTGGCGACGAAGTCCGTCTCGCACTTGAGCTCGACCAGCACGCCGGACGCGTTGTCCTCGGCGATCAGCGCGACGACCGCGCCGTTCTCCGCGGTGCGGCTCTCCCGCTTGGCCACGCCCTTCTGGCCCTTGACGCGCAGGATCTCGACGGCCTTTTCGACGTCGCCCTCGGCCTCGTCGAGCGCCTTCTTGCAGTCCATCATGCCGGCGCCGCTGAGCTCGCGGAGCTTCTTGACGTCGGCGGCGGTGAAGTTCGCCATCGTTACTGATTCTCTTCCGGAAGTCGTTCGGATCGCTTGGCTGGCCCCACGGGGCCGAGACGCAGGGGACGGCGGACGGAGCTGCCACCCCGCCCGCCGTGCGCCCCGGTCATGCCGTGGTGCGGTACGCCTCAGCCCTGCTCGGCGGTGGCCTCGGTCGACTCGGCGGGCGCGGCCACCTGCTCCTCGGCGGGCTTCTCCTCGGAACGCTCGAGCAGCTCGCGCTCCCACTCGGGCAGCGGCTCGCCGGCCGGCTTCTCGCCTTCCTTGGCCTGCGCGGCGCCGGAGCGGGCGATCAGGCCCTCGGCGACGGCGTCGGCGATCACGCGGGTGAGCAGCGTGACCGAGCGGATCGCGTCGTCGTTGCCTGGGATCTTGTAGTCGACCTCGTCGGGGTCGCAGTTGGTGTCGAGGATCGCGACGACCGGGATGTTCAGCTTGCGGGCCTCGCCGACGGCGATGTGCTCCTTCTTGGTGTCCACGATCCAGACGGCGCTCGGCACCTTCTGCATGTCGCGGATGCCGCCGAGGGTCTTCTCCAGCTTCGCCTTCTCGCGGGAGAGGACCAGCAGCTCCTTCTTGGTGAGACCGGAGGCCGCCACGTCCTCGAAGTCGATCTGCTCCAGCTCCTTGAGCCGCTGCAGCCGCTTGTGGACGGTGGAGAAGTTGGTGAGCATGCCGCCGAGCCAGCGCTGGTTGACGTAGGGCATGCCGACGCGGGCGGCCTGCTCCGCGATCGCCTGCTGGGCCTGCTTCTTGGTGCCCACGAACATCACGGTGCCGCCGTGCGCGACGGTCTCCTTGACGAACTCGTAGGCACGGTCGATGTACGACAGCGACTGGAGCAGGTCGATGATGTAGATGCCGTTGCGCTCGGTGAAGATGAAGCGCTTCATCTTCGGGTTCCAGCGGCGGGTCTGATGCCCGAAGTGGACGCCGCTCTCCAGCAGCTCCCGCATCGTGACGACGGCCATGGCCGTTCTCCTTGGTTGATGCTCGGTTGTCCGCGCCGCCCGGCTGGCCGGCGCTCCTGACGCCCCGGCGCGCTGTGCCATGGAAACCGCCGGATGACGCCCGGGGGGCGCCGACCGCTCCATGGACCGAGGTGCGCGGCCACCGAAGCGCCGCAGCGGGGCCGCTGCGCCGAAGTGGCGGGGCATGCGAGGTCGATCCGGGACCCCGGACCGCCACTAGAAGTGTACGGGACGGCCGGGGCCCGGGACGACAGAGCACGGGAGCGGGCGAGCAGGGCACGACGCGCGGCGAGCACCCCTCGGACGAGTGACGAGGTTATCCACAATCCCCGGGTTTTCCACCAAGATCCACTTTCGCCTCACGCTTCACTCACAGTCGGTGACGGAGGTGATGCGAAGTGAATCATCGAGGTGCGTTGGGGCGCTTCGGGGAGGACGTGGCCGTGCGGCGGCTGCGGAACTCCGGGTTGACGGTGCTGGATCGCAACTGGCGCTGCCGCGCCGGGGAGATCGACATCGTGGCCGGGGAGCCGGCCGACGGCGGCACGTTGGTGGTGTGCGAGGTCAAGACCCGCCGGATCGGGCGGCTCGCGCCGTTCGAGCATCCGATGGCCGCCGTGACGCCGCGCCGGGCCGACCGGCTGCGGGCGCTCGCCGAGTGGTGGTTGAGCGAGCGGTGGCTGGCCAGCTTCGACGCCCCGCCGCCCGGCGGGGTGCGGATCGACCTGATCGGGGTCCTGCTCCCGCGGCGCGGTGCGCCGCTGGTGCAGCACGCGCGGGGGGTGGCGTGATGGCGGTCGCCCGCACCTGCGCGGTGGCCCTGGTGGGCGTGGAGGGCGTGGTGGTCGAGGTCCAGGCCGATCTGGAGCCGGGCGTCGCCGCCTTCTCCCTGGTCGGCCTCGCCGACAAGTCGCTGAGCGAGAGCCGGGACCGGGTGCGCGCCGCGGTGATCAACTCGGGGGCCGAGTGGCCGCAGAAGAAGCTGACCGTGGGGCTGAGCCCCGCCGCGGTGCCGAAGTGCGGCAGCGGCTTCGACCTCGCGGTCGCCTGCGCGGTGCTCGCGGCCGCCGAGCGGATCGACCCGCGGGCCATCGCGGACCTGATGATGGTCGGCGAGCTCGCGCTCGACGGGCGGGTGCGGCCGGTGCGCGGGGTGCTGCCCGCCGTGCTGACCGCGGTGGACGCCGGCTACCGGCAGGTGGTGGTCCCCGAGCAGGCGGCGGCCGAGGCGTCCCTGGTGCCCGACGTGTCGGTGCTCGGCGTGCGCAGCCTGCGCCAGTTGATCGCGCTGCTCGCCGACGAGCCGGTGCCCGAGGAGCCGAGCGCCGGCGGCCAGCCGGGCGAGCCCGGCAGGCCTCGCGCCGCGCTCGGCCCCGGCTGGGGCTATCCCCAGCCGGCCGGTCTCTACTGCGCGGCCGGCGGCGGCCAGGCCGTGCCCGACCTGGCCGACGTCTCGGGGCAGCGGCTGGCCCGCCGGGCGCTCGAGGTGGCGGCCGCCGGGCGGCACCACCTGCTGTTCAAGGGCCCGCCAGGGGCGGGCAAGACGATGCTCGCGGAGCGGCTGCCCGGGCTGCTGCCCCCGCTGACCCACCAGGAGTCGCTCGAGGTCACCGCGGTGCACTCGATGAGCGGCTCGCTGCCGGCCGGCCGCCCGCTGATCGACCGGCCGCCGTACTGCGCGCCGCACCACTCGGCCTCCATGGCCTCCCTGGTCGGCGGCGGCACCGGGGTGCCGCGGCCCGGGGCGATGTCGCTCGCCCACCACGGGGTGCTCTTCATCGACGAGGCCGCCGAGATGAACAACCAGGTGCTCGACGCCCTGCGCCAGCCGCTCGAGTCGGGCCACGTGGTGGTGGCGAGGGCTGCCGGGGCGATGCGGATGCCGGCCCGGGTGCTGCTGGTGCTGGCGGCCAATCCCTGTCCGTGCGGTCGGCACGGCTCGCCCGCCGGCGAGTGCGAGTGCCTGCCGGCCACCGTCCGGCGCTACCGGGCGCGCCTCTCGGGTCCGCTGCTCGACCGCATCGATCTCCGGGTCCTGGTGGAGCCGGTGAGCCGGGCCGAGCTGGTCGCCTCGGGTGGCGGCGGCGAGTCCACGGCGGTGGTGGCGGAGCGGGTGCTTGCCGCCAGGGAGCGGGCCGCCGCCCGGTACGGCGGCGCCCCCTGGTCGGCCAACGGCGAGGTGCCGGGACACGAGCTGAGGTCCCGCTGGGCGCCGCCGCCGGGCGCCCTCGACCGCGCCGAGCAGGACATGGACCGCGGGCTGCTGACGGCCAGGGGCCTCGACCGGGTGCTCCGCGTCGCGTGGACGGTGGCCGACCTGGCCGGCCACGACCGGCCCACCGCCGAGGACGTGGACGCGGCGCTCGAGCTACGCACCGGTGTGCGGCGCGGCGCCGGCGTCGCGGGGAGTCTCCCGTGAGCGGCGCGCTCCCGGCGGCCGGGCCGCTGCCGGCCGGTCGGGCCTCCGGGTCGGTCAGCGGCGAGTGCCGGCTGGCGCGGGCGGCGCTGGTCAGGCTCGCCGAGCCGGGGGACGAGCTGATGGGCCGCTGGCTTTCGGAGTTCGGACCCGAGGAGATCTGGCGCGCGGTCCGCGCCGGCGACCGGCTGCCCGGCGCGAGCCGGGACCGCTGGGCGGGGCTGCGGCTGCGCGCCAGGCGGGCCGACCCGAGCCGGGACCTGGCGGCGATCGCGGGGGTCGGCGGCCGATTCCTCTGTCCCGGGGATCGGGAGTGGCCGCGCCAGCTTGACGACCTGGGTCCGGCGCGGCCGGTCGGGCTGTGGGTGCGCGGCCCCTGCTCGCTGCGGTTCGTGGCGCTGCGCTCGGTGGCCCTGGTCGGCTCCCGGGCCTGCACGGACTACGGGGCGCATGTGGCGACAGAGTTCGCCGGGGCGCTGGCCGAGCGCGGCTGGGCGGTGGTCTCCGGCGCGGCCTACGGGGTGGACGGCGCGGCGCACCGGGGCGCGCTTGCGGTGGGCGGCCCGACCGTGGCGGTCCTGGCCTGCGGGGTCGACGTGGGCTATCCGGCGGCGCACCGGGAGCTGCTGGACCGGATCGCGGGCGGCGGTCTCCTGGTGGCCGAGCTGCCGCCCGGCGAGCATCCGACCAGGGCCAGGTTCGTCCAGCGGAACCGGGTGATCGCCGCGTTGACCAGGGGCACCGTCGTGGTGGAGGCGGCGCGGCGCAGCGGCTCGCTGGTGACGGCCCGGCACGCCAGCCGGCTCGGGCGGCACCTGATGGCCGTGCCTGGCCCCGTGACGTCGAGCCTGTCCGCGGGCGTCCACCGGCTGATCAGGGAGGCTGCCGTGCTGGTGTCCGACGCCGCGGAGATCATCGAACTGGTGGGGGACATGGGTGAGCTGCCGCCAGAGGAGGTGTGCCCCGCGGTGCCGAGGGAGTTGTTGGCGCCGGAGACGGGTCAGGTGTTGGAGGCGTTGCCCGCGTGGGGGGCCCTGGGCGCGGAGGAGATCGCACGCCGGGCGTGCACGGGCGAGGCGGCGGCGCTCGCCCGGCTGCGGGAGCTGAGCTGCCTCGGCTTTGTCGAACGAGTGGGCGAGCGCTGGCAGTTGTCCCGCTCCGCCGGCCGACACGCGGGCAGTGGTGATCAGCCGGTAAGTGCCGGCGTGTAACACCACGGTGCGGGCAGCGGAACGTATCTGCGCATAGCCGATCACCGTCCACATGCACAATGCGACCCGACAGTCACGCTACGCTCACAGGGTTCTGTCGACAGAACCACACTCCGCCCGCACATGCCCCCGCAGGTATCCCCGCAGAACGGCTCAAGACGACGCATGCCACAGCACTCCTCCGGGCCCCGGAACGCGGCTCCGGCGGCCCCGGCCGTGACGGAGGGCGCCACCGTCCCCACCGCGCCGACCGCGCTCGACGAGCTGTGGCGTTCGTACAAGACCAGTGGCGACGAACGGCTGCGCGAGCAGCTGATCCTGCACTACTCGCCGCTGGTCAAGTACGTGGCGGGCCGGGTGAGCGTGGGGCTGCCGGCCAACGTGGAGCAGGCGGACTTCGTGTCCTCGGGTGTGTTCGGCCTGATCGACGCGATCGAGAAGTTCGACCCCGGGCGCTCCATCAAGTTCGAGACCTACGCGATCACCCGCATCCGCGGGGCCATGATCGACGAGCTCAGGGCACTGGACTGGATCCCCCGCTCGGTCCGACAGAAGGCCAGGGCCATCGAGCGGGCGTACGCGACCCTGGAGGCGTCGCTGCGCCGCACCCCCTCGGAGTCCGAGGTAGCCGAGGAGATGGAGATCTCCCTGGAGGAACTGCACGCCGTGTTCAGCCAGTTGTCCCTGGCCAACGTGGTGGCCCTGGAGGAGCTGCTGCACGCGGGCGGCGAGGGCGGCGATCGGCTCAGCCTGATGGACACGCTGGAGGACACCGCCGCCGACGACCCGGTGGAGGTCGCCGAGGACCGGGAGCTGCGCCGGCTGCTGGCCCGGGCGGTGAACACGCTCCCCGACCGGGAGAAGACCGTGGTGACCCTCTACTACTACGAGGGACTCACCCTGGCCGAGATCGGCGAGGTGTTGGGGGTCACCGAGAGCCGGGTCAGTCAGATCCACACCAAGTCCGTGCTCCAACTCCGCGCCAAGCTCGCGGACGTTAACGGCTAGGCGAGCGGCGGGCGTCGGCTCGGCCGCCGGCCGGCCGGCGACCCTCTACAGTCAGGGCGTGCCCAGGATCCGAGCGGCCACGGTGGCCGAGCACCGGAGAATGCAGCGCGGCGCCCTGCTGGACGCCGCCAGGTCACTGCTGTCCGAAGGCGGCGTCAGGTCACTGACCTTCCCCGCGCTGGCCGAGCGCACCGGACTGGCCCGCTCCTCGGTCTACGAGTACTTCCGCTCCACCGCCGAGCTGGTCGAGGTGCTGTGCGAGGCCGACCTCCCGCTGTGGGCGGCCGAGGTGGAGGCGGCGATGGCCGCGACCGACACGCCGGCCGGCAAGATCGCGGCCTACGTCAGGCACCAGCTGACGCTGGCCGCCGACGGGCGACACCGGGCCGTGATGGCCATCGCGGCCGGCGAGCTCGACGCCGCGGCCAGGGCCGGCACCCGGCCCGACGCCGCCTGGGAGCGGATCAGGGCCGCGCACGGCGGCCTCGACGAGCTCGTGGTCGGCGTGCTCGCCGAGCTCGGGCACCGGGACCCGCGACTGGCCGCCAGGCTGCTACAGGGCGTGATCGACGCGGCGGTGCGCTACGGCCCCGGCGAGGGCGTCGCCGAGGCCGCGGTGCGGATGGCCCTGCGCGCCGCCGGCGCGGACCCCGGGCTCCCCGTCCGGGAGCGGGACGCCGCCGATGGGCAGGAGCCTGACCGGCCCGGCGCCTAGCAGCCGCGTGGGCAGCAGCGAGAGCGGATCGAGATAGGTCTCGCCGCGCAGCAGGCCCCAGTGCAGGCAGGCCGTCGGGCAGTGGAAGGGCCCCGTGGACAGCGTCCCGACCACATCGCCGGCCGCCACCCGCTCCCCCACCGCCACCGAGGGCAGCACCGGCTCGTGCGTGATCCGCAGCGGCGGCTCACCGCCGCCGTCCAGCTCGATGGTGAGCACCCCACGGCCGGCCACCTGGCCGGCGAAGGTCACCCGGCCGGGCGCCGCCGCCCTGACCTCGGCGCCCGGCGCGGTGGCCAGGTCGACGCCGCGGTGTCCCGCCGCCCACGGCGCCGGCGGCGGGTCCCAGACCCTGGCCACCACCGGCCTCGAACCGCCGGCGGGTCCGGGCACCGGCCAGGAGCCGGCCATCCCGTCGGCCGCCGGCGCCCCGGCGACGGGCGCGGCCAGCAGGAACACGGAGAGCAACGAGGTCAACACGGTCAGAAGAGTCATGCGGCCAGACTGCCGCCCCCGGCCCCCGGGCGGGGAGCCGGGCCGCGAACCTGTGGACAACCGACGATTCGTGGATCAGGCCCCCACCCGTGCGGGTGAGATCGGAGCGTCAGGAGCCGCGCGCGCCGCCGAAGCCGGAGTCCTCCGGCAGATCGAGCTCGCTACGGTTCAGCTCCTCGATGTTCACGTCCTTGAACGTGAGTACGCGGACCTGCTTGACGAAACGAGCTGGCCTGTACATGTCCCACACCCAGGCATCGGCCATGGAGACCTCGAAGAACACCTCGCCCTGGACCGAGTGCACCTGCATCTCGTAGTCGTTGGTGAGGTAGAAACGCCGCTCGGTCTCGATCACATACGTGAATAGCCCGACCACGTCCCGGTACTCCCGGTAGAGCTTGAGCTCCATCTCGGTCTCGTACTTTTCGAGGTCCTCGGCACTCATGGCGTGATCCCCTTCAGCCGTGCGTTCCCTCATTGTGCGCCACCGGAGGCGTCGGCACGCCACGGCGGTCCTACCGAGCACGGGTGAGCCGGCCCACAACGGGCCCGTAGAGTGCTCCGAGGGCGATCAGCAGGCCCCCCGCCGCGGTCGCGTACGCCAGCGGCCGCAGCGGCCCCGCCCCCGACACGCCGCCCGGCAGCTCGGCAAAGCCCGTGGCACTGGGCAGCATGCCAAGCCGGTCGAACGGCCAGACCGTGGCCTCGACTCGCCCCGACACCGCCGTCAGCGGCACCGTGCCGGGCTCCGACTCCGTCAGCAGGTCCCGGGAGTCGATGGAGTCCACGCGATCGTCGCCGAGCAGGAAGATCTCGCCCTCGGGGACCGTGGCCTCGAAGCCGCCGCGCGTGGCGCTCCGCGTCTCGTCGATGTACGGCTCGACGATCGGCTCGCCGTTCACCGTGAGCCGCCCGCCCTCGTCGCAGCAGGCCACGGTGTCGCCACCGACGCCGACCACCCGCTTGATCATCGGGCTGTCGCCCCAGAGATCGTCCCGGAAGACCACCACGTCCCCGCGCCGCACCTCGGAGCCGTCTATGCGCTGCGCCAACACCCGGTCGCCGGCGACGACGGCGGGCGACATCGAGTTGGTCGGCACGGTGTAGGGCTGGTACAGGAAGGCCGCGAGCACGAAGCCGCCGAGGAAGAGCAGGCAGCCGACCCCCACGGCCGCCGCGGACAACCTCCGACCAAGTCGCCCGCCACGTCCCGGCGCTCCGCTCATCCCGCCC
>NZ_SMKC01000084.1 GCF_004348315.1 Streptomyces sp. 8K308 | reverse complement strand
GGCTAGCCCGCCAATCCGGGGGTGGTGCCAGGTACACCAGGACGGTGGCGCGAGCACCGCGACTAGCGTTGTCGCATGGCCACTCTCCACGTCCACGACCTGTCCGACGGCGCGCTGGCCGAGCTCACGGTGAGAGCCGCCCGAAGTCGGCAGTCTGTCCAGGCATACGCCCGGACACTGCTGGAACAGGAGGCGGCGACCCCGACCACCGAGAACGTCATCGCGCGCATCAGGGAGCGGGTGACCGCGCGGCTGTCCGCGAGCGTGGCCATCGCCGACGTCCAGTCAGGCCGTGAGCGCGCGTAATCGTGCTGGACGCCACCGATGTGGCCCCGGCCGAAGGGCTCGGGTTCCGCTGATCACCAGCGACGCCAGGCCACGATCAGGCGGCCACCGGTGCCGCCCGCCCAACCCGGCGGCCGCCGCGCCACACGCCCTGGATGCGGGAGGCGAGCGTGGCGGGGTCGAGGCCGATGCCGGAGAGCAGCACCAGGTCGGCCCGCTTGCCGGCGGCTATCTCGCCCCGGTCGTCGTGGAGCCGCAGCAACCGGGCCGCGTCGATCGTGGCGGCGCGCAGCGCGCCGGCGTGGCCGAGGCCGGCGGCGGCCAGGTGCTCGATCTCGCGGAGCGCCTCGGTGTGCGGCCGGACCGGGTTGTCGGTGCCCATGGCGATCGGCACGCCGGCGTCGAGGGCCAGTTTCACCGCCCGCCGGTGCGCCTCCGGTGCCCCCTCGGGGGACTCGTCCGGCGCGCTCTGCGTCACGGACAGCGTCGGCACCAGCCAGGTCCCGGCCTCCGCCATCGCGCCCACCGCCGCCTCGTCCAGGTAGGTGCCGTGCTCGACGGAGCGCGCCCCGGCCCGCGCCGCCAGCTCCGCCGCCCGCGCGCCGTGCGCGTGCACCATCACGCCCCGGCCGCCCTGCCGGGTCGCCTCGTCCACGAGCGCCGCCATCTCACCCGGCGTCAACTGCACGTCGTGCACCCCGTGCCCCAGCGACATGGAGCCGGTGGCCGTCACCTTGATCCAGTCGGCGCCGGCCCGCACCATCCGCCGCACCGTCGCCCTGGCCTCGACCGGACCGTTGAAGACCGGGTCCGGCATGGCCGGGTCGCCGAAGAAGTCGACGTCCCCGACGCGCGGCGTCCAGTGGTCGCCGATCCCGCCCGTGGTGCACACCTGCCGCAGCGAGACCAGGATCTCGGGGCCCTCGATCCAGCCCCGCTCCACCGCCAACCGCATCCCGGCGTCGGCGCCCCAGGCGTCCCGGATCGTGGTGATCCCGAGCCCGAGCAACGTCCGCAGCACCGGCACGGCGGACAGCGGCCGCACCGAACGCGCCAGGCGGAAGGAGTCCTTCATGGTCTCGGCCAGGCCGACATGCGTGTGGCAGTCGATGAACCCCGGCACGAGCAGTGAGCCCGCGCAGTCCACGACCTCGTCCCCGTCGAGCCCCCGTCCCACGGCGACGATCCGTTCCCCCTCCACCACGACATCGGTCCCCCAGATCTCGCCGGAGACCACATCGAGCACGGAACCTGAAGCGAAAAGCGTACGAGTCACCCGGTCATGCTCGCACTGACCTGCGAGGACTCCCGCCCCGGGTCGAGTGTCAGAGGCGGCTGCCAGGATGAGGCCATGGAGTCATCCGGGGTCGTTCGGGGCCTGTGGGAGCGCATGCAGGCGAGGGACTGGGCGGGGGTCGGCGAGTTGCTGGCCGAGGACCTGGTGGTGGAGTGGCCGGTCAGCGGCGAGCGGATCGTCGGCCGGGAGAACTACGTGCGGATCAACGCCGAGTATCCGGAGGGCTGGACGATACGGGTGCTGCGCGTCGTGGCGAGCGGCGACGAGGTCGTCTCGGAGGTGGAGGTCCCGCACACCGGCATGGGCGTGCACCGCGTGGCCTCGTTCTGGACGGTCAGGGAGGGCAGGATCGCCCGGGGCCGGGAGTACTGGAGCGAGTTGGGCTCCGACCCCTCGCCGGAGTGGCGGGCGCCGTACGTTCAGCGGATCTGACCGCTCAGCAGCGCCTCGGTCTCGGGGTGGGGATCCGGCTGGCGCCGCACCCATTCCAGCGGTGTGAGGCCCGTGCCGCCGTCCTCGCGCAGCGTGGGGTCGGCGCCGTGCGCCAGCAGCTCCCGCACCACGTCGGCGTGCCCCCAACTCGCGGCGGCACACAGCGGGGTCCCCTCGGACCCCTCCCCCGCGCTCTCCCGATCCGGCGCCGCACCGGCCTCCAGGAGGAGCCGCACGGACGCGGCGTCGCCGTGCACGGCGGCCGCGTACAGCGCGGTCATCCCGTCGCGGTCGCTCGCCTCCGGGCTCGCCCCGGCGCGCAACAACCGCCGCACGACCGCCGGTTCCCCCACCATGGCCGCCAAGACGAGCCGCTTCGCGGCCTTCTCCCGCCGCCGCCGATTCACGCCGACCGCACGAACGCGGCCCACGCGGCGGCCGGAATGACCAGCACGGGCCCGTGCGGAACCTTGCTGTCACGCACGGGCATCACCCCCAGGCAGCCGTCGCCCACCTCGACGCACGAGCCGCCCTCCATGCCGCTGTAGCTGCTTTTCCGCCAGACGACGGCGCTGGAATCGGCTTGGGACGCGAGCTGCACGGTAGGTGCCTTCCATCACGGATTGGATCAAGTCAAGGGACTGCTCTGGGGGAAGTGCCATGGCCCGAAGGCGATCGTAGCCCTTGCCATACGCCTGTACTTCGTCATTCTCCTCGGTGAGGTGACCGAACTCGTCGGCCTCCTTGTACGCCGATGCGTCCCCGTCCGGCAGTGTGAGCATCATCAACGAGCACTCCATGGGCCAATGACCGCCGGCCGCGAATGGCAGCACCTGTACGGTGACGTGAGGGTCCTGAGCAGCTTCCAGCACACGGGCCATCTGGCCGCGCATGATCGCAGGGCTGCCAACCGGACGCATCAATACGGCCTCGTCCAGAACCATCCAGAACTCGCGGAGCTTAGGGTCCTTCAGCTTGGGCTGGCGCCCCATCCTGCCGGTCAGCCGCTTCTGCAGGTGTTCCTCGGACGTCAGCGTCGGGCTGAGACTCAGCAGGGCGTGAGCGTACTCCCTGGTCTGAAGTAGCCCGTGAAACGTACGCGCCATATACACCTGGATCGCCGTTGCCCTGCCCTCCTGCTTCAGGTGCTCCTGTGCCCAGTCGGGGAACGCCTCCCGCCGCACGTGCGGCGTCAGTTCCTCCAACAGCCCGTCCGTGTTCAGCAACTTGTCAAGTTTCTTGGAGAGTTCGAGCGTCGGTTTGGCACCGGTCGCCCGTTCGAGCTGGTTGATGCGGGACTGGACGACGTGTGCCCGGAAGCCCAGGTCGCCCTGGGTCCAGCCGGCTTCGAGGCGGTACCGCCGCAGCCGGCTGCCGTACAGCGCGCCCATCGAGTCGCTGGGGTCGATTTCGTTGGCCATGGCGTCACGCCCCTCTGTTACGGCGGTTCGAGGTAATCCGCTCACCTCTTGGAGAGGCTAGGTCGGTTCGGCCATTCTCGGTCGCGTACGGCGAACAAAGGACCCCGGAGGGTGATTATCTGTGGAGCCGGTAAAGTCCGACCTCTACCTGCTGTGCGGCGAACTGCGCCGGGAACTCGACCGGCACGGCGTGCGGTTGCCGGCGCTGATGCCGCTCGCCGAGTTGGACATGGACCCGCCGGAGTGGTCGGCGCAGCTGATCTGGCTCGGCACCTGCCGCGTCCCGACGGCCCGCCGCCTGCTGGCCACCCTCCGCACGGCCACGCCGCCCGAGCCACGGCCGGACCTCCACACCCTCGTCCGCGAGGCGAACGCCCGCAGCGAGCGGAACCGCGCGCTCAAGAGCGGTCTTGACCCACGGTGAGGAACATGGCCGCGCTGGATGAGCGTGCTCAGCGCGCCTTTGACTCGCTCGATGTGCCAGAGGGCTATCGAGCAGAGTGGATCAACGGAGAGATCATCTTGTCGCCCTCCGGCAAGCCACTGCGCTGGGACATCCAGCTGGAGCTGATCACGCAGTTCGCGGCACACAGCCAGTGGCGCGTCGCTGCCGAGCAGACCGTCACCCATCCTATGTACGGCGACGAGCCCCGCCCGGACCTCTTCGTGCTGCCCAGCACCACGGAAGTGGATCCGGAAGGCAGCTTTCCGGGGGACGAGATCCGGTTCGTCGCGGAGGTCCTGTCCAAGAGCAACAAGGGAACCGATCTGGTGGACAAGGTCGAGGTCTACGCACGCTTTGGCATTGGCCTCTATCTGATCATCGCCCCCTTCAAGGGGTGGTGCACGCCGCACAGCGAACCACGCGAGGAAGGCTACGCGGCCTCTTCCGGGTCTTCGTTCGGCGACCCCGTGGTCCTTCCCGAGCCGTTCGGGTTCTCGCTCGACACCCGGAAGTTCGGCCGTTACGCGAAGACGCGCTAACGCGTGGCGTTCTTCGGCGTGAGATCGATGGTGAGCTCGGCATCCAGCGCGCGGGCCAGCCGACGTAGCAGCGGGATGGTGGGCACGGTTCCGCCGCCTTCGATGCGGGAGATCTGCGGCTGTTTCATCCCGCAGCGTTCCGCCAACTCGCTCTGGGACAGCCCGAGCGCCGTGCGCCGGTCGTAGACGAGCTGCCCAAGCTCACGGGCGAGGCCAGCGTCCTCGTACATCCGGTCGTACTCCGAGCCGTCTTCGACCGTTTCGCCGAGGAGCTGCCTGGCTCGGCGCGTTCTCCACTGGCTGTGATTCATGTCGACTCTCCCTTCGATAAGGTCACGGCTGTTGACCGCACTGTTAGCGTGCCCCCATGTTTGCCATAGGTGGGGACCTGAACGTACGGCGGCTCGGATTCGGGGCCATGCGGCTGTCGACGGAGCCGGGACCGGCCCGGGAGAACTCCGTCGCCGTCGCCAGGCGGGCCGTCGAGCTGGGTGTCACGCTGATCGACACCGCTCATCTCTACGGCGGCGGTGCCAACGAGGAGTTGCTCGCCGAGGCGCTGTACCCGTATCCGGACGAGTTGCTGGTCACCACCAAGGTCGGCGTCGCGCGAACCGGTCCCGAGGGTGAGTGGAAGCTCGACGGGCGGCCCGAGGTGCTGCGCGACCAGGTCGAGTGGGCGCTGCGCCGGCTGCGCGTCGAGCGGATCGAACTGCTCCAGTTGCACCGGATCGATCCGGAGACGCCGGTCGCGGACCAGCTCGGCACGCTGCGGGAGCTGCGGGACGAGGGCAAGATCGGCCGGATCGGCCTTTCCGAGGTGACCGTCGACGAGCTCGACGAGGCCCTGACGATCGTCGAGATCGTGAGCGTGCAGAACCAGTACAACCTGCTCGACCGCCAGCACGAGCCCGTGCTCGCCGCCTGCGAGGCGGCCGGGATCGCGTTCCTGCCGTGGCGCCCCGTCGCCTGGGGGGAAGCGGGCGCGCGCGCCGAGATCGCCGCCGTGGCGGCGGAGCTCGGCGCCACCGCCACGCAGGTCGCGCTCGCCTGGCTGCTCGGCCACTCCCCCGTCATCCTCCCGATCCCGGGCACGGCCCGGATCGACCACCTGGAGGAGAACGTCGCGGCCGCACGCCTCCGCCTGACACCGGCGCAGCGCGACCGCCTCGACGCGCTGGCCGCCCCGGCCTGAGGCCTGTTTCTCTGGCCGGGTCCGGGCCCATATCAGGGTGGCTGCGAGATCACGTGTGACCTGGTACACGATGGCCCCTCTGCGTGCGGCTGCTGGAACCCGAGGGCTACGCCGCATGACCGCGATGGCCGATGCGTGCAGCGTCTGCGAGGCGGGGGTTGACCCTCACACCGTGTCAGCCAGTGAAGTGGGCGATGTCATGTTCAACATCGGAGCATTCGCCAAGTACGGCGGCGTGTCGGTGCGCATGCTGCGCCATTACGACGCCGTGGGGCTGTTGCGCCCCGCCCAGGTCGACCCGCACACCGGCTACCGGTCCTACGAGGCCGACCAGCTGGCCCGGCTCAACCGCGTTATCGCGCTCAAGGAGTTGGGTTTCACGCTGATGCAGGTACGCGCCATCCTCGACAAGGAGGGACGCTACCGAGCTGCGCGGCATGCTGCGGCTGCGCCGGGCCGAGCTGGAATCGGCGATGGCGGCCGACGCGGCACGGTTGGCGCAGGTGGAGGCGAGGCTCCGGGTGATCGAGAGCGAGGGGCAGATGCCGTCCGACGACGTGGATCAAGCGGGTCCCAGCGATGCGTGTGGCAGAGCTGACGGCCGTTGTGGAAAGCTTCGAGCCGCAGTTGATCACCCCGGTGATCACTCGGCTCTACGAGGAGTTGTGGAGCCGGATGCAGGCCGCCGGGCTCCGGGCGAGCGATGCGGCGGTCGCGTACTACGAAACCCCGAGGGGCCGGTGACGGTGCACGCGACCATCCCGATCGACACCGAGCCAGAGCCTTCGCGCGACTTCGTGGTGGTGGATCTGCCGTAGGTGGAGGCCGCCACGCTGGTGCACAAGGGCCCGGCGGACCAGGCCATTCCCAGCGTTCAGGCGCTCGCTCGCTGGATCGACGCCAACGGCTACACGTCGATGGGCCCCGCCCGGGAAGTCACTCTCTCCTGTCCCCACTGCGGCGACCATGCGGTGACCGAGCTCCAAGAGCCGATCGCCCGCCGTTGGGTAAGGCCGGGTCACTCGCCGTGACCCGGCCCCTCAGAACCGGACGTCCCTGTTTCCAGGCATCACGGCTCAAGCGAGGTCGTAGGCCGCGCCCGCCCCGAGCCGCTCAGGCAGGTCCTCACCCCCCCATCGCGTCAGCACTTCGTCATCAACGCTGCTAGAGTGCTGGCATGACTGACGTCACAGTCCGGAAGGTGCCGGACGACATGCTCAGGACGCTCAAGATCCGCGCGGCAGAGGCCGGCAAGTCGCTCCAGGCGTACTTGTTGGACATCATCGTCCGCGAGGCGACAACCCCGACCAACGCCGAACTGGCCCAGCGCATGAAGCGGTCCGCCAGCCTCGACCTGACCGACGCGGACATTCCCGGGCTCATGGACGCGGAGCGTGATCGTCGTTGATCGTCATCGACTGTTCGGCCCTGGTCCACGGGCTGACCGACGTGGGCACGCGCGGAGACGCGGTGCGCGCCAGGATCGCCGCTCATGAACTGGCGGCGCCGGCCCTGCTGGACTTCGAGGTCGGCTCGGCCCTCTTCGGCATGGCGCGAGGGCGACGCGGTGATGTGCCGAAACTGGCGGCGGAGGATCTGGACGAGGCCTTGGCCACTTACCAGGCCCTCACCATCCGCCGGTACGACGCCATGCCGTTCTGGCCCCGGGTGCGGGAGCTGTCCGCCAATCTGTCGGCCTACGACGCCGCGTACGTCGCACTCGCCGAGGCTCTCGGCGTCGATCTCGTGACGAGTGACCAGCGCATCAGCAAGTCCGGCGTCTCTCGCGCCACGGTCGACGTTCTCTGACGACGAGGTCGCGGCACCCCGCAGGCGGCGAAACTCCGTTGACGCCGGCGCGCGTCCGCCGTTAGAACCGGGGACCGTGCGAATACCAGCCACGGCCGCGCCGTGAGGTGGCCACGCGCCCGGGACGGCGCGGCGTGGGCGATCCCGGTGGCGCTGGCGATCGACGCCGTCGGGACCGGGCTCTACCTCCCGCTGTCCATGGTCTACTTCCTCTCCGCCACCGACCTCTCCGAGGCCCGCGTCGGCCTGCTGCTGACCGGCGCCATGGCCGGCTCGCTGTTGCTGCCGCTGCTCGTCGGGCGGGTCGTCGACCGGGTCGGGCCGCGTCCCGTGGTGATCGCGGGGCTGCTGTTCCAGTCCACCGGGTTCTTCCTCTACCTGGGGGTGTCGGGGCCGGTGTCGCTGTTCCTCGCGGCGCTGGTCGAGGCGGTCGGGCTGCGGGTGTACTGGTCGTCGGTCTTCGCACTGATCGCCGAGCAGGCGGGGCAGGCCGACGGCGACGCCAGGGACCAGTGGTTCGCCAGGGCCGGCATGATCCGGGCGGCCGGCACCGGTGCCGGGACGGTGCTCGCGGGGGTGCTGCTCGCGCTCGCCTCGCAGCAGGCGTACCGGGGCATGGTGCTGGCGGACGCGATCTCGTTCGTCGTCGCGGCGCTGACCGTGGCGCTGTTCGTCCGTGGCGGGCGGCGGCCGGTCCGCGGGGCCGACGGGCAACCCTCGGACGGGGTAGGGCAGTTGCTGCGCAACCGGCCGTATCTGGCGCTGATCGGCGTCAACGTGTTGTTCAACGTCTGCACGGTCTTCCTCGCCGTGGCGATCCCGGTGTACGTGGTGCGCGGCCTCGACGCGCCCGGCTGGGCGGTCGGCGCCTTCCTCACCATCACCACCGTGGCGGTGGCCACCGGCACGAGCGCGGTGACCCGCCGGGTCCTGCGGCGCACCTCCCGGGGCGGCGCGATGGCCTGGGGCGGCCGGCTGTGGGCGGCCTGGTGCGCCGCCATGGCCCTCGCGGTGCTGCTGCCGCGCGGACCGGCGCAGGTCGGCTACCTCACGCTGGTGATGCTGCTGTGGGCGGCGGCGGAGATGACGCACGGGCCGGCCTCGAACGCGCTCTCCGCGGCGGCGGCGCCGGAGGGGGCGCGGGGTACGTATCTGGCCGCCTTCCAGTACTCGTTCGCGACGGCGGACATGGTGACGCCTGGTCTGTTCGGCGTCCTGTACGGCGTGGACCGGGTGCTGCCGTGGGTGGTCGTGGGTTGCCTGGCGCTGGCGGCGAGCGTGGCGATCCGGCCGCTGGAGCGGCGCCTGGCGGGCCGGGCGGTCAGCGCAGCCACTCCCACAGGGCGTGGAGCCGGCGCACCTCCACGTCCAGCGAGTCGCCCAGGGCCCGGGAGTTGACGTGGATCAGGTTGCGCCGGCGGCCGTCGCCGTCGCGGACCGTGACGTACTTGCCGGTCATCCGGGACCCGCTGACCTCGATGGCCTGGATCTCCCGCCACGGGATCCGCCGGGTGCCGAACGGCAGGCGGATCTGGATGTGTTCGTGGCTGGTGACGGTGCGGCTGCGCCGCAGGGCGACGTAGGTCAGCGGGAAGACGACGAGCATGATCACGGCCCAGGTCAGCAGCACCGTCCACGGTGTCCCGTGCACGGCGAGGATGCCCAACAGCAGGAAGGGTGCGCTGACGGAGATGCCGGCGGTCCCCCGCGGGGCCCGGTAGGCGGGAAAGTACGGCTCGTTCGTCATGCCGGACACGCTAGACCGCGCCCCTCGGGACCCCTCCCGCCGACGGGTCCTGGGACCAGCGTCCGGCGGAGACCGCGGCCACCACGGCGCTGAGGGTGCGCACCCCCTGGGTCGAGGCGGCCTCCATCCCGACCAGCTCGCGGACCCGGCGGAGCCGGTAGTCCAGCGTCCTGGGGTGGATGTGCAGCGCGAACGCGGTCTTCAGCCGGTTCATGTCGTGCCGGTAGAAGGCGTCCAGGGTGGCCACCAGGTCGGGTCCGGTGGACAGCCGGTGCCCCAGGTCCCGCAGCCACTGTTCGACCTGGGGCACCTGCGTGGTGCCGAGTTCGACGAAGACGTCGCGGACCGCGTACAGCCGGTGGGGCACGGCCTCGACGGGTGCCACGCGGCTGATCCGGGCGGCCAGCAGGACCGCCTGGGCGAGCCGCCCTGGCCGACCCTGAACCCCGCCAGCCGAGCAGGGCCGGCCGGTCAGCCGCGCGAAGTCGTCGGCGAGCCGCACCGCGTGCCGCTCCGCCGCCGCCAGCTCGGGCCACTCCACGGGGCCGACGTCGTCCACGGCGGGGGCGCCCGCCCGCACGGGCAGCAGGGCCACGAACAGGTCCGGCTCGTGCCAGGTCATCGGCGTCCTGTGGTGTTTCAGCAGGGCGTCGACGATGGCGTCCGCCCGGCCGGGTGTGGCGGGCAAGGGCGGCCCGGTGACCCGTAACGCCGTCACCAGGAAGGCTGCGGGCAGGGGCATGCCGAGGCCCTCGGCAAGCGCGGCGGCCGTGGGGCCGTCGGACAGGAGCTCCCCGGCCAGGCGCCGAACGCGTGCCGCGACGGGCAGGAACCTCCGCTGGCCCGCCACGTACCCCTCGGTGTAGGCGTTCTGCGCGACCGCGCCCTGGACCGAGAGCCAGCCGAGCATGTGCATCACGTGGTCGACGTCGTTCGGTCCCGCCGCCTCCTGGACCTCCCGCAGGGTGAGGACCGAATGCAGTCCCAGCACGCGCCGCTGCGAGGCCAGGGACACGCCCCGCGCGCCGCGCTCCGCGCCGAACGCCCGCAACGTGGCGAGGTCCGCCTCCGTGAACGGCGCGTCGTCGGCGCCCAGTTCGATCTCCCGGCGGCGCAGCAGCACCGCGAAGTCCAGCATCGCGGCCCTGGCCCCGGCCTCCCTGGTCACCTCGCGGTACTCCGGCAGCTCGCGGGTGTACACCTCCACGGCGCGGCGCGCGTTGCCGTCCAGCCGGTCACGTAACGAGGGGAAGAGTCGGCTCATCGTCGTCTCACTTCCCGGGGGTGGGGCGACACGTCGTCCAGGGCGACTGGACAGCCACTTCACGCGCCGACGGGCCGGGCGACGCCGCCCCCACCCTGCCCGACCGGCGCCCGCCGCGTCTTCGTGACGTCACGCAAAGAGCGGGGGCGCCTCGGGTCCGCCTTCGTGACCTGCGGAAAGGTACGGCCGATTCCCGGCTCCCGACCGCCCGCCCGGCACAGTCTTGTCTCGTTGTCGACCCCAGGAGGGTGTGATGCACCGCAGGAGAGTGTTCACGGCGCTGGCGACCGGCATGGTCGGCCTGCTGCTCGTCGTTCCCGGCCAGACCGCGGTCGGCTCGGACGAGCGTGCCGGAGAGGATCGGGGCCGGACGGGCCACGGCGAGGTCGTCCCGCTGAGCGCCGTCGAGCTCATCAGCCGCTCGGACGCGGAGCCCGGCGCGCGGCAGGAGACCACGCGCGAGGAGAACCACTACTACCGGGACAGCCAGGGACGCACCCGCTACGAGTCCGGGTCGACGGTCACCATCGTCGACCCGGTCGCCGGCACCACCGTGCACCTGGACGAGGAGAGACGGGAGTTCACCAGGACCACCGCCCCGCGGGGCGGGAGCGGCGAGCCGGCCGCCGCGCCGGAACCCGCCGTGACGGCACCGGACGTGGAGCAGCGGCAGCTCAGCTCGGAGCCACGGGACCTGGGCACCCGCCGGATGTCCGGGGTGCCGGTCGAGGGCAGCTCCTACACCGTGACCATTCCCCGGGAGACCGCGCCGCCGGCCACCCAGGAGGTAACGGTCTGGCTGTCGTCCGTCATCGGCCTGGACGTGCGCACCCAGATCGTGGACGAGACCGGCGCCGAGTACACCAGGACCTACACGGACATCGAGGTGGGCGTGGAGCCGTCCGCCGACCTGTTCACGGTGCCCTCCGGCTACCGCGAGGCCGACCCCGTCATGGCGGCGCAGGACACGACCTGCCCGCTGGACATCTCCCCCGACCCGCTGCTGCTGGTGAGCTACGGGTGGGCCCTGGACGCGCGCAGCCAGACCGGTTACACGGACGCCGTGAACCGCGGCTGCGTCATCGCCAACACCGCGGCCGTCGTCGAGTACCCGTTGTGGGCGGCCCCGGTGTCGCCGTACCTGGGCCTGCCGTCCTTCGAGTGGCTGTTCTACGACACAGGCGGCCCGGTGCCCTATGACGGGTACGTCGCCTTCGGCTCCGCCGGGTTCCTCGCCTACAGCCCCGAGGACACGACGGAGAAGTGGTCGCTGGTGGTCCTGTACGTCTTCGTGTAGCGGTACCCGCGACGCCTGGCCCGGGGCCGCCCGAGCCCCGGGCCGGAAGCGCTCGCCGTCACGTCCGGGGCCGCGCGCCGGGGTGGCCGCTAGGGAGATGCCGAGCGCGATGACGGCTCGCCTCATCGTCGCCTCACCTTCTGCTCACGGACGGATGTGCGCCTGGGTGGAGATGTAGCGGAGATGTGACGGACACGTCAACCGACGACTTCTGTGCGGAGTTGCGTAGACGTGTTGACTTGCTTTCGAACACGCTTCTACGCTGCGCGCGTTCACGACCCCGTGGTCCCGCGCGACAGCCAGGAGTGATCCCATGCCCCCCATCGGACGACGCGCCCTCATCGGAGCCCTGGGAGCCGCCGCCACCGTGCCCCTGGCGGGCGGTGCCGCCCACGCCGCCGACGAGCCGCCGAGCGGACTGCGGCTGAACGAGTTCTGGGCGCACGACGCGTTCGTCGTCGCCGACCGGAGCACCGGCACCTACCACCTGTACCACACCACCCCGGAGGAGAGCGCCGAGCCGCAGCTCGTCACGTTCAGCTACCGCAGCCGGGATCTGGTCTCCTGGCAGGGCCCCTACGTCGTCTTCCGGGTGCCGGAGGGCAACTGGGCGACGGCCGGCGGCTGGGCGCCCGAGGTGCACCACTACCGCGGCCGGTGGTACCTCTTCGTCACCCTGCACGACGCGGACGCGGAGTTGGCCGCGCCGCCCGAGGTGCCGTACCGCACCCATCGGCGCGGCACGATCGTGGCCGTCGGCGACTCACCTGGTGGCCCGTTCACGCCGCTGAACCTCGACCGCCCGCACACGCCGGACACGTTCATGGCGCTGGACGGCACGCTGTTCGTCGAGCGCGGCCAGCCGTGGCTGGTCTACGCGCACGAGTGGGTACAGCGTCTCGACGGGACCATGGAGGCCATCCGCCTCACCCAGGACCTGGCCGGCACCGTCGGCGATCCGGTGCACCTGTTCAAGGCGTCCGACGCCCTGGGCATCAACCAGGTGGTCACCGCCGACGCCGCCCCGCTCACCTACGTCACCGACGGGCCCCAGTTCCACCGCAGCCGCACGGGCGACCTGCTGATGCTGTGGTCCACCTGGATGGGCCCGTCCGGCGCCCAGTACTACGTGCAGACGCAGGCCCGTTCGGCCTCCGGCACCCTGGCCGGGCCCTGGGAGCAGCGGCCGGTGCTGGTGGAGGACAACAGCGGCCACGGCATGCCGTTCCGCGCCTTCGACGGCACCCTGCTGATGGTCCTGCACCACCCCTTCGGCTCGCCGGACAGCCGCGCCCAGCTGTACGAGCTCCACGACGCCGGCGACCGCTTCGAGCTGGGTCGCCGCCGCCGCGATCTCGACGGCGGTGACCTGTGAGCGAACCGGGCGGGGCCTAGAACCGCGGCAGCAGGTCGAGCCACTCCCGGGCCTCGCGCCGCAGCGCGTCGTCGCCGAGGCGATCGACCAGCCACGCGAGCGACGGCAGCACCCACCGCATCTCGTTGAGGTGCGCCGCCTCCCCTGAGGGGCGCTGCCCGGGGCTGATCGGCTCGCCGGGCACGTGGAGGCGCCCCCCGCGCGCTCGCCGGGCCGCGTCCAGGGCCGCGTCCCGCGTCAGCGGCAGGTGGTCGAGGGTGAAGCGGACCGCGCCGTCCGGGGTGAACTCGTCCGGCAGCCCGTCGAGGGGTGGGTCGTGGCGCAGCGCGAGGGCCGCGAGACGCATCATCCAGTTCCCGACCTGGCAGTCGCTCAGCCCACCGGACCGCCGTGCGAGGTCGAGGAGTTGGGCGGCGAAGTCCAGGGTGGCCCGGGCCTCGGCGGCCGGCACTCGGCGCGCCGGGGAGCTCCGCGTCTCGACGGTCTCCAGCATCGCCGACCACCACTGGGCCGGGGCGCCGTCCGGGAACGTGCGGCGCAGCCAGGAGGCGCGGTCGCCGGGGGGCGCGTCGCGCAGTTCCCTGAACTCCCGTCCGATGTCTTGGTCTGTCACGCGGGTGACCTTCCGCCGTAGTCGGTGATGCCGTCGAAGCGGACCCGAACGCCCGCGTTCTCGAACGCGGCCACGCCCTGCTGGAGGAAGTTAGCGGATATCTCCGGGGTCGGGGTGAAGTGGCCGGTCATGTTGTCGATCATCGAAACCAGGTTGCGTCCCGGCTCGAAGACGACCTGTCCCGCCCCGTAGACCTCGCCTCCCCCGGTGAGGACGGGATGGTGCATCCCCGGCTGGGCCTGGATGATGTGCAGGTTGCTGCCGCTGTCCACCGCCCACAGGAAGTGCCCTCCGCCGCTCACCGCGTCGTTGAACGCCTGGGTGCCGGCGGTCAGCGGGGTCAGGCCGGAGAACTCCATGTCCAGCAGTTCGAGCGCCAGGTCGTCCGGCCTGTTGTTGGGCACCAGGACCCCGCCCGGATAGGGAGAGAGCCGGCTCCTACGATCTCGCGCACCTTCAACGCTTCCACCTGGAGATCTTCGGGCTGATATACCCCTGGGCAGGCGAACTGCGCACTGTGGACATCGCGAAGAGCACCCCTGCTGTCCGGCCCACAACCTGCGCGCCTACGCGGACGAGGTCTTTGGGCGGCTAAGGTCGGCCGACTGGCTGCACGGGTTGCCGAGGCAGGAACTCGTCCACCACATTGCCGAACTGTACGGAGACATCAACGCGTTGCACCCCTTCCGGGAGGGGAACGGCCGCGCTCAGCGCGCATTCCTCACACAGCTGTCCGTTCAGGCGGGGTGGCCGCTGAACTGGTCCGCATGTCCCCCGCCGAGAACAACGAGGCCTCGATCAAAAGCTTCCTCGGCGACAACGAGCCCATGGAGCGGATGATGGACAAGCTCGTAGCTGGCGGGTAGCGAGCCCGGCGGCACGACAAGCGACTGCGGGTTGAGGAGACCGCCAAATTTGGTAGTGCCAAAAATGGCACTACCAAAAATGGGTGTCTCCTAGATCCCCAGCACTGCCTTCGCCGTCGTGAAGTAGATGACCAGGCCCGTGGCATCCACCAGCGTCGTCACCATGGGGGCCGAGACCACTGCCGGGTCGATGCGGAGCTTCTTGGCGAGCAGCGGCATCGTCCCGCCGACCGTGGAGGCCCAGGTGCAGATGACGATCAGGGTGATGGCGACGACGGCGGCCAGGTCGGCACCGACGAAGACCGCGCCGACGGCGAAGCCGACCACCGCCAGCATCAGGCCGAGGAGCAGCCCGGTGCGGCACTCGCGCCAGATCACCCGGATCAGGTCGGAGGTGCGGACCTCGCCGACCGCGAGGGCGCGGACGGCCGCGGTGGCGGCCTGGGCGCCGGTGTTGCCGCCGGTGCCGATCAACAGCGGGACGAACAACGCGAGTTGGGTGACGGACTCCAGGGTGCCCTCGAACGCCTGGTTGACCGAGACGGTCAGCGTGGCCGCGAACAGCAACAGCAGCAGCCACATCATCCGGGTGCGGGAGAGCTGGAAGACGCTGGCCGACATGTAGTGCCGCTCAAGCGGCTCGGCGCCGGCCTGCCGCGCCACGTCCTCGGTGTCCGCCGCCTCGATGACCTCGAAGGCGTCGTCGCTGGTCAGCAGGCCGACGAGCCGGTCCTCGCTGTCCACCACGGGCAGGTCGAGGACGTTGGTCTCGCGCATCAGCCGGGCCGCGTCCTCGGCCGGCTCGGTGGCCATGGCCCGGGGCGGCTCGGTGACCACCAGCTCGGAGACCATGGCCGTCGGCTCGCTCAGCACCAGCTCCCGTAGCTCGACGATGCCGGTGAGCCGGCGGCCCCGGTCCACCACAGGGAGGGTGTAGATCGTCTCGGCCCGCGCCCCGCGCCGGCGGACCACCTCGAGGGCCTCACCGACCGTCAGGTCCTGCTGGAGGGCGACGGTCTCCGGGGTCATGAAGCGGCCGACCGAGCCCTCTGGGTAGCCGAGCAGCGCGGCCGTCATCTGCCGCTCGTGGGCGCTGAGGCCGGCCAGCACCCGCTTGGCGACCTTGGCCGGGGCCTCCTTGAGCATCCGGGCCCGGTCGTCCGGGTCCAGGTTCTCGACCAGGTCGCGGAACGCCTGGTCGCGCAGGCCCTCCAGGATCTGTTGCTGGTCGACCGGATCGAGTTCCTCGAAGACCTCCAGGGCGCGGTCCTTGTCGAGCAGCCGGAAGGAGATCACGGACTGCACCTCGTCCATCCGGGCGATCTCGTCCGCGATGGCGTAGGGCGGCTGGGTCTCCAGCCACTCCAGGGCGCCGGCGAGGTCATGCTCCTCGAGGAGCATGGGCAGGTGGGTCATGGCGAGGGAACCCCCAGGAAACGGAAGGCGAGCACGGGCATCCGGGGCACGCGCACACGCCGGCCGCCCCAGGAACCCTCGAAACCTGGGCGACTACCTGGGCTGGCCAGCGCGGCGCGGGGGATGACTGGGAGGGTCACTGCGCATCGCAGCGTCACCTCCCGCCGTGTCGTTCCATCAAGACCGTCATTCAGGGTACTAGCCATCGAAGACGATCATGGCAAAAATTCCGACATAGCGGACAGTCAGTCCGTCGGTTCACATGAACGTTTACCCAAGCCTGGGAATCGGGAGCCTGGGAAGCGGGAGCCTGGGAAGCGGGCCTCAGCCCACCCGGCTCAGCACGATCGAGGAGCGGGTCGGCGAGGCCGCCGGCTCCTCGGCCTGGGCGATGCCGATCGCCTCGCCGTCCAGCGCCGCGAGCGCCGGCTCGAAGCGCTCGGGGGTGTCAGTGTGCAGGGTCAGCAGCGGGGCGCCGGCCGTCACCCGGTCGCCCGGCTTGGCGTGCAGCTCCACGCCGGCCGCCGCCTGCACCGGGTCCTCCTTGCGCGCCCGGCCGGCGCCGAGCCGCCAGGCCGCGACGCCCACCGCGTAGGCGTCGAGGGTGGTCAGCACGCCGGAGGCCGGCGCCGGCACCGTGTGGGTCTCCCTGGCCGTCGGCAGCGGCGCGTCCGGGTCGCCGCCCTGGGCCTCGATCATCCGCCGCCAGCGGTCCATCGCGGAGCCGTCGGCGAGCGCCGCCGCCGGGTCCGCGTCCGGCAGCCCGGCCGCCGCCAGCATCTCCCTGGCCAGCGCCAGCGTCAGCTCCACCACGTCCGCCGGGCCGCCGCCCGCAAGCACCTCCACCGACTCCCGCACCTCGAGCGCGTTGCCGGCCGTCAGCCCCAGCGGCGTGGACATGTCGGTGAGCAGCGCCACCGTCCGCACGCCGTGGTCGGTGCCGAGCCCGACCATGGTCTCGGCCAGTTCCCGCGCGTCCTCGTAGGTCTTCATGAACGCGCCCGAGCCGACCTTGACGTCGAGCACCAGCGCCCCGGTGCCCTCGGCGATCTTCTTGGACATGATCGACGAGGCGATCAGCGGGATCGACTCGACGGTGCCCGTCACGTCCCGCAGCGCGTACAGCTTGCGGTCCGCCGGCGCCAGGCCCTCGCCGGCCGCGCAGATCACGGCGCCGGCCGAGCTCAGCACGTCCAGCATCTCGGCGCCCGAGAGCCGGGCCCGCCAGCCGGGGATGGACTCCAGCTTGTCCAGGGTGCCGCCGCTGTGCCCGAGCCCG
Source organism: Streptomyces sp. 8K308 (assembly GCF_004348315.1). GTDB lineage: Bacteria > Actinomycetota > Actinomycetes > Streptomycetales > Streptomycetaceae > Streptomyces. The sequence goes on along the minus strand of NZ_SMKC01000084.1, from coordinate 5,359 downwards.
CGCCCGGAGAGCTGCGGGACGGCCGCCCCGCACGCCGCGACCAGCGGCGCGAGCGGCAGCGTGATCTTGTCCCCGACGCCGCCCGTGGAGTGCTTGTCCGTGGTGGGCAACGGCAGCCCGCTGAAGTCCATCCGCTCGCCCGAGGCGATCATCGCCGCCGTCCAGCGGGCGATCTCGGCGCGGTCCATGCCGTTCAGGAAGATCGCCATGGCCAGCGCCGACATCTGCTCGTCGGCCACCTCGCCCCGCACATAGGCGTCGATGACCCAGTCGATCTGCTCGGGGCCGAGCGCCAGGCCGTCCCGCTTGGCCCGGATCACGCTGATGACGTCCATACCGTTCGTGCCGCTCACTGTCCGCGCCGTTCTCTCAGTACCGTTCCAACTGCCAGGCATCCGGGAGCAGTTCGGCCAGCGGCCGGATGCCGTCCTGGGTGTCGACCAGCAGTTCGGGGCCGCCGTGCTCCATCAGCAGCTGCCGACAGCGGCCGCACGGCAGGATGATCCCGCCCCGCCCGTCGCAGCAGGTGAAGTGGGTCAACCGGCCGCCGCCCGTGGCGTGCAGCGCGGACACCAGGCCGCACTCGGCGCACAGGCCGAGCCCGTAGGAGGCGTTCTCCACGTTGCAGCCGGTGACGGTGCGCCCGTCCTCGGCGACCAGCGCAGCGGCGCCCACCGGATAGGCCGAGTAGGGCGCGTAGGCCCGGGACATGGCGTCCCTGGCCGCCGCGCGCAGCGCCGCCCAGTCCACGGCGTCGTTCGAGGGGTGCGCGGTGCTCATCCCGGGATTGTCCGTCACCGCGCCTGACCCCTGCGGTAGGTCCTGCCCACGGCGCGCGGCGTGCGCAGCCGTTGCGAGAACAGCGCGAGCACCAGCAGCGTCGCCAGGTAGGGGCTTGCGGTGATCAGCTCGCGCGGGATGCTGTCGGTGGTGGCGTACCAGAGGCACAGCAGCCCCGCCAGTACCACGCTGGTGGCGGCGGCGGCCCGCTTGCCGCGGGTGAACTGCCAGACGGCCAGCACCAGCAGGCCGAGCGAGAACAGCAGCAGCATGGCGTGCACGGTGGCCGCCTCGCGGGTCTGCAGCGCGTCCATGAAGCCGAAGAGACCGGCGCCCGCCGCGACCCCGCCCGGCCGCCAGTTGCCGAAGATCATGGTGGCCAGGCCCAGGTAGCCGCGACCGCCGGTCTGGCCGTCCTGGTACATGCGGATCAGCACCGCCAGGTACGCGCCGGCGAGGCCGGCCAGACCGCCGGAGACGGCGAGCGCCACGTACTTGTAGAAGTAGACGTTGACGCCGAGCGACTCGGTGGCCTCCGGGTTCTCGCCGCAGGAGCGCAGCCGCAGGCCGAACGCCGAGCGCCACAGCAGGAAGTAGCTGCCGACGAACAGCAGCACGGCCAGCAGCGTCAGCCAGGACACGTTGGTCACGCCGGCCCGCAGGATGCCCGCGGCGTCCGAGACCAGGAACCAGTGGCGGTCGGCGATGTCGCCAAGACCGTCGGAGATCCCGGGCACGGTGAACGGTTCGAGCCGCTCCATCTGCGGCGACTGCTTGTCGTTGCCGCCGGCCGCCGAGGCCGCGCTGCCCTCCTCGCCGAACCACAGCTTGGCGAGGAACTGGACGACGCCGAGGGCCAGGATGTTGATGGCGACGCCGGAGACGATGTGGTCGACGCCGAAGGTGACGGTGGCCAGCGCGTGCACCAGGCCGCCGAGCACGCCGCCGACGATGCCGGCCGCGACGGCCGCCCACGGCCCGTGCTGCCAGCCGATCCAGCCGGCGGCGAACAGGCCGAGCATCATCATGCCCTCGAGGCCGATGTTGACGACGCCGGAACGCTCGGCCCACAGGCCGCCGAGCCCGGCCAGGCCGATCGGCACGGCGAAGGTCATGGCGCTGACCCACTGCTGGGTCGAGGTGATGCTGTCCTCGCCGGTGACGACGCGCACCAGGGAGAGCAGCAGCAGCGCGCCGGCCACCACGAGCAGCGCCCCCGAGGTGGTCAGCCGGCGCCGGCCGCCGTCCCGCTCGTGGTTGTCGCCGGGGCGCACTCTCCCGGCCAGGTTGGAGAGAGTCGTTGTGAGGGTGGTGGTCACGCGGACACCTCCGCCGAGTCCGAGTCGTTCTTTCGGGGGGCGCCGGACGCGCCGGCCTGGGCGGCCAGCTCCTCGCCCACCATGCGCTGCTGGCGCCTGATCCCCCATCGGCGCACCAGTTCGTAGGCGACGACGACGGAGAGCACGATGACGCCCTGCATCACGCTGACGATCTCCTGCGCGTAGTCCTCGGCCTCCAGCTGGGTCCCGGTGCGTTCCAGGAAGCCCCACAGCAGGGCCGCGAAGGCCATGCCGAGCGGGTGGTTGCGACCCAGGAGGGCGATGGCTATGCCGGTGAAGCCGAGGCCCTCGGGGAAGTCGTTGCCGTAGTTGCCGCTCTCGTTGAGCAGCGTCGGCATGCCGACCAGGCCGGCCACGGCGCCGGAGAGCAGCATCGCGGTGACCACGGTGCGCTTGACGCTGACGCCGCTGGCCTCGGCGGCCGGCTCCGACATGCCGACGGCCCGCAGGTCGAAGCCGAAGCGGGTGCGGTTGAGCACGAACCAGTAGCCGACGCCGACCAGGACGGCGATGATCACCGTGCCGTGGATGGGCTGCACCTGGGTCTCGAACTCGAAGAACATGCTGGAGTCGGGGATGTCCGGGGTGTGGACGATGTTCCCTTCCAGCTCGGCGAGCCGGCCCTGCTGCAGGAAGTAGCCGATGAGCGAGCCGCCGAGGAAGTTCAGCATGATCGTGGTGATGACCTCGCTGACGCCCCTGGTGGCCTTGAGCCAGCCGGCGATGCCGGCCCAGATCGCGCCGACCGCCATGGCGGTGGCCAGGATCACCGGGATCTGCAGGATGCCGGGCAGGCTGAGCGCGCCGCCGACCACGGCGGCGAAGAAGGCGGCGACCCGGTACTGGCCGTCGACGCCGATGTTGAACAGGTTCATCCGGAAGCCGATGGCGACGGCGACCGCGGACAGGTAGTAGGGGATGGCCCGGTTGATGATCCAGACCTGGCTGTCGCTCTTGGTGCCGAAGTCCAGCATCACCTCGTAGGCCCGGAAGGGGTTCTGGCCGGTGACGCCCATCACCGCCGAGGTGATGGCGACGGCGGCGACGATCGCCAGCAGCGGGGCGGCGACGCCGAGGACCAGCTTCTCGCGGTCGATCCGCAGCGCGTTCCTCACGCCTCGTCACCGCCTTCCGGTTCGTGGTGGGGCTCCTGCTGTCCTTCAAGGTGGCCGGTGGCCGCGCCGGTCATGGCGGTGCCCAGCTCCTCGGGGGTGATGGTGGCGGGGTCGGCGTCCGCGACCAGGCGGCCGCGGTACATCACGCGCAGGCTGTCGGAGAGTCCGATCAGCTCGTCGAGGTCGGCGGAGATCAGCAGCACCGCGAGACCCTCGTGTCTGGCCTGCCTGATCTGGTCCCAGATCTGGGCCTGGGCGCCGACGTCGACGCCGCGGGTGGGGTGGGCCGCGATCAGCACCTTGGGCTGGTGGCTCATCTCACGGCCGAAGATCAGCTTCTGCTGGTTGCCGCCGGACAGCGATCCCGCGGTGACCTCGATACCGGGGGTGCGGACGTCGTACTCCTCGACGATCCGCCGGGTGTCCTGGCGGGCGGCGCGGATGGTGAGGAACGGCGGCCGGCCGTTGGGCGGCTCGGTGACGTGGCCGAGCATGCGGTTCTCCCACAGCGGCGCGTCGAGCAGCAGCCCGTGCCGGTGCCGGTCCTCGGGGATGTAGCCGACGCCCGACTCGCGCCTGGCCCTGGTGGACCGTCGCGTGATGTCGGCGCCGTCCAGGGTGACGGTGCCGGCGTCGGGGCGGCGGATGCCCATGATGGCCTCCACCAGCTCGGCCTGGCCGTTGCCCTCCACGCCGGCGATGCCGAGCACCTCGCCCCGGTGGATGGTGAAGGCGACGTCGGCCAGCACGTCGCGCGGCAGGCCGTCCGTGTCCGTGCCGGCGAGCCGCAGCCCCTCGACGGTGAGCACCGGCTCGTCGGTGACGGTCGACTCGCGGGTCTCCGGGGTCGGCAGCGCGCTGCCGACCATCAGCTCGGCCAGCTGCTTCGGGTTGGTCTCGGCGGGCACGACGGACGCGACGGTGGTGCCGCGCCTGATCACCGTGATGTCGTCGGCGACGGACAGCACCTCGCCCAACTTGTGCGAGATGAACAGCACCGTCAGGCCCTCGGCGGTGAGCTCGCGCAGGTTGCCGAAGAGCGCGTCCACCTCCTGGGGGACGAGCACGGCGGTCGGCTCGTCGAGGATCAGCGTGCGGGCTCCTCGGTAGAGGACCTTGAGGATCTCCACGCGCTGGCGGTCGGCGACGCCGATCTCCTCCACCAGGACGTCGGGGCGCACGCCGAGGCCGTAGGACTCGGACAGCTCGAGGATCCGGGCCCGGGCGCGGGCGCCGATGCCGTACGCCTTCTCGGCGCCGAGGACGACGTTCTCCAGCACGGTGAGGTTGTCCGCGAGCATGAAGTGCTGGTGGACCATGCCTATGCCGCGGGCGATGGCGTCCGCCGGGGTGGTGAAGGAGACGCGCTCGCCGTCGATCTCGATGGTGCCCTCGTCCGGCTTCTGCATGCCGTAGAGGATCTTCATCAGCGTCGACTTGCCGGCGCCGTTCTCACCGACCAGGGCGTGCACGGTGCCGCGCTGCACGGTGATGTTGATGTCGTGGTTGGCGACGACTCCGGGGAACCGTTTGGTGATGCCACGCAGCGCGACGGCCGGGACGGCCGAACCGCGCTGGGACGGAACGGTGGAGGCTGTGATGGCGCACACTCCTTGGACGACGCTTCCCCCTGGCGGGGGGCAGGGCCCCGAAGGGACCTCGACTTCTCGAACGGGGCCCCTGCCGGGGCCCTGCGGGGCTTCGGCCACGCCCGGGCCTGGCGGCCCGGGCCCGCGGGGCCACGGCCCCACATCCCCGTGCCGGCCCGGCCAGCCTCGTACCACGGCCGACGGAACCATACGCCTGCGGCGGCCACACCGTCAGGCGCGGCCCCGCCGGGCCGGCCGGGGCCGGCTGGAGAGCCGGCCCCGCTCGGCCCGAAGGCCCGGCCGGCCGGGGGCACGGGGGTTGGCGCCCTCGCGCCCTGGGACGGTCCGAGCGCGGCCCGGGCTCGCTGGGCCCACACTCCCAGCGAGCCGGACCCGGAGGCCGCCGGCTCCTCGGGCGGCGGCCTCGCGCGCCGTCGAGTCGACGGACCGCCCGCACCCTACGCCCGCGGCCGGGGGCCCGTCAGGCCGGGCCGGCCCTCCCCTTCTCCGCCGGGCCGGGCCGGCGGAGCCGGGG
>NZ_SMKC01000083.1 GCF_004348315.1 Streptomyces sp. 8K308 | reverse complement strand
GGCGGGGAAAGACGAAGTCCGGGGTCAGCGCGGTCACGAGGGCGAGCAGCACCGGGTCGTCTCCGGCGAGCTGTCGGGCGCGGTCGTAGTAGGTCCGGCCATCGACGGCGGCGGCCGTCGCCCCCGAGGCGAGGGAGAGCGTGCCGACTCCAGCGCCGAGTGCGAGGGCGGCCAGCCGGCCGAAGCTCCGCCTCGTGGGTCCGGCCGACCGACCGTGGTGGGGTGAACGCGTCATCGCGATTCTCCTGGTGATTCGGGTATTTCGAAGCCGTCTCGGGCCTCGCTTCCGCGTCTCCGCGGATCAGCGAGCGGCGGCGGAGCTCTGGCGGCCGAGTCCGTCGACGGCCACGGCGGCGGCCTCGGCGATCAGCGCGTCGTCGCGTTGGGCGTCCGCCTCGTCGTGGGCGGACATGATCGCCATGACGAGGGGGTCGCCACCGTCGTCCGGCCACACCACGGCGATGTCGTTGCGGCCGCCGTAGCCGCCGGCGCCGCTCTTGTCCGCGACGGTCCAGTCATCGGGGAGTCCGGCCTGGATGAGCGTCTCGCCGGTGGTGTTCGTGACCATCCACATCCGAAGCAACTCGCGCTCCCGCGCGTCGAGGACGTCGCCGAGCAGGAACTCCCGTAGGTCGCTGGCGAGCGCGCGCGGGGTGCTGGTGTCGCGGATGTCGCCGGGCGTGGCCTCGTTCAGTTCGGTCTCGTACCGGTCCATCTCGGTGACGTCGTCCCCGAGCTCCTCCTCCAGGATGGCCTCCAGACCGTCGGGCCCGCCCAGCGCGTCGAAGAGGAGGTTGCCCGCGGTGTTGTCGCTGTACCACAGGGTGGCCGCGCACAGTTCGCTCAGGCTCATTCCGGTCTCGACGAAGTCCTCGGTCACGGGGGAGTGGTCCACCAGGTCGTCCTCGGTGTACGTGACCACCTCGTCGATCCCGTCCAGGCCGTACTCGTGCAGTACGGCTCCCGCCGCCAACGCCTTGAAGGTGGAGGCGTAGGCGAACCGTTCGTCCGCCCGGTAGGCGATCTCCCGGCCCGTGCCGGTGTCCAGCACGTAGACGCCAAGCCGCGCGTCGAACTCGCGCTCCAGCGCCTCGAACCCGCGGGTGACGGACGCCGCGGACGGGCCGCTCGACGCGGCCGACGAGTCGGAGGCGGACACGGCGGCCGCATCGGACGCCGATGCAGCCTCCTCCGCGCACCCCGGAAGCGTCACGAGCGCCAGCACGCCGGCCGCCCAGGCGGCACCGCGGCGTACGTAAGACCCACGCGTCATGGGACAGACCTCCAAGTCATCTCAGGGCCTCGAGCCCTCAGCGGTCAACAGCCCGGGACGGCCCCGGACTTCGTCACACCCTCCGGCGTACCGTCCCTTCGCGTCCAAGACGCGAGTGCGCGACTCCATGCCGAACCAGCATGGAGTCGCGCACCGCCCAACCGCTGCGCGCACCCGAGCCAGGCGAGGCGCCCACCACCCGCGGTCGTCGAGCGTGTCCTGCTGCTCGGGCGCGAGCCTGGCACGTCGGAGTGGGGGAAGCAGGTGTTCGCCGCGGACGGGGCCAGCATCTCCACACCGCGCGGGAGAACAATGACAAGGCGGTCATCAGGGAGGCCACCGCGGCCCTCGAGGCGGGCACTCCGGAGGCTGTGCGTGAGTTCCGGGAGAGCGGCTACCGTCTCGCCCAGTTCGAGGACGACAAGGTCGCCGTCTTCCGCATCCTCGCCGACCCGACCATCAGCGACGCGCTCCGCGCGGCAGCGCAGCAGGCCATAGAAAACGCCACACCGGAGTCGTTGCGGTACTTCCTGGAACACGGCCGGTACGAGGTCGAATCCTGAGGAGACAAGCCGACGTCCCCCGGTCGGACGCGTTCAGTGAACGGGTGACGAGGCGGCGGTCCGCCGGTCACGCCGGATGACGGGGCCGGGAGGTCGAGGCGTTCGTTCACCGTACGCCTCGGCGCCCGCCCACCCTTCCAGGCCGGTACCCGCCGTTCAGATGGTGATCTCCGCATCCGGCGGGTGGGCCAGCGCCCACTCCCGGAAGCCCTGGCCCCACGCCGTGAGCCTGCCGCCGAGGCCGCCTCCTCCATCGCGGCAGCGGCGATCTCCCGGGGCCGGGCCGGGACGTGCACCAGGGCGGGAAGTAGCCAGCCGGGCACAGGGCTTCAGCAACGGGGAAGAACTGTGCCAGCTCGCGTTCGGAGATGATCCGCTCGAAGCGCGGAGTACCGGCAGGCGTGGGACACACGCGAAGGCGGGATTCGGGTGCGGATGCTGTCCGCGACGGCCCCGCCCGAGGGCCTGCCTCGCGGCCCATCTCGACTCGGTTGGTGACCCTGATCGCTCGATGATCGGTGGGGTAAGCGCCCGCCGGGACCGCGGGCGGGCCGTGAGGACGTGCTGGAGGTGGGTCTTGGGCCTGCCGGCCGGGCGTCTGCTGCTCAGCACGAACACGGACTTGTGGCGGAGTTCTCGCGAGAGGTGGTGCACGGGTGCGGACGACCGGCACCGGCTCAGAGGTCGCTCCTTCTGCGCCCTGCTATCTCCTAGTTTCGGAATGCGTTGAGTGGTGCTGTTGGGACTGGTGGTGTCGGCCTGTCTCGGTGGTCGGGTGGGGTGATGGTTGGGGTGGCAGTCGACTTGCGTCTGGCTCATCCCGAGGCGTCCGAAGGAAGGCGTGACCACGCTTCCCTGTCCGCACGCCTGGGCGCACTCGCTGACCGGCGGTAAGCCCAGGTCATGGCTGAGCGTCGCCCGTATCCCAGTGATCTGTCCGATGACCGTTGGACGTTGATCGAACCGGTGCTGACCGCGTGGCGAGCCGAGCGGCGCCGGCACGCGCTGAACATCGGCCGCCCACCCGAGCATGACCTGCGCGACCCTCCCCGCCCGCTCCGAAGCCATGATCCACCTCGCCATGACCGACCTCATGACCCGCCGCCTCACCGGCGAGACAACTACCTCTGGCGCGACCCCACACACCCGGACCAAAGCCGTATCCCGGGATAAAACATCGGGAGAAAATGACCACTCAGACGCCGCGGACGGCCGCCAGCACGTGTGGCCAGGCCGCCGCGCCCAGCGCCTTGTCGGCCTCCGGGGTGTTGCCGTGGGCGAACCGGGTGGACGGGGGCGGTGCGACCTCACCGGGAAAGACGGTTCGGTGGCCCGCCTCAGGCTGGGTGACGAGCAGTGTCCTGCGCCCCGCCGCAGGGCGCCGGGCAGCGAGTTCGCGGGCGAAGCGCACAGACGGCCACATGCGATCCGCACCACCCGCGATTAGTGTCAGATCGGCGTCGATCTTCTCCACCGGGATGGCCGCGGCGGGCAACCGGTGAGCATGGGTCGCGAGGCTGCGCTCGTACCAGCCGAGCACGGCGACCGGTGAGCCCGCCGGCTCCGCCGGCGTCCAGGAGTCGTCGTAAGGGACGAAGGGCAGGGGCTGGTCCTGCCAAGTCCAACTGGAACGGTAGGGGCGGTCCCGGCCATCGCGGCCGGGACCCACGTTGGCCCAGCTGACTGACGTGGGGGCGAGCGCGATCACCGCGTCGACGCAGTCCGAGAGCGTGGACACGAGCAGCGCCGCCTCCGCGCCCTTGGACGAGCCGAGAATGCTGACGCGCTCGGCACCGCGCTCCCGCAGTAGCCCGGTCGCGGCGACGAAGGTCTCCAGCGGAATCTCACAGATGCCAGGCGGCTGCCCGGGACCGCCGAACCACCGGATCGACACCGCGGTCACACCGGCACGGGCGAAGAGACGGCACCGCTCGCGCTCAACACGACCACTCGACCCGGACAGCACGAGGACGCCCGCGCTGCTGCCCACGAGCGGTTCGGCGACGAAACCCTCCCAGCACTCGGTCAGTTCGCACTCGGTGATCTCCGCAGCCATGCCGTCAACCTACTGAAAGGAGTTCTCCGCCTCTGCCCCGGGGACCGGTCACCGCACGGTCGTCAGCCTCGGTCAGCCGCATCGCTCCGGTGATGCGCACCGGGCCGTGTGCTCGTGCCGGGGCGCTGGCTGGTGCGGATGTGGTCCGCACCATGTGCGGCCAGCGGCCCAACCGCATCGACAAGGGCGCAGGGGACTTCGCCACCGCCGCCGATGTGGAGGCCCAGAAGGCGATCGTCGGCGTCATCCGTGCCGCACGGCCCGATGACGCGGTGCTCGGCGAGGAGGACGGTCAGCGGGACGCCGACGACGCACCACTGACGCCCTCGTCCGCTAGCGGACATGGGAGCGACTCCGATGCGTGGAAGACAGCAGGTTGGGCCCGCAACGGTAGGGAGCGGCGCGCCGCGTACGGGAGGTGCCGGGCGGCGAGACCGTCGCCCCGATGGTCACGATCCACTCGTCGACGACCCAGCGGTCACCGTCCGTTCGGCACGTGCCGTCCGGTCACATTCGCCGCGGTCGCGCCGCCGGAGTGGCCTCCGGGCCCGGGCCCCGCCTTGCCTTGCCCTGCCCTGCCCTGCCCGGACCTGGCGGGCGGCAACAGTGAGGGGGTGAGGGTGTCGCCGTACATCCCCGTGCCGTGGGTGGCGTCGCTGCTCTACGGGGCGGTGCTCGCCGGCGGACGGTGTGACGTGACCGGGAGCGCCGAGGGCCCTGGGGTACCGCGGGTGCGGGTGCTGGTCGTCGACGATCAGCGGCTCATCAGGGACGGCATCGCGTCCCTGCCGTCCATCCGGCCGGGCATCGAGGTCGTCGGCACGGCGGGGCGGTGAACGGCCGAGAGGCCGTGGCGCAAACGCTCCGACTGCGGCCGGACGTGGTGCTGATGGACGTCCGGATGCCGGAGATGGACGGCGTCGAGGCGGTGGCCATCCTGCGCGGCCAGGCGCCGGAGTGCCGGACCGTGATGCTGACGACGTTCGACGACGAGGAGTACGTCGTCCAGGCGCTGCGGGCCGGGGCGAGCGGCTATCTGCTGAAGGACCTGCCGGCCGACGAACTGGCGCACGAGGTGCGCCTGGCGCACGCCGGGGTCACCCAACTCGACTCCTCGGTCGCCCGCCGCCTCGCCGCCGCCCTGCCGCCTCCACCCGGCCCGAGCGCCGGGTCCCCGCCCAGCGGGCGTTCCGGACCCGAGGTCCCGCTCAGCCCACGGGAGATCGACATCCTGCGGCTGGTGGCCCGCGGCCTGACCAACCGGGAGATCGCCGCGGAGCTGTATCTGAGCGAGGGCACCGTCAAGAACCACGTCTCCCGCATCCTCAGCCGCCTCGCCCTACGCGACCACACCCAGCGACCACACCCAGGTCGCACTCCGCGCCCGCGACCTCGGCCTGCTGTGACCACGCCGACACGCCGCCCGCTCGGCCGAGTAGTCGTACGAGCGAAGCCCTGGGACACGTCCCGGGGGTGGTCACACCGTGCCGCCACCTCGCGAGACGGCGGCACTCCGTGACGTGGTGAGCACGGTCCCGTTGATCGCTGGGTGCCGGCCAGGCCGCGTGCGGAGCCGAGTCCCGCCCGGTCTTACAACGGGGGCGGAACTCGTCGCGCCTTGCCCGGTCAGCCGTAGAAGTTCTTCGGCCAGCGGTGCTTGGCCAGCAGCGCGAGTTCCTCGGCGGTCAGTGGCGGAGCGTCGGAAACGGCCGCGTTGCGCTCTACGTTCGCGAGTGACCGCATACCGACGATGACCGTGGCGACCGCCTGCCCGGCGAGCGCGAACCGCAAGGCGGTTGACGCGAGTTCGGCGACGCCGATGCCCAGGTCGGCGAGGAGCGCCTCGACGCGCTCCTCGACCTGAGCGGGTCGGTCGTCCCGGAAGTACCAGTTGCGCCAGTCGCCCTCGGGGAAGGAGACGCCCGCCCGGATCGAGCCCGTCAGGGCCCCCTCGTCGAGTGCGACCCGCCCGATCACGCCCACGCCGTGCTCCTCGCAGGCAGGCAGCAGGGCGTCGCACGGGGCCTGCTCGAAGATGTTGTAGATGACCTGCACCACGTCCAGGACCCCGGTGCGCAGCACCGCGAGCACGTTCTCGGGCTGGTGATCCTTGACGGAGATCCCGAAGAACCTGATCTTGCCCTCCTGCTTGAGGGCGTCCACCGTCTCCAGCCAGTCGCCGCGGCCGGTCCAGTCGTCTTCCCAGGTGTGCAACTGAAGGAGGTCGACGTGGTCGCGGCCCAGTTCCCGGAGGCTGGTCTCCAGGCTCTCGCGTAGGTGTGAACCGGGGAAGACCTCCGCCGGGTGCAGCCCGCTGGACGCGAGGGAGACCGGAACCTTCGGCCCGACCTTCGTCGCCACGTGAACGTCGTCTCCGTGCCCCGGAAGCTCGCTCAGCGCACGGCCGACGACGCGCTCACTGCGGTCGTATGCCCTGGCGGTGTCGATGAAGTTGACACCCAGCTCAACGGCACGACGCAGCGCGCGCACGCCGGACTCATCGTCGGCGCCCACCCAGGCCCCCTGGCCCAGCCCCCAGGCGCCGTAACCGATCTCGGACACGGTCAGGCCGGTGCGGCCGAGTTCCCGATAACGCATACGCGGTTCGACTCCCTTGTTGACCACCACCGGCGACGGCGGCGCGTTCCGTGTGGCTTCCGATGCGCCCGGTGCCACGACCCGCCCGCACGATGCCACAGATGCGACGATCAGGCATCCCCGCCAGGAAACGTCGAAACTTTCGCACCAGGGGCAGATCCGCGCACAGGACCTCGTGGTCGGCGCGAGGGGGCCTCTTCCCCGGATGGGGTGACCGAGGACCCACACTCCGAACCACTGCTCGGCGCCGTACTCCTCGAACCGCTCCACCTCGGTGAACCCCAGCTTCGCCGCGAGGCGCATCGCGCGGTCGTTGGCGGTCTGGGTGCACAGCACCACCGGCTCGCCGGGGCGCCGAGTAGGCGCCCACCTTCCGCGAGGTGAACAGCTCGATGAACGCCGCACGGTCCCGGGCCTCGGGCTCGTGGAGCACGAGCCGCTCGGTCCTCATCGGGGCAGGTGGCCACGCGGCGGGGCCGAGTCCGGTCATGCCGGGTAACCTGACCAGCAAGCTCGGCAGCGATCAAGACGCATGGACCGACCAACCAACCGGCGTGGGGCCCGGGGCGGTGGGCAAGCAACCACGCTCGCCTGGGTACGGAAGTGCGCATCGCTGGCTTCCGAGCCTCACCCCGCCCACAGCCCGAGTGCGCGAGGCGCACGACCTCCGCTTCCATGCCGCGTCGACCTGGCTCGCGCCCGACGGTCACGGGTGAGCCGTGTGTGGATCGAGCAGTTCGAAGAGCCCACCGCGGCGACCCAACCGCCGCACGGAAACAGAGGCGGTCATCCCGGGAGACACCCGCTCGGGTTGTTCGCCGCCTCGGTAGCCACGTCGCACGGCTTGCCGAGAACCTACGGGTTGGAGGCGATGACCTGCAGGACCCGCAGGTCCGACCGCAATGGGCCAAAAGTATGCACATCGTGGGACAGTCCACCTCGGCGGCTCCTGGTGAGTAGCATCCGGCAGCGATACATCAGAGACGAGGAGCGTGAGCCGTCATGGTCGACGAGCCGGACAGCACCACCCCCATTCAAAGCAGGTACGCGGAGCAGTTCGCTGGCGACCTCGAGAACAACCGCGAGGAGCAGGAGACCATCTCCGCACGGATCGCGGGACTCGAGGCACGGCTGACGCGGCTGAAGGCCGACGAGGCATGGCTGTTGGGTCAGTTGGCGTCGGTGGACGCGCAGCAGGCCCCGCCCGCCGACGAGGAGGGCCAGGATACGGTGCAGTCCACCGGTCCTCCCGCCGAGGACACTGCCGGGCCCCGGACTCTCCCGACGCAGCGTCAGGGCAGGACGGGCGCGAAGGCCGCTGCCGGCGGCAGGACGAAGAAGACCACCACGAAGAAGACCACCACGAAGAAGGCGACGGCCCGGAAGCCGACGGAGCCTTCGCTCCAGGAGGTTGTTCTGGGCCTTCTGCAGGCGCACCCCGGTGAGCCCCGCACGGCCCGCGAGATCCACACGGCCCTGGAGGCGACCGAGCGCGCCACCTCCAGCCAGACGACGCGCAACACCCTGGAGAGGCTCGTCGCGAAGGGCCTCGTCGAGAGGGAGCGCAACCAGGGATCGGTGATGTACACGGCACTCACGTCAGCGGACGACACCCCGCCACCAGCCGACACCGCTGCTGCTCCCGAGGGCGCGGACTTGAGCGAGACCGTCGCAGCGGAGTAACTGGACGATCAGTTCCGAACGCTGGGTACCCAACGCGGGGAGGGTGTCCGACAACGGGTTGCGACGACCGAGTTGGACACCCTCCTGACGGCACTCACGGGCACGTCGATGACCGCCCCGAATACCCCGCGCTGGCGCCGGACGGCCACCCCGGCAGGACAGACACCGAACTGGTCACCCCGGCCGCGTACCGCGCCCCGGGGCCGGACGATCCCTGGATCGCGAAGGGGGTCGCCCTCGGGCACGTGGCACCCAGACCGACTCGGCTGGCGGAAGAGATGTTGCACCCTCGATCACCCGAGGCGAGGCTGAGGGGGGCGGCGCCGTGCCTGGACGCGCGCGGACGGAACCGTGCCGGCTGCGGTGCGCCCTTGAGGAGCGTGCGCTATGCGGATGATGTTGCGAGCCCGTCTGGACACGCAGCTTGCGAGTGAGGCTGTCAAGAGCGGCAGGATGCCGACGATCATGCAGTCGCTCTACGAGCGGCTCAGTCCGGAGGCGGCCTACTACTGCCCCGTCGAGGGCGCGCGTGGCTGCACCTTCGTGTTCGACATGCAGGACACGTCGCAGATCCCCTCCATCGCGGAGCCGTTCTTCGAGGAACTCGGTGCGGAAATCGACATCACGCCGGTGATGAACCGCGACGATCTGCTGCAGGGCCTCCAGACGTTGGAACAGGGATGAGGACTGTCAGCCCTCCCGGCACTCCTTGTGCCGCGGCCCTCTCCTGACAGGTGCGCCGCAGGTACCAATCAGGTACCTTGGGGGTATGCCATCCCTGAACATCAGCTTCACCGAGGAAGAGATGGACGCCGTTCGGGCTGCCGCGCTCGCCGACGGGAAGTCCCTCAAGCAGTACGTGCATGACCTCCCGCTGCGGGAACTGCACCGCCGGCAGTTCGTCCGCTACGCCGTCGCCTGGGGCGAGCAGCACCAGAGCGAGTTCGACGGGGCGTTCCCCGACGAGACACCCCCGGCCCGGCATGAGCGGGGAGTCGAAGCCGCCTGATGCCGCAGTACATCGACGTGCCCTGGCTCCTCGACGTCCAGGAGCAGGCCGTCCCCGAAGACGTCTCCGTCGCCGACTACTCCGCCCTGGTCGCCGCGGTCGCGCGCCACAAGACCCGCATCCCCCGGCCGGACACCGCCGACCCGGACACGGCCTGGCGCGCCGCCGCGCTGCTGCACACCCTGGTGCGGCTCGAGCCGCTGCCATACCGCAACAGTCTGTACGCCTGCCAGGTCGCCGTCTCCTACATGCACCTGTGTGGTGAGGGGATCGACCCGCCCTTCGGCGCGCTGGTCGAGCTGGTGCGTGAGATCCAGGCCCGGAAGGCCACCGTGTACACCGCCGCCGACCGGATCCGCGGCTGGCGTGTCTGACCGCGGCCGCGAGGCGGGGGCGAGGCTGTCGTCCCGAGCTTTCAGCCGATCCACTGCCCCGGCCCGTGCAGCCGTCGTTCTTCACCCCTCCGGCGACGTTCGGTGCTGTCGTGGGTGTTCCGGCGATGACGCGCGCACACCGTGGTTCGTCGGCTGCGGGGTGGTGGTGGCCCTCCTGCGGGGCGGTTCACTCGAGGAGCGCGCACCGACAGGAGGAGAGTTGACTTCAAGGTGGCTTGAAGTGTGAGGGGGGCCCGTGACCGGAACCCCGAAGAACGAGGCCGCAGATGTCCCACCACGCCCGCCGGTCCGACCGCCGCCCCGTCCCTGGGGGAATTGCCCCAGCAAGTCGCTGAGCTGCGCGACCGCGTCCGCGAGCTCACCGATCGGTCCGAGATCAGCGCTCTGGTCGACGCCTACTTCCTCAGCATGGACCAGCGCCGGTTCGACAGCGAGACCGTCGGGTCGCTCTTCACCCCGGATGTCACGTTCGACTTCCCGGTCGGTGGTTCCGACCTCAGCGACTACACGGAATCGTGCGGCAAGTCTTCGGCTGGTACCGGTTCACCCACCATGTCAGCGGCAACCACATCGTGCGTCTCGACGGCGACCGAGCCACCATCCGGTGGAACGCCGTCATGGTGCACGTCCATTCGGATGCCACCATCGCCGCCCGCGGTCTCGAGCCCGGTGCGCACTTCGATGCCGGCGGGTCTTCGAGGCCGATGCGGTCCGCACGGCCGACGGATGGCGCCTGCGGCGGCTGGTCCTGACCGACGAGGCCGGCTGGACCAACGGCACCCCGCCGCCCGAAGGGCCCGCCCTGTGAGCGGTGCCTGACACCTCTCGGACACGGACACCACTGACGGGAATCCCCATCCCAGTCGTGATCGCGCGTTGGTGCGGACACATCACCGGAGTACCAGGACATGTCCGGTGGGCCGACGGTGGTGCGGGTGCTCGCCGCGAAACGCATCGCTGCCGGCCCGAAAATCGGTGGAGCCGCACTCCCGTCTGCCGTTAGCGTGCTCCTGCCCACAGTCACCCTGTCAAGGACGTGCCGTTGTACACCAGGTGAGCCCTCCGAGCGCTGATTCGCCGTGCGTCGCACATGTGCGCCGCGCTCCTTTTCGCTGCGGTCTTCTCACTGGAACCGGTGTATCTCTGTGTCCAAAACCTGGGTGGTCGTACCCACCTGCCTGCCGATCGTTCTCCGCCGTTGCCACAGGTGCGCCTCGGGGCGCTTCCGGGTGAACGGCGAATTCCGCGCCAACGTGAGCCACGAGCTCCTGAACCTGCCGCACGACAACGCCCCCGGCCTGGCAGCCGAACTGCTCCAGGAGCCGGTCCTACGGCGCCGCGACGTGGGCGGCTCGGGAGGAACCGAGCGGCCGGCCTGGCAGTCGCCGTATGGTCCGCCGCCGCACCGGCCGCGCCGCGGACGGTGGGCGCCCGTACCGGTGTTGCCCAGGTCTCGGTCCGCTGTGCGGCGCGGATTCCTGTGCGGCCGGTGCGACTGAAAGCCGAAGGTCTCGGCTCTTCGCGAGCCGAGCCCAAGAGACTGCTGGCCGCGGGGAACCTCGCGTTGACCGCCCGCCTGAGCGGCCAGCCCTCGGGCGACTTCACCTTCACGCCCAAGCGCTGAGTCCTTCCGGCCCGGGGCCCGTCCGGCAGTATCCGATCCGCCGGACGACGACCGCCCGGGTCCCGTTCCCACCGAGAGGAAGGATCCGACGGCGCCGTTCCGGGCCGCCCGTTCTCGCCCGGCCCGCCCCCCGGCGTGGGGAGGGCGGTTGCGGCGGGAGTGCCGCGTGGGGGAGCGGGTGGTCAGAGGGGTGTTTCCCCTCCGCCGAGGTCCTCCCGGCCCCGGCGGAACGCGGTCGTGAAGGCGGCCTCGCCCAGGGCGGCCCGGGCGGCGGCGGTGATCCGGTCGACATCGCCGCGTTCGGCGGGCGGCAGCGGGGCACCCACCGACTTCCGCAGTCCCGCGGCCTCGCCCAGGAGCCGCGCGGCCTCACCGGCGCGGCCGGCCAGCGCCGCGACCCCGGCCAGCCCTTCCTTCGCCAGGGCGACGGCCCGCGGATCGCCGATCTTGCGGGCGATGACCAGCCCCTGTTCGTGCAGGTCGTGGCCCGTTCGCCGTCGCCGCGCTGCTCGGCGGCGAAGCCCAGCTCGGCCAGGGACAGCAGCACACCGTAGAACGGCAGCCCGTAGTCGGCCTCCAGCTGCCGGTGCCAGGCCAGAGAGGCCCCGAAGTGGGCCTCCGCCGCCGCCAGGTCTCCCGTCCGCCGCGCCACCAGGCCGAGTCCGACGCGGGCGAACTCCTCGGCGAACGGGTTCGACTGCTCGGCGGCCAGCCGCATCCCTCGTTCATGGAACTCCACGGCTCGCGCGAAGTCCCCGGTCAGCAGAGCGATGCGGCCGAGGCTGGACAGCCGGTAGGACACATCGGTTCACAGCCGCAGGCTCTCCGCGGTGCGCAGGCCCTCGCGGTGCAGACGGGCGGCGCGGACGTAGTCGCCGGTGACCTCCGCCAGCCAGCCGAGCATGTCGGTGGCCTGCAGCTGCCCCCACTGGTCCCCGAGGGTGGTGAACAGCTCCAGGCTGCGCGTCCCGCTGTTCTCCGCGGTGGCGAGGTCGCCCCGGAACATCGCCTGTCTGGCCCGGCCGCTGAGCGCGGCCGCCTCGCCCCAGCTGTCACCCGAAGCGCGGAACGCGGCCAGTGTCAGATCGGTCAGGTCCGCGCCCGTCTCGATGTCCCCGAAATGCAGATGGGTCAGCGCGAGGAACCACCCGGACCTCGGGTCCTTCCCGGCCAGCTCCCGCAGGAGCGTGCCACCGCGCGCCGTCGGCCCGGTTCCGTCGCCGGTCAGCATGGCGAAGGCGGCCTCCCGCACGGCTGTCCCGGACGGGGCCGCGCCGGGCAGCCGCAGCACCATGCCGAGGGAACGGCGGGCCTCCCGGTGCCGGCCCCGCAGATACCAGTACCAGGCCAGGGCATCCGCGAGGCGCCGTGCGAGGCGCCGGGCCGACGGCGTGGCGCCTGGCTCGGCCGCCTCGGACAGCACGGCGCGCAGGTTGGCGGCTTCCGCGTCCAGCTGCTCCAGCCACCGACGCTGCTGATGGCCGTAAAGGTGCGGCTCGGCGCGTTCGGCGAGCTCGACGTAGTAGGCGTCGCGGAGCAGCTTGACCGACTCCGTCTCACCGGCCGCGCCGAGCTGTTCGAGGCAGTAGGCGGCGACCGTCTCCAGCAGCCGGTGGCGCACCTCGCCCCCGGCACTCTGCTCCGGCACCACCAGCGACCTGTCGACCAGCTGGGCGAGCAGCCCGAGCACCGTGCCGGGCTCCAGGCCGGGGCTGGCGCAGACGGCCTCGGCGGCCTGCCGGGTGCACCCCCCGGGATGCACCGCAAAGCGTCGCAGCACCCCCTGCTGCGGCTCGGTGAGCTGCTCCCAGCTCCAGGCGATCATGGCCCGCAGCGTCCGGTGGCGGGCGGGTAGTCCCCGGGCCGTGGTATCGAGCAGGCAGAGGCGGTCCTCCAACTGCTCCGCCAGCGCGCGCAGGCCCAGCGCGCGCACGCGGGTGGCGGCCAGTTCCAGGGCCAGCGGCAGACCGTCCAGGCGCCGGCAGATCACCGCCACCACCGGCGCGCGGCCCTCGTCCAACACGAATCCCGGCGCCGCCGCGGCGGCCCGCGCCGCGAACAGCCGCACGGCGCTCGCCCGCACCAGGTCCGAGAGGCCGGCCCCGGCACGGGCACCTCCAGCGGGGCCACCGGATACACCGACTCCCCGGGAACGGCCAGCGGCTCCCTACTGGTGGCGAGCACCCGCAGCCCCGGCGCGGCGCCCAGCAGCGACGGCACCAGCTCGGCGACCGCCGCGATCACGTGCTCGCAGTTGTCCAGCACCAGAAGCAGCCGGCGCCCGCGCAGGGCATCGGCAAGCCGGTGCGCCAGGTCCGCGGGCGGCACGCCGGGCCAGGCGCCCGTTGCCGTCTCGTCGCGCAGCCCCAGCGCGGCGGCCACCTCCTCCGCGACCTCGGCCGAAGGATCCGCGGAACCCGGGCGCAGCCCGGACAGGTCGGCCAGCCACGTCCCGTCCGGGAACTCGCCGACGAGCCGCGCGGCCACGCCCACGGCGAGCCGGGTCTTGCCCACACCGCCCGCCCGGACCGGTCAGCGTCACCAGCCGGGAGCCGCCCAGTAGTTCACCCACCTCGGCCGTTTCCGCGTCCCTGCCGATGATGCCGGTCAGCGGCGACGGAAGATTCGTCCGGGGCCGGGCCGCCGACGTGGCCGCCGGGCGCACCGCCGCGAGCGCGGGGTCCTGGGCCAGGATCGCCTGCTGGAGGGTGACCAGTTCGGGACCGGGAGCCAGCCCCAGCTCCGCGGCCAGCCTCCGGCGCAGCTCCTCGTACCCGGCCAGTGCCTCGGTCTGCCGGCCGGCCCGGTACAGCGCGCGCAGGTGTGCGGCGCGCAGCCGCTCGCGCAGGGGATGCTCGGCCACCAGCTCGCCCAACTCATCCGCCAGGACGCTGTGTTCCCCCAGATCGAGCCGTGCCTCCGCTCGCTCCTCCGACGCGGTCAGCTGCTGCTCCTCCAGCCGGGCGGCCGCTCCCCGGG
Source organism: Streptomyces sp. 8K308 (assembly GCF_004348315.1). Taxonomy (GTDB): domain Bacteria; phylum Actinomycetota; class Actinomycetes; order Streptomycetales; family Streptomycetaceae; genus Streptomyces. Next base: position 8,807 of record NZ_SMKC01000083.1, on the reverse strand, counting down.
CGAACCCGGCCTCGCGGAACTCGGCGTAGGCGGGTCCGCGCCAGGCCGCCAGGGCTTCCGAGAGCAGCTCCGCCCGGCTCCGCGGATCGCCCGCCGCACGGGCTCTGGTGAGCAACCCGGTGAGGGGGGATGGCTGGTGTCACGATCGTCATCCCCGACACCTGGGCCGCAGACACCAGCGGCATGGACCCCGGCATCGGCGGCCTGACGGACAAGACCACTCCCGACCGGCTCCCGGGGAACCCGCTGATCCGGCTTACCGGGTCCGGCGGAACAGCGGGAGTAGTCATCCGCCACCCCAACCGTTGGGAACGACGCAAGCTGCGCGGTAACCCGACGCACTAGGTAGGTCGTGCCGTGAGCCGTGCTCAAGGCCAAGAGCGGTCTTGGAGCGGGCCCGTGGCGTCCGACCGGACGAACAGTGGCTCCGGTTGGAGCGGCCGTTGCCGCCAGCGCTGACGACGGGACGACCGCCACGGATCGGCGGCAGGTCCTAAGACGGGATCTGGCGCGAGCTCGCCCGGGCTCGCCAGGCGGGACATACCGCGGCCCATGACGGTCACACGAGGCGACTGCCGCGGCCGAGTACGTGTGGCACGTGCTGCCCGAGCACTACAGCGTCGTCTGTCACGGCACCGCGTGTGCACGCTGCCGGATGCGGCCCTGCGCACCGTGGCGCCCGCGAGACCGAGCCCACGTCTCCACTCGGCTTTCCGCCCGCACTGGCTCCGTGAGCTCGCGTGCCGTGGGGCGGTTCTCACCACCAGACGCCGCTGCGGTGACGTGCTCGGCGGTGGGCGCGGAGCGGTTTGCCCGGCATCCCCTGCCAGGGGCTCCGCGTGTACCGGCCATCGAGGGCCCGGAACATCTCGCGGGCCGCTGGTAGTTGGCCCGTCAGGTAGAACGACATGGCGAAAACGTTGTGCACCCACACCCACTCCGGCCCTCGACGGTAGTCCGGGTGCCGCACCGATCGGTCAGCGGCGTGGTGCAGCTGCCGAGCCACCAGGGGGTTCCGCAGGTAGCCCTTCCCCTGGTACCCCGCGGTCCGCAACGATTCCAGATGCGCGTGAGGGATCAGCACCCCCAGCGAGCTTCCCTCGGGCGCGTGCGTCATCGCGCCGTACGCGAAGGCATGCATGTCATCGTCCGAGCCCCCGTGCGGTGTACCCAACTGCTGCAGGTACTGCACGTGCACGGGCAGGTGCTCAGGCTCACGTCGCACCACCTCGTCGAACAGATGCCGCATGTGTCCTCGGTCCGTTCCCAGGCCCAGCGCGACGATGAACAGATCCGACCAGGGCTGGACCCACTCCGGCTCCCGCTCGGCCACCGCCCGCAGAAGCGAGTCCGCCATCCCCAACGCGACCGGATCCTGCCGCTGCTCGGGCGTCGGCGCGCACCGGGCACACACCGAACCGGACCGTTCACGCGCCACCCAGAGGTGACAGGACGCGGCCAACAACAGGGTCAGGGAGGGTGTGGCGTCATCGGCGACGACGCCACGCGTCCACTCCCGCACCACCGCTGACTTCGCGAGCTCGTCGAGCACCACCTCGCGCTCACCCCGCATCGCTTCAAGGTGGGCCTGAACCGTTGGCCAGTCCCGCCCGGCGACTGCTCGACGCAGCTCATCCGACAGCGTCACGCGCTCCTCACGTGGCAGAAGACGCCGCCACACCGAACTCAAGGCCCCCACGACGCACCCCTCATTTCACGCGATCATGACGTCATGCACTTATCACACGCACGCCATGTTCGTCTTCCACCGCCTCCGCCGCCTCAGCGCGTAGGACACGGTCTGGGAACAGCCGACACAGTGAGGTGGCCCGTCGGTCGTCACGTTTCCGGGCGTCCTGGCGCAGGTCAGGGTTCTGTCACCAGCAGTCGATACCCGACGTCGATGGCGTCGAGTGCGAGCAGGTCGGCGTGTCGGTGGCGCCAACGGCCTGTGGCGAGGTCGTCGGCGAGCGTTGCCAGGCCGGGGGCCAGGACGTCTTCTCCGATCTGGGCGAGCATGGAGATTCCCGCGCGCACCTGTGGGTCGAGGTAGGCGTGGGGGCGGCGCCAGTATGCCGCGCCGAACCCGTCCCTGCAGTCGTGCGGGACGTGGACGGGCTCCTGATGTGCCCCGCCGAGCAGAGTGGCCAGCCGGTCGGTCGGGATGGCGCGGGTGTCGTCGAAGGCGGCGGCCTGTGGGAGGTACTCGCGCACGAGCCAGAACCGCTCGCGGAAGATCTGCTGGTCCCAGGTCAGGATGACGATGCGGCGGCGCGCGACTCGGCGGAGTTCGGCAACGCCGGCCGCAAGGTCGCTCCAGTGATGGACGGTCAGCAGTGCCATGACGGCGTCGGCGGCGTTGTCACGCAGCGGAAGCTGTTCGGCGACGGCGCGTACGGCGGGCGCGGACCGGGATGGGCGCTGGGTGAGCATGATGTGGCTGGGCTCGACGGCGAGAATCGTCTGCGGCGGCTCATAGGAGCCGGTGCCCGCTCCCACGTTGACCACGTCCGCCGCGTTGCCGAGCGCGGCGTGTAGCTGCGCGGCGATCCGCGGATCTGGCTTCCGGGTCCGGCCATACGTCGCGCCGAGCGTGTCATAGACGGCCATGGTCCTCAGTATGCTGCCACCGTACCGCGGCCCGCTCCGCGCACGTGCGGACCGGCTCCACCTCACTTGCCCAGGTGCAGGGCCTCCTTGAGGAAGACGGTGAGGTAGTTGGGGGTGCCCTGGGTGGTGATCACCTCGATGGCGGCGCGCACGTGCGTGTCGTCGACGACCTCGCGCAGGAGCAGGTCGGCGAGGTCGGCGCGGGCGGTGAACATGCCGGGCAGGCGCTGCGGTTCGACGGCGACCCGGTAGTCGCTGACGGCGGTGGTGTCGAACAGGCCTGACGGGCGGACGATGGTCCAGTCGAGGTCGGTGGCCCGCACGATCTCCTCCAGGCGGCGCGCGTCCTCGTACAGCGGGCGTCCCATCGCCGTCAGGATCGGGCCGACCACTTTCCGGAAGACGAACTTCTCGTCGGGCGGGAGTTGCGGGTGCACGCCGATCGAGGTCACGCACACCAGCCGTCGCAGGCCGTGCCGCTCCATCGCCGCCGCGATGTTGCGGGCGCCCTCCGAGAAGATGGTGACCGGCTCCCTGGTGTAGGGCACCCCGAGGGTCGAGATGACGCGGTCGTGCCCGGCCACGGCCTGGTCCACGGACGCCGCGTCCAGCGCGTCCGCTCCCGTCACCCGCAGGTTCGGGGCCTCGAGGGGGAAGGCGTCGGGCCGGCGGGTCACCGCGGTCACGGTGTGCCCCTCGTCGAGCGCCCGCTGGGTGACCAGTCGTCCCGTGGGGCCGTTCGCGCCGAATATGACGAGCTTCATCCGCATCTCCTCCGAGCATGGCGACCGCTACTATTGGAACAGCGATCCAGTTGTTGGAACGTTGTTCCAGTGGAGGTTACATGACGGACCTGCCGGGGATCGTCCGGCTCCGGGACCAGCGCGAGGCGCTGACTCTCCGGACGATCCTCACCGCCGCACGTGGGCTGTTCGCCGAGCACGGCTACGCCCGCACCCCGATCCGTGCGATCGCCAAGGAGGCCGGCGTCTCGCCGCAGACGATCTACGCCCACTTCGGGTCCAAGGCCGGGGTGCTCGCGGGGCTGATCGACCTCATGGACGAGGAGGCCGGCCTCCCGGACCTCATGGCAGAGGCCGCCGAGCTGACCGACGGCGTCGAACTGTGCGGCCTACTGGCCAGGGCCGCCCGTCAGGTGCGGGAGCGCTGCGGCGACATCGTGACAATGATGAACTCCGGCGCCACGGTCGATCCGGAGATCGCCGCCACCCGGGCGGAAGGGGCCAGTAGGAACCGGCTCGGCGTCGAGATGATCATGGCCCGGATTCGCGAGGCCGGGCACCACGTGGACCCCAGGGCTGCCGACATCGCCATCGCGCTCATGAGCGCGGGCGTCCACGACAGCCTCGTGGAGGAGGCCGGCTGGTCCCACGACGACTACGAGGCCTGGCTCAGACGAACCCTCGTGTCCGCGGTGTTGGACGGCGGGCATGGTCACTCATGAGCACGCCACGCGCTTCGCGGGGAGGAGCCCCCGTTCCGCCGGGGCGGCGAGTCCTCGTGCACCGCTCGGGCAAGGGGGCCCTCCGGCGGTCTTCCTCTCTGCGGCCAACGCCGGGCCCGGGCGGCGGTGGGTTTGGCGGGTTGACGCCTGTTTCCGCCTTCCGGGGGGCGCATAGCCTGAAGCTTTGAACGGGCTGTGTGGTCGGGCCTGATCGGTGTGGGGGCCTTCCCGAGGGCGTGGCGCCGACCACGGGTCCGGGGGAGGGGTGCACCGGTGTCCACGACTGGCTGATGGAGAACGGCGGGACCGACGCGGGCGAGAGCGGAATCCAGGTGACGGTGCACCGTAACGCCCAGCGCCAGGCACAGATCGCCAACCTCCGGGTGGTCGTCGTTTCCCGCGAGGAGCCGCCGCCTTCCGTACTGTCGACCTGGACAGCCCGCAGCCCCGAGCGGAGTACGAGTCCGAGGACGGCGCACCGTTCGGTTTCACGGTGGCGTCCGGCGAGATCGAGACGTTCCTGATCACGGCGACGGCGGAACAGGTTCGTGGATACGGTCCGCTCCGTGGGCCCGTTCACGTCCTCCGGGTGCGAGTTCTCCGCGCTCGGCGTGGCCGAGGAGGCGCGGAGTGCGACGGTTCACCGGCCCTTTGAGGGCGTCGACAACCGGTGAAAGGAGTGAAGATGAGCCGTACCATCCGCCACCTTCTCAGTGTCGGAGCAGCTGTGATCCTACTCATGACGGGTGGGGGCACCGCGCTGGCTGATAACGAGGGCGTGTCCACGGCCGAGTCCGTCGGGACGACCGATGCTCAGGCTTGTAGCTTGCGGTGGACCGTGACACCGCCCGAGGAGGTGAGACCCATGAACGCTGTATCGATGTGGGTGCTCCCCCTTCCCGTCATGGTCGGGCGATTGACGTAGGTGTCGCCGGGAGTGCCTCGCCAACAAGGCACTCCCGAAGGGCAACACCTATGGACTCTTCGCAGTTCACCGCCGAGCCGTCGTCGCACGGTACGGTCGAGCGCGACGTCCCCGCGGGCGACGTCCCCGGACTCCGGTCGTCGGCCTCCGGCGCCGATCGCGCGCCCCTCATGTTCGACGTGATCATTGTCGGATGCGGGCCGACGGGCGCGATGCTGGCCGCGGAACTACGGCTGCACGATGTGCGGGTTCTCGTTCTCGAGAAGGAGACCGAGCCCGTGTCGTTCGTCCGCATAGTCGGTCTGCATATTCGCAGTCTCGAGCTGATGGCGATGCGCGGACTGCTGGATCGCGTTCGCGAGCACGGAAGACAGCGTCCGGCCGGCGGATTCTTCGCCGCCACCAACAAACCCGCACCCGAGGGCCTGGATTCCGCACACGCCTATCTGCTGGGCATCCCGCAGCCGGTCATCGTTCGCCTGCTCGAAGAACATGCGATCCAACTGGGGGCGCAGGTTCGGCGCGGTTGCGCGGTGTCCGATCTCACGCAGGACGACGAGGGTGTGACGGTCGAGTTGGCCCCCGGGGGGCACCCCCGCTCACCAGGGCGTGGCCGGCGGGGAGGCGAGCAGTTGCGTTCGCGCTATCTCGTCGGCTGTGACGGCGGGCGCAGCACGGTGCGCAAACTACTCGGCGTCGGCTTCCCCGGCGAGCCCTCGCGGACCGAGACACTGATGGGCGAGATGGAGGTGGGGGTGCCGCAGGAGGAGATCGCCGCCAAGGTGACCGAAATCGGCGAGACCAACAAGCGGTTCTGGCTCAGGCCCTTCGGCGGAGGGACATACAGCGTCGTAGTCCCCGCCGCGGGAGTCAGCGATCGCGCGGAACCACCCACCCTCGAGGATCTCAGACGACAGCTGCGCGCCATCGCCGGAACCGATTTCGGCGTGCACTCCCCGCGTTGGTCGTCCCGCTTCGGAGACGCCACCCGGCTGGCGGAACGTTATCGGGTCGGGCGGGTGTTGCTTGCCGGCGACGCGGCACACATCCACCCACCCACCGGCGGGCAGGGCCTCAACCTGGGCGTGCAGGACGCGTCAACCTCGGCTGGAAACTGGCCGCACAGATCCGCGGCTGGGCGCCGAGAACACTGCTCGACACCTACCAGGCCGAACGCCGTCCGGTCGCCGAGGACGTGCTGGACAACACCCGCGCCCAGATGGAACTGCACTCCACCGAACCGGGCCCGCAGGCTGTGCGCAGGCTGCTCACCGAACTGATGGACTTCGACGAGGTGAACCGTTACCTCATCGAGAAGATCACCGCGATGGGCGTCCGCTACGACTTCGGTGAGGGCCCGGATCTGCTCGGCCGTCGTCTGCGCGACATCGACGTGAAAGGCGGTCACCTCTACGGCCTGCTGCACCGCGGCCGCGGCCTGCTGCTTGACCGGACCGAACGCCTGATCGTCGGCGGCTGGTCAGATCGGGTCGATTACCTCGCGGACCCCACCGCGGCACTGGACGTTCCCTGTGTCCTGCTACGCCCCGACGGACACGTGGCCTGGATCGGCGACGATCAGCAGGACCTGGACGAGCACCTCTCCCGCTGGTTCGGCAAGCCCGCCAACTGATATCTCCGAGCAACCGACAAGGGCCGGTTGCGATCCCCAGGGTGCCCACTGGTGAGCGGCTGGCCGGGACGGACTCCGGCTCTGGTGTCGGGGTTCAGCCACGGGCGCCAGAGGGAGGGGTGAACCAGGGGTCGGGCGAAGGGCCACGACGGCGCGCACGTGGCCCTTCGCCCGGGGCGCGGGACCGCCGTCAGGGGACGGCGACCTCGATCAGCTCACCGTCCGTCGTGGCGACCGCGGTGCCCTGGCGGAGCGAGTCGTAGCAGCCGTGGCTGCTCCAGATCGGCAGGAGCGTGCCTTCGGGGACGGTCACCGTGCCGTCCTGGGGACGTCCGTGGTGAAGCCCTGGTGGCAGTCCCGGTACCGGCCGCTGGCACTGTCGTCCGGCATGCCGATGATGACGGAGTCCGCGGGCCAGGAGGGGGCGCCGGCCCCGATGGTGATCCGCAGGGTCACCGTCACGTCACTGGCCTGGGCGTCGGTCGCCGCGGCGGTGGCCGTCGGGCTGAGGGCCACCGCGAGGGCGGCCACCAGGCCGGCACCGAGTAGGAGGCGAAGCCGGCGTAAGGGCAGTCGAGGGTTCACGTGTGCTCCTTGTCCGAGGGGCGTGGTCGTGGCCGGGGTTCAGCGGCCCCAGAGGCGCCAGGTCTGGTTGCGCGGACTGCTCTGGCCGACGGGGTTGCAGGTCCACTGGTGGACCGGGGCCCGCGTGGCGGTGGAGATCTGACTGACGTCGACGCACTTGCCGCTGTGCCGGGCGACGAGTTGGACATCGCGGGGGTCGGCTCCCGAGTAGGTGACCGCCCGCAGCGTGAACTGTTGGTTCTGGGCTCCGCCGCGGCAGGTCGACTGCTGGACCGCGGCACCGTCGGCCGTGGAACCACCGCCGACCTCAAGGCACTTGCCGGTCTGCTGGTTGACGACCGTGTAGGTGTCGGTCGCCCCCGCCACCGGGCGGAAGTTCCACAGTTGCTGGTCGCCGCCCTCGCAGGGGTACTGCTGCTGCCGGTTGCCGTCGGCGGTGCTCAGGTCGGTGTTGTCCAGGCACTGTTGGGAGTGCTGGGCGACGGCGACGGACTGGAAGCCGGTGTCCGAGGGCGGCAGCAGGGTGATGGTGAAGGCGTCGTCGGCGTTGGTGTGCGGCAGGTTGACCGTCGTGCCGTTGTTGGACAGGTTCACCACGGAGTTCTGGACGGTGATCGGGCCCTGGACCGCGCCGCCGTTGTTGTACGGGACGCGCTGGACGAGCACCCGAACCTGGTTGTTCTGCACGATGCCGCTGGTGGCGTCCAGGCGCCCGATGCCGACCGCGATGTTGCCCGTCGTGCCACCACCCCCGACGAGGATCCGCGCCGAGCCGTTCGTCTTCGTGGCGAACGCGTCGTAGGACCGGCTGGGGGTGGTGGAGGCGATCTGACCGGTCTGTGAGGCGTAGAAGCGGTATACCCACCACTCGCCCTTCGGCAGGTGCTGCCCGGTCGAGTCGCGGACCAGCAGGTTGGCGAGGTCGTTGTGGAGGCTTCCGCCGCTGGCCCAGTTGGCGCGCAGGCCGTCCGCGCCGGCCCGCTCCAGGCGCGTGATGTACCAGGCGCCGTCGCCGGGGTTCTGCTCCTCGGGTGAGCCGTACTCGTTGACCTGGTACGGGCGTGGGTGCGGGATGCCGCGTGCGTCGAGGCTGGCGTTGGCCGCCGCCACGTTCGCCACCGGGTCGCTCGGCAGGGCGTGCCAGCTGAAGATGTCGGGGACCACGTTGTTGGCGCGCACGAAGTCGAGGTACTGGGTCCACCACGAGCTCGAGGTGGAGGGGACACCGGCGGGGCTCGGGCCGACGATCAGGTGGGAGGGGAAGGCCTGTCGGACGCGCTGGTAGGTGCGTCGCCACAGTTCGAAGTACTGGGACTGGGGGCGGTTCCAGAACAGCGAGATGTTGGGCTCGTTCCACAGGTCCCACTGCACCGGCACGCCGGTCGCCCGCACGTCGTCGATCAGCCGGGTGAGGAAGCGGTCGTAGTCGCTCCAGTCGCCGTTGTCGCCGGGGAAGCGGGTGATCGGGTATCCGTCGGCGCCCCACAGGTCGTGGACCAAAAGGACGAACTGGCCGCCCAGGTCGCGGGTGCGCAGCAGTTGGGCCCGGGTCGAGTTCCAGCGGCGGTCGTAACGGCCCGACACCCACC
>NZ_SMKC01000082.1 GCF_004348315.1 Streptomyces sp. 8K308 | reverse complement strand
GGGCGGGAGCCAGCTGGGGAGCCCTCGGCATGATCTCTGCGGGCTGTTCGAGCGAGGGCAGGGCGACCTCCCGGTGAGCGCGCAGTTCGATGGTGGGCATGTCCTCGGCCGCGGCGGGTCGCGCAGCCCGGAGCTGGTCGAAGAGTGCCCCGGTGCGTACGGGCACGCCAGCGACGACGAGCTCGGCGACGGCCAGAGAAAGCTGCCGCAGTCCGTTGCCCTCGGAGGCGTCCAGTGCCACGGCGACGTGCTCGCGGTCGCCGAGGACACGCTTGATCCAGCCGGTACACAGACCGCGCGGGCCGTGCTCGACGAAGACCCGGACACCGTCGGCCCACGCCCGCTCGATTGTGCCGGCGAAGTCGATCGTGCCGAGGCCCTGTGCGGTGACCGCATCGGCGGCGCGTTCGGCCGTCACGGTGTAGGAGCGGGTGCTGGCCCCGCTGTAGAACCGCACACCCGGCACCTCGGTGGTGGGGCGCAGATGCAGTCGCCACCACTGGTCGCGAACCTCAGCCAGTTCCGGGGCATGTGCGGCCAGGTCGTAATCGATCGGGATAGCGGCAGCGGCGCCGAGTCGGGCCACGACCGCCGCGCAGGCCTGTGCCTCGCCGCCGATCACACACACCTCGGGCGCGTTGATCGCCATCAGGTGCACCGCCGCCTCGTCGGCCAGCTCCGCGCGGACCCGCTCCAGCGGGGCGGTGACCAGGTAACTGGACCACCGGTCGCCGGGTACGCCGAGGCGGTCCCAGGCGCGGCGCACCGTGTGCAGCGCTCCGGTGAGTTCGGTGGTGAACAGGCCGCTCGCCCAGGTGTCCCGATATAGCTGGTCAGCGTCGCGCCATGCTCCGAGGGCGACGAGGGCTGCCGACTCACCGGAGGAGTAGCCGATGGCGGCGTCCGGGCGCAGCCCGAGCAGCTCGCGGGTGAGTTCGGTGTGCATGGCGGCCAGCTCGGCGGCGCCCCAGATCTGGTCGAGCACCTCGGATTCGGGACCGGCGCCCGGCCGTACGGTGGATCGCCCGGCCACAAGGGTGGGCAGAGCCAGCGACAGCTCGCGCCCCATGCCGGGGTAGGCGGCCGAGCCGTTGGTGTAGACGAAACCGAGCTCTCCGGTCACCGGGGTGTCCCGGTAGAACACGCCGGACGGCCTGATACTACCGTCGGTGAGCCAGCGGCGTGCGGCATCGCGGTGCGCGGCGATGTCACCCTCGGTCACCAGGACCAGCCGCGCCGGACCGTCGGCCGACTCGGCCTCTTCGTTGAGCGCCGCGAGGACTTCCTGACGGTCTCGGCCGGAGTAGACGTGCAGCCTCGGCGTGGGTCCGGACGCCCAAGGCACGGCGTCGCCCGCCCGCAGCCGGATCCGGACCGGCGGCGCCTCCATCGGCGTGACCACGACCTCGGCGGTGTTCAGTCCCGGTTCGGCCCTGGCCGGAGCCACCGCCACCGGTCGCGCGCGGTGGCACAGGGCGGTTGTGGCGACCGCGACGGACAGTAGTCCCTGCGCGGCGTGGGCACGGCCGAAAAGCTCGGCCGGATCGAATCCGGCGTCGTCGCCGATGATCAGCTCCGGTTCGGCGACGGCCGAGTCGTCGAGGACTGCCAGCACGGTGTCCCCGTCCCTGCGGGCGTCACTGAGGCGTTTGAGGACCATCACCACGGCCGCGTCTCCAGTGACGGCCTGGCTTCCGAGTTCGGCCAGTGCGGCCTCGTGGACCGGGTCGCGGGCAAGGTCGACGGCGCCGACGAGCGCGGCACAGGCCTCCCCGGTACGGAGGGCACGGGCCGCGAGATCCAGCGCCACCAGGCCAGAGGTCTCCTCCGCCGAAACGGTGAAGCCCGGTCCCGCCAGGTCCAGCTGGGTGTTGATCCGGTTCGCCACGAGGTTCGGCAGGCTGCCGACGACCCGCTCGGACACCATGGGCGGGGCGAGAGCGTTCCTGACCCGCTCGGCCAGCTCTGAGTCGGCCGGGATCCCGGCCCCCTCCAGCCACTGCGGCGCCCGCCAGCGTGCGGCGGAGTAGGCGATCTGCGGATCCACGCCCATTCCGACCAGCACCATGGTCCGCTCCCGAGGCAGGTCGACCTCTCGCACCGCTTCCCTGGCCGCCTCCAGCACCTGGAGCTGTTGCGGCGACGTGTGTTCCATAGCAAGCGGCGGGAAACACCATCCCGGCAGCGCTACCTCGACCCTCGTCGCCGGAGCGCACCGCCGGCCGTCGAGCACCGCACGGCGGAAGTCCTCGGCTCCGGTCCCATCGCCGACCCTGGCGCCGATGGCCACGATCGCCACCTCCACGTTCGGTGCCTTCACGGTTGTCGGTTCCGGAATTGCGGCTCCGCCGTTCGCGTCCCAGGCGTCGACAATCAGATGGGCGTTGGCGCCGCCGAACCCGAAGGCGCTCACCGCGGCCCGGCGAAGCCCCTGCCATTGCTCGGACTCACCCAGTACACGCAGCGGGGTGCCGGTCAGCTCGGCGAGCGAGTCCTCCGCGGCCAGCGTCGCGGGGCGGATGCCCGCCCGCATCGCCCCAAGCACCTTGAGCAGTCCACTCGCGCCCGCCGGGGCCAGCAGGTGCCCGATGTTGGACTTCACTGAGCCGATCGGCAGGTCGGTGCTGCCGGCGAAGACCCGTGCGGTGCTGCGGACCTCCGCGGCGTCCCCGACCGGGGTCCCCGTGGCATGGCACTCCAGCAGCGAGACGGTCTCCGGCGCCACACCCGCCTGGGCGTAAGCCAGGCGCATCGCCCGTTCCTGGCCCTCCTCCGCAGGGCTGAGCAGGCCACGGCCACGGCCGTCATTGGACAGCCCGACCCCTCGGATCACACCGAGCACGGGCCTGCCGACAGCGAGCGCGTCGGACAGTCGCATCAGTGCGACGAACCCGGCGCCCTCACCGTGCAGCAACCCGTCGGCCTCCCGGTGAAATGGCCGGCTGCGGCTGCTGCGGCTTACCGCGGACAACGCGCAGAACCCCACGTGCAGGAACAGGTTGTCCACCCGGTTGACCGCCCCGGCCACCATCAGGTCCGCTGTGCCGTCGTGCAGACGGTCACATGCCAGCTTGATCGCATACAGCGAGGAGGCACAGGCGGCGTCAAGAGCGAAGGCCCCCGCACCGAGCCCCAGGGCGCGGGCGGCGAAATGCGCTGGCAGTCCTGAGGAGAACCTGTTCCGTGCGTCGGGCCGGGCCTGGCGCGCCGCAGCCAGCAGTGTCGGGTCCCCGGTGGAGAGCAACACGTGCTCGGCGAAGGCCGATCCGGCACTGGTGGGATAGGACAGGTTGCCCAGCACCAGTCCCGCGCGGGGCAGCGGCCCGTCTTGGCCGGCCTCCCGCAGTGCCTGCCGGGTGCCGTGCAGCACCCAGTGGAACAATGGGTCCAGCGCGAGAATCTCACCCGGGCCGACGAGGAAACCGGTCGGGTCGAACGCTTGCTCAAAGCCCTGGACGTAGCCACCGACGTCGGTCCAGGTGCGGTCGAGATGGTCCTCCACGGTACCCATCGCCCACCGGTGCGGCAGGCGCCAGCGGCCGTCCGGTACAGGCGACAGGCTGCATCGGCCCGCAGAGATGTTGTCCCAGAACGTGTCCGGGTCCAGCGCGTCGGGCAGCACGCACCCGCGGCCGACGATGGCGATCGGTTCGAATCCCATACCAGTCTCACTTCACGAACGCGGAGGGGAACGGCGAGGCGAGCTCAGTCGGGACGGCGGATGAGTTCCACGCCGAGCAGTTCCACCCGGGGCGTCCCGCCCTGGTCAAGCAGCACCAGATCACAGCGCGCGCCTGTGTCGTGCACCTTCCGCGCCCACACCACGCACCGCACGGGCGCCTGGGCCGCTCCGCGCCGGTATACCCGGCACTCCGCGACGGCCATCGGCAGACCGGCCTCCCCGAGTACACCCTCAGCCCACAGCACCGCCAGTTGCAGCCCACCGTCCACTGCGGCTGGGTCGAGCTGCCAGTTGTCCCCTTCCCAACCGAGCTCATCGACACCGTTCACCGTCGCCTCGGCTCCCTGGGCGGAGACCCCGTGCACCGAGCGGATGGCCCGGAACGCCGGTCCGTGGAAGAGCACCCGGCCGTCGTAGATCTCCTCCCGCGCCAACGGAACCAAGCCGTCCGGGGTGTCCCAGCCCGTCGGCTGCGGAAAGTTCGCTCCGAACTCCAGTACGGCCCGAAAGTGTGGCCTGCCGTCCGCGTCGAGCAGTTCGGCCGCCAACGCCGAGGGCGTCGCGGTGAGCTCGGGACGGCCGCGCAGGGCCAGCCGGTGGCCGCTCCCCTTCAGGTGCGGCAGAACGACCTTGTTGAACACACGCAGGTCACGCAGTACGAGGCTGTCCGCGGCGGGCCGCCAGGCTGCGGCTGCTCTGCCGAAAAGGTCGAGCGCCAGCGCCACCGGCAGTACCGGGATCCCCGCGACCTGATGGTCGACGAGGTAGGGGTGGGTGCGCGTGGACAGACGCACCTCCGCAACACCCGGCTCACCGGCCACAGCCTTCGGGCCGGGATCGTCCCCTGCCGCGATGACCACCCGCGTGTCCGCGCAGGGATCACCCAGCTCGGCAGTACAGGCCGCGGCGCCCTGTCCGGCCGGGATGAGTGGGACACCGGAGCGGCCGAAGTGCTCGGCCAGTGCGGGGGTGACCATGCCGCCATCCCACGGCCCCCATGCGAGGGCTCGCACCAGGCACCCGGGCCGCCGGGCCGCTTCGGCGGCGGCCACTTGGTTGAGCACCTCGTTGGCCACGGCGTAGTCGCTCTGTCCGGCGTTGCCGAAGACCGCGGCCACCGAGGAGAACAGGATGATCGCATCCAGCGGGTCGGTCCTGGTCGCCGCGAGCAGTGCGCGCAGGCCGTCGACCTTCGTGGCCAGCACAGCCTCGAACTGCTCATCGGTCTTGTCGGCGATCAGTTTGTCGGCCAGCACACCCGCACCGTGCACGATCCCGGTGACCGGCCCCCAATCCGCGCGCACCCCGGCCAGCGCGGCCGACAGCGCGCCACTGTCCCGTACGTCCACCGGCAGGTACCGGACGGACGAACCGGCGTCCTCAAGGGCTGCGACCGTGGCCCGGACCTCCCGTGCCGCGAGGATCTGCCGGGCCTCTGCGGCGATCACCGCGGGTACGCCGCTGCCGCCGGAACGCTCGGCCAGAGCACGGGTGAGCGCGGCCTCGTCGCTGGCGGCGGCCAGTCCAGCGGGCTCTGGGACGAGCTCGGTGCGGCCGAGCAGCACGATCCGGGGCTGGTGGGTTCGGGCCAGGTCCAGCATGGCCGCTGCGGTCACCCCGCGTGCGCCGCCGGTGGCGACGATCACCGAGTCCGGTCCGATCTTCGCCGCCAGGCCGGACGCCCTCGGCGCCGGGACCGCTTTCAGCGTGCTGCGGGTGCCGTCGGCGCGCAGGCCGACCTCTCGGGCCGGTCCGCCGTCCAGCAGTTCCCCGACGATCGCTGATGCGACCGTCCCGGCCGTGCGTCCGCCGCGTTCGCAGTCGATGGCCTTGACCAAGGCCGCGGGCCACTCCTTGGCCGCGGTCCTGGCCAGTGCGGCGATACCGCCGAGCCAGACCCGGTCGGGCTGTGTGCCGCCGAGGCCGAAGTCACCGCCGGTGTCCTGGACGGTCACGAACAGCCCGCCCTGCTCGGCGAAGCGGGCCGCGACCGAGCGGGCCACCCGGAATGCCTCTTGCTGGCAGGCCAGCGCCTGCTCCGGTGAATCGAGTTCGGCGAGACCACCGAGGTACACGACACCCCGCGCGTCTGCGGGCACGCTGGTCACTACGGCGGCATGGACGCCGTGCTCGGTGAGCCCCGCTACGACCAACTCGGCGATGCCGGAGCCATCCTGGGTCACCGCGATCAGCCCGCCGCCAAGGCCCGCCATCGCCAGCCCGGGGGCGGGCGTGTCAAGCACGCGAACCGCGAGCCGGGTGAGCACGGTCTGGTGCTTGGACTCCTGTGGCTGTGCGGCAGTAGGCACTTGTGCGGCAACGGTGTCCTGAACCGGGGCGGTGCTCGCGGTGAGTGCGTCGACGATCTCCCGCAGGGTGCGGAGTCTGCCCAGCTGGGCGACGTCACCCTCGGGCAGATCACCCACCCGCTCACGCATCGCGGACAGAATCTCCACCCGCTTGATCGAATCCACTCCCAGATCCGCGTCAAGAGCCATGTCCAGGTTCAGCATCGCGACCGGATACCCCGTCCGCTCGGCCACCACTGACAACAACAACTCCCCGAATTCGGCCGGGGAGACCACCGGTGCGGACGTGGCAGGGGCCGCAGACGCAACGGGCGCCACCATGGGGGGTGGTGTGGGTAGCGTCATCGGCGCGGCGGGCGACTGGGGTGCCTCGAACACCGGCATGGCCGGCAACGCCGGTGGCGGCACCATCGGTGTGGGGATCGCCTCCGCACTGACCTGGCCGCCCAGCATCGCGGCGAAAGTGGTCTCGGTCATCTTCAGGAACGCCATGTGGCTGTCGATCAGCATGCGGTGGCAGGCGGCGTGCGCCTCCGCCGTGTGCCGCTGGGTGCTCTCGATCAGGGCGAGCCAGTTTGCGTCCACAGGGGCCGCCCCGGGCGCTGCGGGCGCGGGCGCCTGCTCTGCGGGGGCAGGTACCGCCTGCTGGCGGGGCGGGTTCGGTGCGGGCAGCGCGGTGGCCCCGCCCTCGGGCGGGTAGACCCGGCCGTAGTTGCCGCCGTTGAGCCGCACGGTCATCGCGGGTTTACGCTCCCTCGCTGCTGCCGTGGGCGGCGCGTAGGGCGCCCACAGGTTGTCGTGGTCAAGCCGCACACCGCTCACGGCGAGGCGGCCAACTGCCTCCTGGAGGGCGGTGATTCCGTTGCACCCCTTGCGGTCCAGGCTCACCGCCAGGTGCTCGCGGTCGCCGAGAATCTGTCCGACCAGGCCGGTGAGGGTGGCGCCCGCACCGACCTCGACGAAGGTCCGTACCCCAGCGGTGTACATCGCTTCGATCTCATCGCTGAACAGCACCGGGGTGGCCAGGTGGTCGGCGATCCTGCGACGGATATCGGCGGGCTGGGTGGGATAGGCCGACGCGTCGGCGTTGCCGTAGACCGGAATCCGGGGCTCGGTGATCTTGGCCTCGCCCAGGAACTCGAACAACGGCTCGACCGCCCCAGCGACGATCGGGGTGTGGAAAGCGGTCGCGGCGTTGAGGCGGCGCACGACGACACCGTCGGCGGCGAGCTCCCGCTCGACGATCTCGATCGTGTCGGTGGCGCCGGAGACCACGAACTGGTTCGGCGAATTGTGGTTGGCCAGCCAGACGTCGGTGGCGCCGCTGCCGGCGATGGCGGATTCGACCCTCGCCCGCTCCGCCGTGACGGCCAGCATCGCACCCGGTGTCCGCGCCGCCTCACGCATCAACTCGCCACGCCTGCGGGCCAGGCCCACCAGCGACTCGGCGTCCAGGGCACCCGCCGCGTGCAGCGCCGTCAGCTCACCGAAGCTATGCCCAGCGACGCAGTCCGGTTCCAGGCCAAGGCCATGCACGACTGCCAGTAGGGCGAGGCTGTGCACCGCCAGCGCGGGCTGCGCCCACTCGGTTGCCCGCAGCAGCGCCTGCTGCCCGTCCCGCTCTTCGTCGCTGAAAGCGGGGGGTGGGAACACCACGCGGTGCAGTGGCCGTCCCTCGAACTCAATGCTGCCCAGGCGATCCCACACGGCCTGGGCTGAGGGCGCCAGCATCGCGAGGTCGGCGCCCATGGTGACGTATTGAGCGGCCTGGCCGGGAAAGAGGAACCCGATCCGGCCGACGGCGGGGGCGCCGGTGGCGTAGTGGATCCCGGTGGGGGCGCAGAAGGCCGCCTCCGGCTGCCGCCGGATCTGCGCGGCGGCCCGGGTGAGCTTGTCTGCCAGGTCTGCGGTGTCGGCGGCGATGACGGCCAGTCGCACCGCGTCTTCCACCCGGAAGGCCGCCTGGCTCTCCCGGGCGATGTCAGCCAGCGGGCGGCCACCGTCGATCTGTCGTTCCAGCAGGGACTCCGGTGACGGGCCGCTGAAAAGTACCAGCTCGGTGGGGGCGGTGCGGATACGCCAGGGGGCACGGTCACCGGCCACGCCAGCGTACTCCTCCACAGTGACGTGGAAGTTGCTGCCGCCGAAACCGAAACTCGACACCGCGGCGCGACGCGGATGATCGGCGGCGCGCACCCACGGCCGCGGCTGGGTGTTCAGGTAGAAAGCGCTGTCACCGATGTCCATCGCAGGGTTGGGCTGGTCCACCTTGATCGTCGGCGGCAGCACCTTGTGGTGCAGGGCCAAGATGGTCTTGAGTAGTCCCACGGCGCCCGCGGCGCATTTGGTGTGCCCCATCTGGGACTTGACCGATCCCAGCGCACACCATTGCCGATCGGTCCGGCCGGACTCCCCGTACACCTGGCGCAGCGCGGCGAACTCCGCGGCATCACCCGCGCCGGTACCGGTGCCGTGCCCCTCCACCAGCTCGACGCTCTCCGGGCCGTAACCCGCCTCGGTGTAGGTCCGCCGCAGGGCGCGTGCCTGGCCCTCGGGCAGCGGCGCGTAGATCGCGGTGCCCATGCCGTCGGAGGAGGTACCGATACCGCGGATCACCGCATAGACGCGGTCACCGTCCCGTTCGGCGTCAGCCAGGCGCCTCAACGCGTACATGGCCAGTCCCTCGCCGAGCATCGTGCCGTCGGCGGCAGCCGAGAAGGGACGGCAGTCACCGCTGGCTGACAGTGCGGGCGTCTTGGAGAAACACAAGAACGCGCCGATGTCGTTGGCGGTGTCGACACCGCCGCTGAGCATCAGGTCGGCCCGGCCGAGCACGAGCTCGCTGACCGCCGCGGACAGCGCCGCGAACGAGCTGGCACACGCGGCGTCAGTGGTGTGGTTGGTGCCGTGCAGGTCGAACCTGTTGGCGATCCGCCCCGCGATGACGTTGGCGAGCGTCCCTGGGAAGGTCGACTCCTGCCAGGGCGCGTAGTGCTCGGTGATACGGTCACAGACGGCTTGGGCCTCAGCCTCGGGTATGCCGTTCTCCCGCATGGCCTTGAGCCACACCGGGCGCTGGATCCGCGCGTTCATGTGGCTCTGCAGTTCCGTTCCGGCCGCGCCGAGGATGACACCGACCCGGCCACGGTCTACTCTGGACAGGGCGTCACAGTCGGTGAGGACCTGCTCGGCCACGGTGAGCGCCAGCAGCTGGCTGATGTCGGTGGCCGGCAGGGCGTTCGGAAGGATGCCGTAGGCCATCGGATCGAAGTCGATTTCCGGCAGGAACGCGCCGCGCCGGGCGTAGGTCTTGTCCGGCGCCGCGGTGTCAGGATCGTAGTAGTCCTCGACCAGCCAGCGACGCGCGGGAACGTCGGTGATCAGGTCACGCCCGGCGACCACGGTGCGCCAGAACTCGCCGGCATCCGGCGAGCCGGGCAGTAACGCGCCGATACCGACCACGGCGATGGGAACCTGTCTGGACTGAGTGTCGGACATGCTTTCTCCTCGGTGGTCGATGGGGTCAGGCGAGACGACGCGGGGTGAACACGAACGCCGAGGCCGGTACCGGCACCCCGTAGGTGCGGAGCTGGTGCGCGCGGGTGGTCACAGCTGCGCCTTCGAGCAGATTGAGCGCGATCTGCACCACGGAACGGTTGGCGGGTTCAGCGAGAAAGCTGCCCGCAGTCCACCGGTTGAACGCGCCCATCGCCGGACCGCACCAAATCTGGTAATCGGTGCGCCGGGCGGTGTCCCCGGTGATCGCCCAGCGGCTGGAGTTGCCGAGGTACCAGCGGAAGACCAGCGCCATGTGGTGCTTGGGGTCGGCCTCCGCACGGGTGAGCTCCGCCGGGTCACGCTGCTGCCAGAACTCCCGGGTCGCAGCCCAGACCTCCTCGATCGGGGCACGCAGCACCTCACGTTCGAGCTTGACGCGCAGCGGCTGCGGAAGCTCCTCCAAGGACGCATGGGCCTGGTATGCCTCATAGAGCTGACGTGCTCGCGGTGCGAACATCGTGCCGCGGCGCAGCACCTGGAGTTTGACACCCAGTTCGAACATGTCGGCCGCGGGCGCCATGGTCACATCGCCGATGTCGGCCTCGGCCAGCATCGCCTTGGCCTCCGCGGAGATGCCGGCCTCCGTGGCGACCTGGTTCACCGACCCGGTCACCACATAGGCTGCCCCCAGGGCGAAGGCAGCAGCCACTCCCTGCGGTGTGCCGAGTCCGCCCGCAGCACCGATCCGGACCGCCTGGGCATAACCGAAGCGCCGGGTGAGCTCGTCCCGCAGCAGCAGGATCCGTGGCAGCAGCGAACCGAGCGGCCGGTTGTCGGTGTGACCACCGCTGTCGGACTCCACCGTGATGTCCTCGGCCACCGGCACCCGCGCGGCCAGCTCCGCCTCCTCGGCGGTGAGCTCCCCCCGCTCCACCAACCGGCGGAGCATGCCTTGGGGTGCCGGGGAGAGGAACTTCTCCGCCACCTCCGGCCGGGAGATCTTGGTGAAGATCCTTCGACGCCGCACGATCCGGCCATCCCCGTCCCGACGCAGCCCCGCCGCCGAGCACAGCACGACGGCCGGGGTCAGATCCATGAACGCCGAGGCCGAGACACAGGGGACACCGTGCCGCAGCAACAGTTTCGCCACGCGGTACTCCAACTCGGGCTCGTGCGGGGAGTGGATGAGGTTCACCCCCCAGTTCGACAGACCCGCCAGCTCGGTGGCCAGCTCTCGCACGGCGCTGGCGGCCTGGGAGAACCCGAGGCCACCGGCGCCGAAGAAGCCGAGCATCTCGGCCCTGGCCATCTCCATGACCATCCGGGTCGTGGCAATGCCGTTGGCCATCTCGCCTGCCACGTAAGGGAAACGGACGCCGTGTGCCTCGCAGAAGGT
Organism: Streptomyces sp. 8K308; assembly: GCF_004348315.1. Taxonomy (GTDB): domain Bacteria; phylum Actinomycetota; class Actinomycetes; order Streptomycetales; family Streptomycetaceae; genus Streptomyces. The sequence goes on along the minus strand of NZ_SMKC01000082.1, from coordinate 12,271 downwards.
ACGGCCGCCGAGCCACTCCGGATACAGCGGCGGCAGTGTGCCCACGATCTCACCGGCGGGTCTGGGGCCCAGCACCAGCCCGAGCCTGCGGCCGGTGGCATCGGCCACGATATGCGCGTGTTCACGGACTCGCCGGACGCCGGACGCGATCTCCTCCGGGGTGAAGATCGGCTCCGTCGTGCCGACGGCGTCAGGGCGTTCCACCAGGGTCAAGAGGGGCTCCATCAAGGCATAAAGAGCGAAGGTCGGGTTAGGACAACGGAAGAGGCTGCCCAGCTTCCACACCGGCGATCAGGTAGTCCAGATCCACGTGCACCCCGGACAACGACGGGCCGAGCAGCGTCCGGACCCGGGTGTCGTCGAAGCGACGGCGGTGACTGAAATAGGGCGTGAATCCGGGGTAGAAGTCCGCCGCGGCTTCCAGCGGTGACAGGTCGTCCGGCCGGTGCTCGACCAGCTCCAGCCGTACGGGCGCGAGCCGCTCCGCCAGCGCGACAACGACCGAGACCGGAACGTCGTGGTCGTGCACGACGTGGTAGGTGTTCACCCGCCCAGGGGGTTGCCTGCTGGCCAGCTGGACCATGACCGAGGCCGCGTGGTCCACGGGCAGGAAGTTCAGGTGACCGTGGGGGTGGCCGATCATCCGCACCATCGGCCGATCTTTCTCAGGGATACACACCCCCGCCATACCAAGCCGGCGCAGTGCGGTCTGAATGATCTGGTCGAGGAACTGCAGCGGATGCTCCGGCAGTTCGGGGTGCGGCGGCAGATCACTGACCAGGATACTCGGCCGCAATATCATGACCGGACGGCCGTGCGCCTGCGACCATGCGCGCACCAGCAACTCGGCCTCGTACTTGGAGCGCTCGTAGCCGTTCTCAAAGCCCAGCGCGTCATCCAGCTCGTCCTCGTACACCACGCCCTCCCGACGAGCGCCAGCCACGAAGGCGGTACTGATGTGGTGGACCATCGGCTTGCGGCCACCAGCGGCGGCCAGCGCCAGGACGTTCCGGGTGCCCTCGACGTTGACCCGGCGCAGTTTCACCAGGTCGTCGTCGAGATTGATGTTGCCGGCGCTGTGCCAGATCACATCGAGCTCGTCGGCCAGCCTCTGAAAGCCGGCCGATGATAACCCCATTCGGGGCTGACCGAGGTCGGTCTCCACCACACGCAGCCGGTTGGGCAGCTCCGTGATCAGCGCAGCGGGCGCGCTGGTCAGCTCGAAGAACCGGGTGATACGCCGCAGCGCGCCACCGGATCCGGCGTGTGCGAGCACGGTCAGCGAACCATGGCGTTCAAGCAGTTCGCGGACAAGCCGCAGGCCGAGAAACCCGGTGGTGCCAGTGAGGGCGACGTGCACTGTCGGTTCCTCCAAACTCAGAGCAAGGGACATGCCGCTCGGCTTCGGCGACAAAGCAGGAGGAACCCGGCTCCCACGGCCCCTGCCAGGAATCCTGGCCCTTTCTGCTTGCTCCTCCAGCACGTGCTGCTCTCGAGGCCATCGCCGAGTGTCGACTGATAATCACCTACCGCTGATCATTGCGTCAATCGGGTGCGGCCCAACACCGCTTCTTCCAGCCCGGATCCACCGGCTTGATCGCGATGTGATCGTTTCGGGTCGTGCAAGCCGTGTCGGGGCTGGGCTACGGATTCGGGCATGGGGTGGCCGCTGGTCTGCCCAGCTGCCGCGCGCGTTGCAGGACCTGGCCCGGCGGGCGCACGACTCAACTGAACGTGGAGCTGGCCGTGGTCTGGCCCAGGCACTGTCCGACCGGAAATACAGTCTCGACCGGTCGAACTGAACTGGGGGTGAACCATGAAGAAACTGACGAGTTCCGGCGATCGCCCCCGGCGGTCACGTCGGCAACGATCGGTGAGCCGTACGCCGCCGGCCGGCAGGGGCAGGCCGCGCAGAGCTGTCACCACTGCTGCTGCCCCGGCAACAAGGCCGGCGGATATGAACTCCAGGTCATGGTCCGACTATCCGACGATCCTGGCATGAACCGACAGATCTGGTGGGTACATGGGCAAGATGCACGCGGACGAAGCGGAGACCGACGCCGACCTGGTCCGGCTGCTGCTGCGCGCTCAGTTCCCCCAGTGGGCGGACCGGCCGATCGCCCGGCTCGCCTCCGGAGGCACGGTCAACGCGATCTACCGGCTCGGCGAGGACCTGACCGTCCGGCTGCCGCTGCGTCCCGGCGGCGCTGAGGCCATCGCGATAGAGGCACGGCTGCTCCCCCGGCTGGCGCCGCTGCTTCCGCTGCCGATCCCGGATGTGGTGGCGATCGGCGCCCCGGGTGAGGGGTACACGCTGGCCTGGGCGGTGCACCGGTGGATCGAGGGCCGCAACCCGGTCGAGGGTGACCTGGCAGAGCCCGAGCTGGTGGCCCGTGACCTAGTACTGCAACGACGCTTCGGGATGTCCTCTGCGTCTGTAATGGCTGATGCGGGCTCGGGCCTGGCTTCTTCTTCGCCATAAGGACCAGGCGAGCACGTGGTGAATTCCATGACGGATCGGAGAGCAGACGCGGTTGAAGAGTCGCCGAGCCTCGTTCATGGTTACGGGTATGATGGATCGATCGCTGTCGGTTTCGAGACCCCCCTTTTTGCCTCCGCCCGCAGGATAGCGAGGAAGGCAAGGGCGGCCATGGACAGGGTTATATGCCGGTACCACGCTGTGTAGCCGCGGACCTGGTAGTGATCGAGTCCGGTCTCGTTCTTCGCAGTCTGGAAACATTCCTCGACCATCCACCGGGATCCCGCAATCCGCACGAGTTCCCCAAGGGGCGTCCCGGCCGGGGAGAAGCAGATGTAGTAGGCGATTCCCACAGGATCGGTGAGACTGCGGCGTGCCAGTAGCCAGTGGTCCCAGCCCTGGCGCCTCCAAGGCCGGATCGCGGCTGCGGCCCAGTCGTAAACCCTCGGCCCATGAGCACCGTCGCCGCAGCTCAGAGGCTTCCAGGCGTCGTCGGAAAGCCCGCTGACCAGCTCTTGGGCGCGCGCCTGACCAAAGAATTCCATGGTCATGACCATCTGCGATTTCGGGACAGCGAGCACATGAGGGATGTCGTGTTCTTCCAGCCACATCCGGATCCGCCCTGTCTGGCCGTAGAGTTCATCAGCGGTCACCCAGCCGAACGGGATCCCGGCCTCCACTGCGCGTTCCAGCATGCGCAGGTCCAGGTCCGGTTTGGTGGCGAATTCGACATCGTCGCCGATGCCGGCCGCCCGGCAGCGTTGACGGTCCGAAGTCCAGTCCTTCGGAAGGTATAGCTCGCGGTCGATCAGGGCGCGTCCCTTCTCGGATCCGTAGGCCAGGAAGACGGCCACCTGGGAGTTCTCGATCCGCCCCGCCGTCCCTGAATACTGCCGGCCTACGCCTGCCGACCGGATGCCTTTCTTCAGAAACCCCGTCTCGTCGAGGATCAGAATTCCCTATTCGAAATCTCCGAGGTGTTCCACGACCGCTTCCCGGACGTCGTCGCGAAGTGCGTCGGCGTCCCACAGGTAGTGGTTCAGGAGACGCTGCATACCCTGCGGGCCGTCGTCGCCGGCGGCCTCCGCCAGGGTCCAGCCGTTCTTGCGTTCCGTCTCGCTGAGCAGTCCCCGCAGGTAGGACACCATCCGCCGCCGGGACTCCACCCGCCCGAACCGGCCCGCGAACCGAGCCACGAAATCACCGAACCTATCTGGCTAACCGTCAGCTAACTCCTTCAGCACGAAGTGATCAACGAACCCAAGCGCACCCCGTCACGGAGTGTCGTTGCAGTACTAGGGCCTGTTGCGAAAGTCGATCTTGGCCGTGGGATGATCTTGCGCTGTGGGGCGTGGTGATCTGACGGAAGGCCAGTGGGGGCGACTGGAGCCGCTGTTGCCAAAGGGCAAGAAGCCCGGCCGTCCGCCGTCGTGGTCCCGTCGGCAGCTGATCGACGGGATACCCGCAAGGCGTCAGCGCCTCCCTTCTCCCAGACCCGTTTCCACCGCCGCACGCTCTCGTCACTGACCCCCAGCATGCGTGCGATCTCGGCATTCGGGCGCCCCTGCCCGAACAACTCGGCCGCCCGCACCCGCCGAGCCTCGGCCAACTGTGGTCGCGTCAAAGGAGGAACGACAGGCCCTGACACAACAGACGAAGGCTTGAAAGACACGACAACAGACTCCCATCAACGAGCCCGCCGCACCCACAGAACTAACGAAAAGATCAGTAAGAGAGACGGCGCGTATCGGCTCATTCGACGGGCGAACGGGGAACACATGCCCGTTGCGGAAAACAACGCCCTGTTCGCTCTGTCTCATGACTCAATGCGCCACTGTCCCTATATTGCGCTTCTCGACTTCGATACCGAGTGTTGTCAACACCGCCCACAAGGGGCGAAGCATCGAGGAGGAATCATCATGGCCATGCGCTACCTCACCGCGGTGGTCATGGCGAGCGTACTCGCCTCTGCTGCCGGCGCGGTCAGCCAGGCGTCGGCGGCATCGGTTCTGGCCGAGCCCAACTTCAGCAACGGGGGTTTCGAGTACCCCACGATTCCGAACGGCTATGCCCAGCCGCTCTCGGCAGGTCAGTTAATCGGCCCATGGGTTGTCGGCGACTCGGGCGTCGACTTGGTGCGCGAGACGTACTGGGAGGCGGCCGAGGGGGTCCAAAGCATCGACCTCAACGCGAACGACCCGGGACGCGTGTCCCAGACCTTCGCGACGATTCCGGGGCTGACGTACACGGTCTTCTACGAGCTCGCTGGTAACCCGACGCCCGGTCACCCCCCGGCGGTGAAGACGGGGCAGATCCTCGCCGACGGTCAGCTGGTCGCCGACTTCACATTCGACACCACCGGCAAGACTAACGTGGACATGGGCTACGTCCAGCGGGCAGCGTCGTTCGTGGCCAGCGACAGCACCACAGAGCTGTCGTTCGTCAGCACCACCCCCGGCGACGCGGGCCCGGTGATCGACGACGTGAGGATGAGCTCCTGCTCCTGCTGACCCCCACGGCCAAACGTCATCCGTCCGAGCACGTGCGTTAATCGCCACGGACGGCCAGACGGTGCCCGACGGGCATAACGCCTCGACAAACACGGCGGCGCCGCATGGTGACAATGCGGCGCCGCCGGACGCGTACGCGAGGTCGGAGCTCCGGTCAGTCTGCCGCATGAGATGGCCGGGCCTCGACGCACGAGAGCCATGCTGTCAATGCCGGTGATCTCGTGACGCGGTTGCCGGCCGTCCCGCTCGCCGTGATGTTCCTGGGCCGCTGATGGCGGCATCGCCACCGAAACACGCGACTGAAGAGCCGGTTCCCGCCGCCGCGTTGAACCGGAGCAGGCCCTCGTCCGTGTGGAGCGAAGATGACATCTCGCGCAACACGATTGGAATGCGCCTGTCACCGCCCCGCTCCACCGCCTCGCCCTCGGCGCCGAACTCGCCGCCCTCGCGCTCGCCCACTCCCAGACCGCCGCCAAGGCGGCGGCGGTGTAGGTCAGGAGGCATCCGCCAGCGCTTTCTCGACGGCGGCCAGGACGCACGGCTCGCAGACGAACAGGTCGTGCCCGCCGCCGGTGGCGTCGCGGACCGTGGCGAGCCTGAGGTAGCGGCGCGGGAACAACAGCTCGGGGCACCAGGCGCACACCAGACCCTGGAGCTGCCATCGGGTCAGCTCGTCGAATGCGGGAACCGGCAGGGGGACGGGGCTCTCACCGCCCTCCGGCCCGGTCACTGGGCGGTCGCCTTTCCGGGGCACCAGCAGCAGTCGGTGGCGTGGTCGTCGTGCTCGACGATGCGGAGGTGGCAGTAGGAGCACGTCACCGGCGGCGGTGTTGGCTCCACCGGTGGACCGCCGCGGACGGCGGTGATCTCCGGCTTCGTTGACCCGGCGGCGGGGTGCTCAGCCACGGCGCGCCCCTGGTCGAGCTGGGGCGAGCAGTGTCGCGGCGAGGGCCGCGTGCAGCGCGTCGGCTCCGGTGAGGCATCGGCCCCGGGGCGGCAGCAGCCAGCGGATCGGCGGGCCGCCCTCCGTCGGCGAGGCGCACCACTCGGCCGGCGGGATCGCCACGTAGTGGCCGTGGCCGAGGACCCACATGCCCGGGAGCCGCGGCCAACCGGCCGCCGCCCGTGGCGCCACGAACCAGCGGACGAAGCCGTGGTCCTGGAGCTCTACCACCGGTCCGGAGCGTGCGTCGAGCCGGCCCAGCACGTAGGCCGACGTCAGGCTCGGCACCTCGACCGCGTCGAACCAGCGGCCAGCCGGCACGGTCCGGGCGCCGGCCGAAGCGGGCGGGATCCAGTCGGGCAGCGGGTGAGGCGCCGTCATGGCCGACTCCCGAGAACGGGAGACTGTGCCAGATAACGCTCGGGAGGCGTCCGGTTACCCATCAATGGCCGTTTGTGGCGGCCTCATCCGGTACTGCCACACGTCGGCCCTCTACGTGGGCACCCTTATGGTCGGCCAGTTGCCGCATCTCCGGCGTCAACGTTCGGCGCCGGGCGATCACGCGCCCCATGATGTCCTGCGCGTACCGCTGGTTCGGCAGCCACTGCGGCGACTGCCGAAGAATCCCCTGCAACTCGACACCGCCTCCGGGTACTGCTTCATCCTCGTGTGCGCGTCCGCCACGTCGAGCAGATGCCGGTTCCGGTTGTTCGAGGTCGGTCGCAGGCCGCCCGCAGGCACCTTGCTGGCCAGCTGGAGCACCTTGCCCGGGCGATCGATCACCATGGCGTTCTCGGCCCGCTTCAGCGCCACCGTCGCAGGTCCAAAGGTCCGTAGGAAGTCGGACCGCGGCTGATGTTCCCGCCCCATGCCCACCGCCGCGGCACGCGCCCACCGCAGCGCGTCCTCGGCCTCCTCCGGCCGGTTGTCGCGCACCGCCGCCGCCGATACTCGCAGCAGCATCCACCCCCACGCGGACAGCTCGCCCGGCGTGGCCCGCGACGGCCGGCGCCGCTCCGTGTCGTCCGCCCATCGGGTTGCCAGTTCGCGAGCCTCGGCCAGCCGACCCTGCCGAAGCAGCAGCCAGCACTGGGAATTGACCACGGCCGCAGCTTCCAACCGGTCACCAGCGGTGCCCAGCGCGCGGTCAAGCACGTCGGACGCAACGTCGAACTGGCGCGTCTGCACCATCAGCCAGCCAGTTAGTTGCAGCAACCGTGCCTGGAGCTGCCGTCCGCGCTCATCCATGCTGGCCACGGTGTCGGTATCGCGGATGAGCTGCGGCAGGAGCGCGCCGAGCTCGGCATAGCTGTCGCTGGAGAAGAGCGGCATGGCCGCGTTCAAGGCCTCGTCGACACCGGTCACGGTTGGTTCCTCAGCGATGTCGTCGCCTGGGTAGGTGCCGGCCAGCGCGTGCCGAACGCCAGCCCACCGGTCTACCGTTGCTGCGTCTGCCCCCGGTTCGGACGTCTCCGTCACGAGGGTGCTGGTCGGTACGCGCAGCGCGGTAGCGAGTTTCCGCACGGTCTCCAGCGTGGTGGACCACCGCTCCCCCTACTCCAGCTTCCGCACAAGGGAGTAGGAGACACCGGACCGCTTGGCGAGATCGCCCTGGGAGAGGCCGCGACGCTTTCGCGTGTCACGCAGCCTGTCTCCGATGAAGGCAGACATGGCAAAATGACTCCGTCTGACTCGACATCAGAACGGTACCCCCGGTCTCGCTGGGGGTAACAGCGCTCGGCCCCGCCTCACGGCGGGGCCGTTGCCGTATATGGGGCCCCACTCCTTACGCCGCCCGCCGGCTGTCCTCCGTGATCGCCCGCTACAGCAAGGTCGACCTTCTCTGCCCGGACGAGTTCGGCTACCTGAATCTGGACAAGAAAGGCGCCCGGCTGCTGTTCCAGATCTTCACCGAGCGCGAGGAATGCAAAGCGATTGCGGCGGCCACCAACTCACCGTTCGCCGAATGGACAAGATCTTCACGGACCTCCGGCTCTGCGCGGCCATCGCCGACCGGATCACCTTCCGCTGCACCCTGATGCAGACCGGCACAGAGTCCTACCGGCTCCAGGCCACTTAAGCCGAACGCCAGGCCCCCGCCGCGCTGACCGACACATCCTTGGCGTCGAGCATCGGGGCCCGGTTGCCGCGGTGCGGTCGCGGGTCCAGCCAATGGATTCGGCGAGGAAGCCCACCCTGGTTTTTTGACCTGATCTGCCGCTGTACCACGCCGCTGTGCCGGGCAGGATGAAGATCGCACCCAGGCCGGGAGGGCAGCGCCCCGACCAGGCTGCGTGCGCCTTCAGGCCCTCGCTCAGAGGACCTTCGATGCGCGAATGGACAGGAGCACCGGTAATGAGTGCGGTGAAGGTCACCACCACGGAACAGTTCTATCAACTGCTGCGGGAGAACTGGCGCGTCATAGCCCTTTTCGAGAAAGAGGAGCCCAATGAGTTCACGCTATGGTACGAGACGGGCATCTCGGTTAGGTACCCGGTGGTCCGCTTCCTGACTGTCAATATGGACGACCTTAGCGAACTGGCCGCAGAGCAGGAGGTCAAGACCCTGTACACCTTCTGCGTCTACTTCAAAGGAGACAAGGTCGAGGAGATCACCAGCAGAAGTATGTTCGACGTTGAACACGCCGCAAAGCGACTCGAATTCGGGCAGTGAAACGTCCCCACCACCGCACATGCTGACAGCGGTATGAGTCCCGGCACGTGATGCCCGTTGGCGGGAAACCGCCGACCGGGGCAGTGAACTGGTGCGCACGCCGACGCTGGAGGAGCCACTCGCTCCCTGGTGCCTCAGTCAGGAGTCCCCGACCGTATTGGTCACAGGCGCCGGAACTAACGCTCAACTACTTGTCGATCAGCGCCATCCCCGAAGCCCGCCTCGTTGCTCTGGCCGGCAGCCGGGCCACCATCGAACAGCAGTCGCGACATGTCTGAAAACGTGACTGGTGCCCATCCATATGGGTCTATACATTGGGTCCCGGAAATCTTCGTAGATCCGGCGAAAAGCCGAGGGGAGCAGGACATGGCCGCGAGATCCTACGATATCTCGATCGTCAACCTCACCAATATGGAACTGACCCGGGAGAAGTCGCACCTGGACCACGGGGTGTGGAGCGGGGAAGGCAGCGAAACACCCCCGGACAAGATAGCCCCCGGAGAAACGGTGCATTTCGGCAGCGAATCCCAGGGATTCATGACGGGAACCGAAGGGTACGTCACCTACGGCTCGCCCGCCGGAGACTTCACCGTCTACTGGGACAACCCGTATGTCGGTTCGGATTCGTCGTCCGCGACGTGCCCGTCGGGTTACGAAAAGGTCAAGAGCGACTCCGCGGGCAACAACGCGACCCTGAAGGTGGTCTTCTACGAGAACAGCTGACGGTGCACGCCGAGGCTTGACCCGGATGTGCGGTCGCTTGTATTCCTCGCGGGAATCGCCACGAGGGAAGGGTGGGGTCGGACAGCAGGCGTCCGAGCCCACCTTCCACCCCGGGCGGGCCACCGCCTGGTGGCGGGGGAACGCCGGCGGCCGACGGCTGCTGCTCCCGGAGACGGCCGGCGGGTGAGTCAGGCGAGGGCGGCGAGTTGCTCGTGGAGCGCGTCCGTGTGGCGGTACTCGATCTCCACCAAGATCGTGGTCTCGTCGTCCCAGCCGGTGCCGAGTTCCTCGAGGAGCGCCGTGGTGCGCTGTTCGCCGACGCCGCCGGCTTCGTAGCGGCGCGCGGCGGCGGGCGCGGTGCGCCGGTTGTTGATGTTCAGGCCGGCGGCGGTGAGGAGTTGGCGGAGGGGGCCTCCGCGTGCGCGCTGGCGTAATCGGGCGGCGTGTGCGGTGGCGGAGGCGCCGGCGCTGCCGGTGGCCGGCCGCCTCCGGCGGGGCGCTGGTGAGCGTGTTCGGCGTGGGGCGGGCCGGCGGCCGGCTCGGCGCCGGTGGGCTCGGTAGAGCCACGCGGCGGCGGCCAGGAGCAGGAGCAGTTCCACGAGGGGCCTCTCGGCTGTGCGGGGCTCGGTGTGCGCTGCCGGCCGGGCCGGCCTGGTGGGGTCGGCCCGGCCGGCAGGGATCGGCGGGGTCAGAAGGGGGGTCGTCGGAGTACTCGATGGTGCCGCGCTGCTGGAGCCGCACGGTGGTGCCGGTGAAGCCGACGGTGAGATAGGCGCCGCCCAGTAGGGCGTGTAGGCCGTCGGATCGCTGGTGTCCCAGCGGCCCGTGAACGGATGTTCGGGTCGGTCGGCGCCACCGCCGCTGCCGCCGGCTGGGCCACGGCGGCCGGCGCCAACGCCCCGGCCGCCACCATCGCCATCAACACGGCGGCGACCAACCATCGTGCGAATCGCATCACGCCCACCCTTCAGGCCATGACGCCCCCGCGCCAACGCGTGTGCCAGCAAATCGGGTTGGCCCTGACGGGCCAATGCTTTCGGCCCCTCTTCGAGACCTTTCGCCCGACGGCGCGACGGCGCTGCGCGCGGCTCAGCGGTGCGAGAGCACGAATGCGCCAGCACACACACGGCCACGGCGATGTGGCGCCCGGCTTGGCGTCACGACCCGGTGTGCCGCGCGGCCGCCGCTGGTGGTAGCGAGCCGGCCCCGCGCGGCGCGGCAGCGTGCGCGCAACCCACGGCGAGAAACTCCACCGCTCCCAGCCCTCCGCCCGCGCCGCCAGGCGCCAAAGGCACGGCCGCACCACAGGACAGCCCGCCCACCACCAGCGGTGACCGGCCCGCAACGACGGTCCGCCGAGGCCGCGCGGCAGCGCCCGTGGTGACGAGCGGCCCGCCGCACGGGCGCGTTCCCGCTGGACCAAGCCGGGCCACACCGCGGCCGATCAGCCGCCCGCCCACGGCAGCGCACGCCTCCGGTGCCGCAGAGGGGCACACGGCCGCGGCGCAAGGCTCCGCCGCAGCCGCGAATCGGAGCTCACTGTCTGCGCGAAAGGCCGAGCCGGCGCGGCAGCGCACCCGCGGTGGGCACCGCATCGCGGCGCCCTTGGGGCGCGGTGCGGGCGACCAGGACCGCGCCCGTCGCCGACGCCGCGAGCACCACCGTGGCGAAGACCGTCGTCGCGGCCGTGAGGCCGACCGCGTCGGCGAGGTAGCCGGCGAGGACGGGGAGCAGTCCGGCCGGGACGTAGCCGCCGGTGTTCAGGGCCGCGTTGGCCTCGGCGCGGCGCGCCGCCGGCACCGTCTCGCCGAGCAGCGTGAGGCCGCCGAGCTGGCCGAGGCCCTGCGCGGTGCCGGCCAGCGCCGCCGTGACCAGGAGCAACGGGACCGACGCCTGGTGGACGGCGATGACGAGGCCGGCCATGGCTGCCATGCCGGCCATCGCGCCGGCCAGCAGAACGCCCCGCACGCCCACCCGCCGCACCGCGAACTGCACGCCCGTCGCCGCGCCGAACATGACGAACGCCATCAGGCCGGCGACGATCCGGTTGTCGGTGTCGAGCAGCCGGGAGAGCAGCGAGGGGCCAAGCGAGAGCACATAGGACGTGGCGGTGATGCCGGGCGCGAAGACGGCGACGCCGAGCAGCAGCTCCCGCCGGTTGGCGCGGGGGACGGACGGAAGCCTGATCCACGGCCCGGTCGGCGCCGGCCGGGCTGGCCGCCGCAGCGGCATGCGGAGCACGACCAGCACGGCCAGCGCGAGCAACGCGATCTCCAGCAGGAAAACGGTCACGGTGGGCGCCGGAAGGGTCTGCGACAGCACGCCAGCCAGCATCGGCCCGAGCCCGGCGCCCAGCACCATGGCCGTGGAGGCGAGCAACGCGCCGAGCCGCCGCCGTTCCTGGCCGGCCACATCCGTCACCGCGGCCATCCCCGCCGAGACGACGACGCCGACGGCGACGCCCGTGAGCAGCCGGGCCACGGCCAGCGCGGCCACCGAGGTGGCGGTCGCGAAGATGACGCTGGCCACCACGCCGAGCGCCAGCGCCGGCAGCAGCACGGGGCGGCGGCCGATCCGGTCCGAGGTCACGCCCGCCACCGGCAGGGCGCCGAGCAGGCCCACGATGTAGCAGGCGAAGATCACCGTCAGCGTTCCCGAGGAGAAGCCGATCCGTTCCTGCCAGAGCACGTAGAGCGGGGTGGCGGTGTTGGACAGCACGAAGACGGCCGTCACCGGCCAGGCGGCGAACCACACCACGCGTGGGGAATCAGAGCCTGCCATGACCTGCCTACCTCCAGGAACGACCGACGGCAGTACGACTCGACTCGTACCAAGTACGAGAAGAGTCGAACATAACCTGCTGTACGATGCAACTCGTACAACGAGAGTCGCCGAGGAGGCCGCCATGCCCGCCGCAGCAGCCACCCGCCCGTTCCCCGAGCC
>NZ_SMKC01000081.1 GCF_004348315.1 Streptomyces sp. 8K308 | reverse complement strand
CCCCTCCACCACTCCCGTCACCAGTTCGTCGGCCGCCGCGTAGGGGTCGAGGGTGCCGGCCAGGATGCGGTCGGCGAGGGTGGTGAGGCGGCGGTCGCCGCGGAGGTCGGCGATGCGTTCGCGAAGGGTCGTGACCGCGATGGTCTCGACCTCACGGGCCGCGCGGCGGTGGCGGCGGGCGGTGAGCTCGCCGTGTTCGTCGAGCCAGGCGCGGTGCTTGTCGAGCGCGGCGACGACGTCGTCCACGCCCTCGCCCCGGGAGGCGACGGCCCTGACCACCGAGGGGCGCCAGTCGCCTGGAGCGCGGGCCTCGCCGAGGCCCAGCATGTGGTTGAGCTCGCGGACCGTGGCGTCCGCGCCGTCCCGGTCGGCCTTGTTGACCACGAAGATGTCCCCGACCTCCAGGATGCCGGCCTTGGCGGCCTGTACCCCGTCGCCCATGCCGGGGGCGAGCAGCACCACCGTCGTGTCGGCCTGGGCGGCGATCTCCACCTCGGACTGGCCGACGCCGACCGTCTCCACCAGGATCACGTCGCAGCCGGCCGCGTCCAGCACCCGCACGGCCTGGGGGGCGGCCCAGGCGAGGCCGCCGAGGTGGCCGCGGGTCGCCATGGAGCGGATGTAGACGCCGGGGTCGGAGGCGTGCTCGCCCATCCTGATGCGGTCGCCGAGGAGCGCGCCGCCGGAGAAGGGGGAGGAGGGGTCGACCGCCAGCACGCCGACCCGACGGCCGGCGCGGCGGTAGGCGGTGACCAGGGCGGAGGTGGAGGTGGACTTGCCGACGCCCGGGGCGCCGGTGAGGCCGACGACGTAGGCGTGACCGGTGTGCGGCGCGAGCGCGGCCATGACCTCGCGCAGGGCCGGCGAGGCGCCCTCGACCAGGGAGATCAGCCGGGCGACGGCCCGGGGCCTGCCCTCCCTGGCCTGGGCGACCAGCGCGGCGACGTCGACCGTGCGCCCGGTCACGAGCGGGCGGGGACGCGGAGGACGAGCGCGTCGCCCTGGCCGCCGCCGCCGCAGAGCGCGGCCGCGCCGACGCCGCCGCCGCGCCGGCCGAGCTCGAGGGCCAGGTGCAGGGCGAGGCGGGCGCCCGACATGCCGATGGGGTGGCCCAAGGCGATGGCGCCGCCGTTCACGTTCACTCTTTCGGGGCCGATTCCGAGGTCCTTCATTGACTGCACGGCGACGGCCGCGAACGCCTCGTTGATCTCGATCAGGTCGAGGTCGTCGACGGTCAGGCCCTCCCGGTCAAGCGCCCGCCGGATCGCGTTCGCGGGCTGCGACTGCAACGAGTTGTCGGGACCCGCGACGTTGCCGTGCGCGCCGATCTCAGCGATCCACTCCAGGCCGAGCTCCTCGGCCCTGGCGCGGGACATGACGACGACGGCCGCCGCGCCGTCCGAGATCTGGGAGGCGGAGCCGGCCGTGATGGTGCCCTCGCCGGCGAACGCGGGGGCCAGGCGGGCCAGCGACTCGACCGTGGTGCCCGGGCGGATGCCCTCGTCAGCGGCGAACATCACCGGCGCACCCCTGCGCTGCGGGATGGCCACCGGGACGATCTCGGCGTCGAACAGGCCGCCCTCGCGGGCCGCCGCGGCGCGCTGGTGGGAAGCGGCGGCGACCGCGTCCTGCTCCTCGCGGGTGATGCCGAGCTTCGCGTTGTACCGCTCGGTCGACTCGCCCATGGCGATGCCGTCGAAGGGGTCGGTGAGCCCGTCGAGCGCCATCGCGTCCAGCATCTGCACGGCCCCGTACTTGACGCCCTCGCGGGACTTGGGCAGCAGGTGCGGCGCGTTGGTCATGGACTCCTGGCCGCCGGCGACGACCACCTCGAACTCGCCGGCCCTGATCAGCTGGTCGGCCAGGGCGATGGCGTCGAGCCCGGAGAGGCACACCTTGTTGACGGTGAGCGCGGGCACCGACAGCGGGATGCCGGCCCGCACGGCGGCCTGGCGGGCGGGGATCTGGCCGGCGCCCGCCTGGAGCACCTGGCCCATGATCACGTACTCCACCTGTTCGGGCGCGACGCCGGCCCGGCTCAGGGCGGCCTCGATCGCGAAGCCGCCGAGCTCGGCGCCGGAGAACGACTTCAGGGAGCCCAGCAGCCGGCCCATGGGGGTCCTGGCACCGGCGACGATCACCGAGCCGCCGCCGGACGGACGCCGTTGCGAAGAAGTCATGGTCATGGGTCCCTCCGCGGAAGATTCGGGAGTGAACGATCGTTCACACCAATGTACAGAGCGTGACGGAGAAGGGCACCGCCGCGTACCTGTGACGGTGGGCACGTTGCACCACCGCGCCAAGGACGGTGCACTAGGGGGATGTTGACTCGAATCGATCACATCGGGATCGCCTGCTTCGACCTCGACGCCACCGTCGAGTTCTACCGTGCCACCTACGGCTTCGAAGTCCATCACTCCGAGATCAACGAGGAACAGGGCGTCCGCGAGGCCATGCTCCGCATCAACGGCACCGACGACGGCGGTGCCTCCTACCTCCAGCTGCTCCAGCCGATCCGGGACGACTCACCCGTCGGAAAATGGCTGGCCAAGAACGGTGAGGGCGTGCATCACATCGCCTTCGGCACCGACGACGTCGCCTCCGTCTCCGAGGAGATCAGGGACAGGGGCGTCCGGGTGCTCTACGACCAGCCCCGGCGCGGTTCCATGGGCTCGCGCATCACGTTCCTGCACCCGAAGGACTGTCACGGAGTGCTCACGGAAATCGTGACCGCCGCCGCCCCGCACGCATCAGGAGACACCTCGGGCCACTGACGCGCGCTGCCCCGGCCGGTAGAGTGGCCCAGCCGGGGCAGTGACGTGATTCTCGTCCCGAGTTCGGCCGATGACCGGATCTGCTACACCACGACCAGGGGACGGATGGGACCGCGCGGTGCCTGGCTACGACACCTACCAGGCTGACGACCACCTCTCGCAGCTCGAGGCCGAGATGGGCCGGCTGAAGAAGGAGCGCGACAAGGCGGTCGATCACGCCGACGACCTCGGCTATCAGGTCGAGGTGCTGCGTGCCAAGCTGCACGAGGTGCGCCGCGCCCTTGCCCTGCGCCCGGTCTACGGCGACGCCCAGGCCCACGCCGAGCAGCTGCTGCGGAGCGCGCACCACCAGGCCGACCAGATGCGGGCGGAGGCCGAGCGCGAGCTGCGCGACGCCAGGACCAGGTCCCAGCGGGTGCTCCAGGAGCAGGCCGAGCAGCGCGCCCGGATGGAGGCTGAGCTGCACGCCGAGGCCGTCGGCCGGCGGCAGCGCCTCGACGAGGAGCTGGCGCAGCGCCGCTCCACCGTCGAGTCCCACGTCAACGAGAACGTCGCCTGGTCCGAGCAGCTGCGGGCCCGCAGCGAGGCGCAGGCGCAGCGGCTGCTGCAGGAGACCAGGGCCGAGGCCGAGCGCACCGTCAGCCAGGCGCGGGCCGAGGCGCTGCGGCTGACCGAGGAGACCAGGCAGCGGCTCGCCGCCGACGCGGAGGCGGCGCGCGCCGAGGCCGAGGATCTGGTGCGCCGCGCCAGGGCGGACGCGGAGCGGCTGCTCGCCGCCGCCTCGGCGCAGGCCCAGGAGGCCAGCGAGCACGCGGAGCGGCTGCGCGCCTCTACGGCGCAGGAGACCGACTCCGGGCGACGCGAGGCGGCCGCGCTGGTACGCAAGGCCGAGGAGCGCGCCGCCGCCACGCAGACCGAGCTGCGGGCGGCCCGCGAGGAGGCGGAGCGGCTGGTCGCGGAGGCCACCGCGGAGGCCGAGAAGCGGAAGGCGGCGGCCGACTCGGAGTACGAGCAGCGCACGGCGACGGCCAAGGCCGAGATCGCGCGCATGGTGTCCGAGGCCACCAGGGACGCGGAGAACCGCCGCGCCGAGGCGCAGCACGCGCTGGACGAGGCGCGCGCGGAGGCGGAGCGGGTGCTGGCCGGGGCGGCCGAGGAGGCGCGCTCCAAGTCGGCCGAGGAGTACGCGGCGCAGCTGGCGGACGCGGCGCGCACCGCCGAGGAGGTGCTGACCAAGGCGGCGGCCGAGGCGCAGGCCACCACCAAGGCGGCGACCGAGGAGGCGGAGCGGCTGCGCGCCGAGGCCGAGGCGGAGGCCGACCGGCTGCGCGCCGAGGCGCACGACGTGGCCGAGGAGCTCAAGGGCGCCGCGCAGGACGACACCAAGGAGTACCGCGCCAAGACGGTCGAGCTCCAGGAGGAGGCCCGCCGGCTGCGCGGCGAGGCCGAGCGGCTGCGCGCCGACGCCGAGGCGGAGGGCGAGCGCACCAGGGCCGAGGCGCGCCGCGAGTCGGTGCAGCAGATCCAGGAGGCGGCGGCGCGGGCCGAGGAGCTCCTCGCCCAGGCCAAGGCCGACGCCGAGGAGCTGCGGAACTCGGCGACCAGCGAGAGCGAGCGGGTGCGCACCGAGGCGATCGAGCGCGCCACCACCCTGCGCAACCAGGCCGAGCAGTCGCTGAAGAAGGCGCGGAGCGAGGCGGAGAAGCTGCGCGCCGAGGCCGCCGAGCACGCCGAACGCACCACCCAGGAGGCCGAGGAGACGGCCCGTCGGGTGCGGGCGGAGGCCAGGGAGGCGTCCCGGGCGGAGCGTGACGCGGCCTCGGCGGAGCTCGAGCGGCTGCGGGCCGAGGCCGAGCGGCGGTTGGCCGCCGCCGAGGACGCGCTGATCGAGGCGCGGGTCGAGGCGGAGCGGCTGCGGGCCGAGGCCAACGCGGACATCGAGCGGCTGCGCGCCGAGGCCGCCGACCGGATCAGGGCGCTGACGGAGCAGGCCGAGCGTGCCGCGCAGGAGCTGCGGGACGAGGCGCTCAACGACGCGGCCAGGTTCCGCTCCGAGGGCGAGGAGCTGGCGATCCGGCTGCGCGGCGAGGCGATCGCCGAGGGCGACCGGCTGCGGGACGAGGCCAGGGCGGCCGCGGACCGGGTGCGGGCCGACGCGGGAGCGGCGGCCGAGCGCACGGCGGCCGAGGCGGCCGAGGCGCTGGCGGCGGCGCAGGACGAGGCGGCGCGGCTGCGCCGCGAGGCGGACGCGCTGCTCGCGGACGCGCGGGACGCGGCGCACGCCGAGCGTGCCCAGGCGCGGGTGCAGAGCGACGAGTTGCTTGCCTCCGCGCGGGCCAGGCTCGACGAGGCGGAGCGCCGGGCCGACACGCTGGTGGCGGCGGCCGAGCACAAGGCGCAGCAGGTGCGGGACTCGGTGTCCGGGCTTCGCGAGGCGGCGGAGGCGGAGATCGCCACCCACCGCGCGGAGGCCGAGCGGGAGGCCGCCCGGGTGCTGCGCGAGTCGGCCGAGGAGAAGGAGGCGGCCTCGGCGCTCGCCGAACGCACCGTCAAGGACGCGATCGCCGAGGCCGAGCGGCTGCGCACCGAGGCGTCCCAGCACGCGGAGCGGATCAGGGTCGAGGCGGACGAGATCCAGGACCGGGCGCGCCGCGAGGCGTCCCGCAAGCGCGGCGAGGCGGCGGCGCAGGCCGACGAGTTGCTGGCGAAGGCCCAGGAGGAGTCGCTGCGGATCGCGGCGACCGCCGAGGAGCAGTCGGACACGATGGTGGCCGCGGCCCGCAAGGAGTCCAACCGGATCATCGCGGAAGCGCAGGAGGCGGGCAGCGAGCTGGTGGAGTCGTCCCGGCGGGACGCCAACCAGCTGCTCGACGAGGCGCGTCGGGACGCGGCGGCGACGCGGGACCGGGCTGAGGAGCTGCGTTCGCGCGTCGAGTCCGAGGTCGAGGAGCTGCACGACCGGGCCAGGCGCGAGTCGGCCGAGCAGGCGCGGGCGGTGGGCGAGCGCGTCGACAAGCTGATGAAGGCGGCCGAGGAGCAGCGGGCCGAGGCGCGGGCCAGCGCCGAGAAGCTGATCGCGGAGGCCAACGCCGAGGCGAGCAAGGTGCGGATCGCGGCGGTGAAGAAGGCGGAGTCGCTGCTGAAGGAGGCCGAGCAGCAGCGGGCCCGGGTGGTGCGCGAGGCGCAGCAGACCAGGGCGGACGCGGAGCGCGAGGCGAAGCGGATGGTCGAGGACGGCCGGCGCGAGCTGGACCGGCTCACCCGCAGGCGTGAGGACATCAACGCGGAGATCTCGCGCGTACAGGACGTGTTGGAGGCACTCGAGTCCTTCGAGGCGCCCAAGCCCAGTGGGAAGAACGGCGGTCGGGGTGGCAAGCCGCCGGGCAGCGTGGCCGCCGCCGGCGGCGGTCCGCCGCGCCCGGGCGGGCGTCGTCTGGGGGCGTGAGGAGTGGTTGAAGCCACCCGTCCATATGGCCACTCGATTGAGCGGATGGGGCGAACATTCTCCACACAGATACCTGATCCGCTCGAAGACACGCCGGTTTGCCCCCTAGGATGATGCCTCCGAGGGCATGGACCCGTCCGGACCGTAGGCTTAGGAGCTCGACCTCGAAGCGCTGAACGCCCAGGCCCCACACCACCAACTCACTGAACCCGTCTGGAATCGACAGGAACCCCATGAGCGAAACTTCCTCCCCCTTCGGCTTCGAGCTCGTGCGGCGTGGATACGACCGCGGGCAGGTGGACGACCGCATCTCGAAGCTCGTTGCCGACCGCGACAGCGCACTCGCTCGGATCACCTCGCTCGAGAAGCGGATCGAGGAGCTCCACCTCGAGACGCAGAACGCGCAGGCGGCCATCACGGACGCCGAGCCGTCCTACGCAGGCCTCGGTGCCCGCGTCGAGAAGATCCTCCGCCTCGCCGAGGAGGAGGCGAAGGACCTGCGCGACGAGGCCCGTCGGGCCGCCGAGCAGCACCGTGAGCTCGCCGAGGGCGCCGCGCAGCAGGTGCGCAACGACGCCGAGGCGTACGCGGCCGAGCGCAAGGCCAAGGCCGAGGACGAGGGCGCGCGGATCGTCGACAAGGCGCAGAGCGACGCCGCCGCGACCCGTGCCGAGGCCGAGAAGGACGCGCAGAACAAGCGCGAGGAGGCGGACGCCCTCTTCGAGGACACCCGCGCCAAGGCGGCCCAGGCAGCGGCCGACTTCGAGACCAACCTGGCCAAGCGACGCGAGCAGTCGGAGCGCGACCTGGCGTCCCGTCAGGCCAAGGCCGAGAAGCGCCTCGCGGAGATCGAGCACCGGGCGGAGCAGCTGCGCCTGGAGGCCGAGAAGATGCGCACGGACGCCGAGCGTCGGGCCCGCCAGACGGTGGAGACCGCGCAGCGCCAGGCCGAGGACATCGTGGCGGACGCCAACGCGAAGGCCGACCGGATCCGCAGCGAGTCGGAGCGCGAGCTCGCGGCGCTGACCAACCGTCGGGACAGCATCAACGCCCAGCTGACCAACGTCCGCGAGATGCTGGCCACGCTGACCGGCGCTCAGGTCGCGGCCGTCTCGTTCGACGATGACGACGACAAGGCGGGCGACAGCCTGAGCAAGGGAGTGCCGGCGCAGCAGTCGCGCTGACGCCGCCTCACCCCTCGATCACCCGAACGGTCACTCGAACGGCGCAGGGATCGCAGCCCCACCGGGCGGCGGTCCCTGCGCCGTCCTAGCGTTTCAGGCGTGATCGAGCTGTCGGACCTGACCAAACGGTACGGCGCGAAGACCGCGGTGGACGGGTTGACGTTCACCGTTCGTCCCGGCGTGGTCACCGGCTTCCTCGGGCCGAACGGCGCCGGCAAGTCGACGACGATGCGGATGATGCTGGGGCTCGACCACCCGACGAGCGGCGAGGTCAGGATCGACGGGCGGCGGTACGCGGAGCTGAGAGATCCGCTGACGTACATCGGCGCGCTGCTCGAGGCGCGCGCGGTGCATCCGGGGCGCACGGCCCACCACCATCTGCTGTGCCTGGCGCAGAGCAACGGGATCCCCCGGCACCGGATCGACGAGGTGCTCGACCTGGTCGGTCTCTCCGCGGTGGCGCGGAAGCGGCCCCGCGGGTTCTCGCTCGGCATGGGGCAGCGGCTCGGCATCGCGAGCGCGATGCTCGGCGATCCGCGGATCCTGATGTTCGACGAGCCGGTCAATGGTCTCGACCCGGAGGGCATCCACTGGATCCGCAACCTGATGAAGCGGCTGGCCGCCGAGGGCCGGACGGTGTTCGTCTCCAGCCATCTGATGAGCGAGATGGCGCTGACGGCCGAGCACCTGGTGGTGATCGGCCGGGGCCGACTGCTGGCCGACACGTCGATGGCGCGGTTCATCGAGGAGAACGCGCGGACGTTCGTGCTGGTGCGCTCGCCGGACGCGGAGCGGCTGCGGGAGGTGCTGGTAGGGGCCGGCCTCGCGCCGGCGCCCCGGCCGGACGGCGGGTTCGAGGTGGAGGGGGGTGACGCGGCGCGGGTCGGTGAGCTCGCGGCCGAGCACCGGCTGACGCTGCACGAGCTGAGCGTGCGCCAGGCGTCGCTCGAGGAGGCGTTCATGCGGCTCACGCACGAGACGGTCGAGTACCAGGCGCACGACGGTGGCGACGATGAGCTGGAGTGAAACGGGGCGGGTGCTGCTCTCCGAGTGGACGAAGATCCGCTCGGTGCGGTCGACGGTGTGGACGCTGGCGACGGCGCTGGTGGTGACCGTGGGCCTCGGCATGCTGATCTGCCTGCTGATCCGCAACACCTTCGACGATCTGTCGGCACACGACCGGATGACGTTCGATCCGACGCTGACGAGCTTCGCGGGCACCTCGCTCGGGCAGCTGGCGATGATCGCGTTCGGGGTGCTCGTGGTGTCGGGCGAGTACAGCACGGGGATGATCCGGGCCTCGTTGGCGGCGGTGCCGCGGCGTGGGCTGCTGATGTCCGCGAAGGTCGCGGTGGCGACGGCGCTGGCGCTCGCGGTGGGGATGGCGACGAGCTTCCTGACCTTCCTGCTCGGCCAGGCGGTGCTTGGCTCGCACCGCACGCACCTCGGCGAACCGAACGTGCTGCGGGCGGTGTTCGGTGGCGGGCTCTACATGGGGCTGATCGCGCTGTTCGCGATGGGGGCGGCGTGGATGCTGCGCAGTCCGATGCTGTCGTTCGGGGTGCTGATCCCGTTCTTCTTCATGATCTCCAGCATCCTGGCCAACGTGTCGGCGACGGAGAAGCTGGGCCGTTATCTGCCGGACCAGGCCGGCTCGTGGATCATGTCGGTGGTGGACACCGGGGATCGTCCCTACGGCCCGTGGGCGGGGCTCGGGATCATGGTGCTGTGGGTGGTGGCGGCGCTGCTCGGCGGCTATCTGGTGCTGCGGCGGCGGGACGCCTGACGGGCGGTCCTGCGGTCGCGGGCGGTCCAGCAGGGGGCGTGCCAGTGGCGGCGGTCCTCGACGGCGCCGAGTTGGGGCCAGGTGACGACGTGCGGCACGCCTGGCGGGATCTCCTGGTCGCATCCGGGGCAACGGTAGTGCTTCAGCGCGGCGGCGCCGGTGACGCGGCGGACCACCCATTCCTCGCCGCGCCAGGTGTCCGTGCTCTCCAGGCCGTATACGCGCTGGGGCGGCTGGGGTCGCGGGCAGGGCCGGTTTCGACGCGGGGACACGGGGCACCTCGGGTGGTCTGGGCGGCTGGCTCGCCGGTGAACAGGCCGGTGTGTCGAGTTTACGCAGCGACCGGGGCCGCCCCGAGAGCCGCATCAGACCGCTAATCACCCGATCATCACAAAAAAATGCCATTGGCCCGTGCCTTTGGCACGTGTCACCCGTTGTTCCGAGCGGGCACCCCTTGAGTCAGGGGGCACCGCGGTGTTGCGGAGGCTTTCGGGGAACACCGCAAGGCTTGGCGAGAGGGGCGAAGGTGATCAACACCCTACGGATAGGGACATTTGTGCTGGCCGGTCAGTATCCGGGGCAGAGCCACCGGGAGGCACTCGCGCGGGCGATGAGATCCGCGGTGGTCGCCGACGAGGTCGGCCTCGACTCCGTCTGGCTCGCCGAGCACCACTTCGTGCCCTACGGCATCTGCCCCTCCGCCACCACCCTGGCCGGGATGCTGCTCGGGCGCACCCGCAGGATCCGCGTCGGCACGGCGATCTCCGTGCTGACCACGGCCCATCCCGTCGCGCTCGGCGAGCAGACCGCGCTGCTGCACCTGGCCTCGGGCGGCCGGTTCACGCTGGGCGTGGGGCGCGGCGGCCCCTGGGTGGACCTCGAGGTGTTTGGCGGCGGCGCCGCGGCGCTCGAACGGGGCTTCCCCGAGTCCCTCGACCTGCTGCTGCGCTGGCTGCGCGAGCCCCGGGTCGCGGCCGCCGGCGAGCGCTACCGGTTCCGCGAGGTCCCGGTCGTGCCGCGGCCGGCGGAACCACCCGAGGTGGTCGTCGCCTGCACCTCCCCCGGCACGGTGCGCACCGCCGCCGAGCGCGGGCTGCCGATGCTGCTCGGGATGCACGTGGGGGACGAGCAGAAGGCCGAGATGGTCGCGATGTGGCGGGCCTGGGCCGCGGCGGCCGGGCACCCGCCCAAGGAGATCGCCACCGCGGGACACGTGTCGGCCGGGGTGCTGCAGGTGGCCGACAGCCGCTCGGAGGCCGTCCAGATCCTGCGCCGGGCGCTACCCGGCTGGCTGCGCCTCGGCCTGTCCGCGCACCAGACGCTGGACGGCCGGCCGCGCCGGATGCGGGACCCGCTTGAGTACACGGAGCTGCTGTGCGAGCTGCATCCGGTCGGCGATCCACAGCTGTGCGCCGACCGGCTCGCGGCGACCGCCGAGCGCACCGGCATCAGCCGCTTCGCCCTGCTCGTCGAGGGTTCGGGCGAGGTGGCCAGCACCGAGATGAACATCAGGCGGCTCGCGGACGAGGTGTTGCCGCTCCTGCCGCACCGCGCGGCCGGGGCGGCGGCCGGGGTGGGGCGCGCGGCACCCGACGGGCCGGCGGCCAAGGCGGCCGGCCCGTCCGACAGCGTCAGCAGTCCCGCAGCTCCGCTGACTGGTTGAGTATCTGGCTCCTGACGGACGTGAACCTGGCCCAGGCGTCGTCGGAGGCGGCGTCGAGGGGGAACACCGCCACCCGGTGACAGTTCTGGAAGGCCAGCTTCACCCCGAAATGCCGCTCGAGCGCGCCCCGGATGGCGTCGCTGGCGAGCGCGCGTAGCAGCTGCCCACGGGCGTGCTCACTAGGCGGGGGTGTGGTGTTGTCGGCGAACTCGCCCCCGTCGACCTTCAGCCGGGCGACCAGATTGCTGATCATGTCCCAGGCGAAGGGCAGGGATGTTCGGACGCAGTCGACGAACTCCTTCTCGTCGACCTCGCCTCGCTCGGCCTGCTCAAGCAGCACCGGTGAGACGTCGAGCGACATCGGATTCTCCTCTCGGACCCCTGGCGAGGGGGTCTGGCGGACGGGCCCCGGGCACCACGCCGCCCGTCACCGCGTCCAAGAGCGGGTACGTGTGTCGGGGCGGCGACGTCCCGTGGCCAACGGTAGGCGTCCTGGCCCGCACATGTCAGTGGAATGGGCAGATAACTGGCCATCACCAAATCCCGCCATTCTCCTCCTTTTCCCCAGCCCCACGCGCACCTTGAGCACGAACCGGCCGGCGGTCGCGGGGGCGCCGCAGACCAGCGGCATGCCCGATCGGGCACCGCTCCAGGCGACCCGCCTTCCCCCGCCGGCGGGCGGCGCTCGCCGCGCCAGCGGCGACTGGCCACGCCGCCGGCCGCGCGGCCAGCGCCTCGCGCTATCGCTCGGCGAGCCAGCGGTAGCAGAGTTCGGGGCGCCCGACCTGTCCGTACTGCGGGCGGCGCTCGGCCCGGCCGCTCTCCACCAGGTGTTCCAGGTAGCGGCGCGCGGTGATCCGCGAGATGCCGACTGCCGCACCGGCCGCCGAGGCCGTGACGCCGTCCTCGCCGGACTCCCGCAGCACCCGGGTGACGGCCGTGAGCGTCGGGCCGCTCATGCCCTTCGGCAGCGCGGCCGGCCGGGGCGCGCGCAGCGTTGCCAGCGCCCGGTCCACCTCCTCCTGGCCGCCGGCCTCCCCCACCGAGGCGCGGAACTCCGCATACCGCACGAGACGCTCACGGAGCGTGGCGAAGGTGAACGGCTTGAGCACATACTGCACCACGCCGAGCGACACGCCCTCGCGTACCACCGCCAGGTCCCTGGCCGAGGTCACCGCGATCACGTCGGCGCCGTGTCCCGCGGCCCGCAGCGAGCGGACCAGACGCAGACCGTGGCCGTCCGGCAGGTAGAGGTCGAGCAGCAGCAGGTCGACCGGCGTGCGCTCCAGCAGCCGCTGCGCCTCGCCCCCCGAGTGCGCGGTGCCGCGCACCACGAACCCGGGCACCCGCTCCACATAGCGGCCGTGCGCCTCGGCGGCCAGCGGGTCGTCCTCGACGACCAGCACCCCGATCTCCTCCGTCACACCCCCACCCCCGTCCGCAGCGGCAGCCGGACGACGCACAGCGCGCCGCCGGCCGGCGCCCGGGAGATCTCTATCGTGCCCCGGTTGCGCCGCACCGCCTGCCTGACCAGCGCCAGGCCCAGGCCTCGCCCGACGCCCTGCTCGCCGGTCTTGGTCGACCAGCCGCGGCGGAACACGTCCTCCACGGCGTCCGGCGCGATCCCGGCGCCGGTGTCGGCGACGCTCAGCAGCAGCTCGCCGTCGACCGCCCGGACGGTGACGCTCACCCGGCCGGGGGCCGCGCCGTCGCCGCAGGCGTCCACCGCGTTGTCGATCAGGTTGCCAAGGACGGTCACCAGGTCGCGCGGCGCCAGGTCGGGCGGCAGCACCCCGTCGTCCATCCGGCTCTCCGGGGTGAGCAGCAGCTCCACGCCCCGCTCGTTGGCCTCGGCCGCCTTGCCGAGCAGCAGCGCGGCCAGCACCGGCTCGCCGACCGCGCCCACCACCTGGTCGGTGAGGGCCTGGGCCAGCTCAAGCTCGGCGGTGGCGAACTCCACGGCCTCGTCGGCCCGACCGAGCTCGATCAGCGAGACGACGGCGTGCAGCCGGTTGGCCGCCTCGTGCGCCTGGGAGCGCAGCGCCTCGGCGAAGCCGCGCACCGAGTCGAGCTCGCCGGCCAGCGACTGCAGCTCGGTGTGGTCGCGCAGGGTCACCACCGTGCCGTGCCGCTCGCCGCCGGAGACCGGCGAGGAGTTGAGCACCACGATCCGCTCGTCCGTCACGTGCACCTCGTCGACCCGGGGCTCGTCGGAGAGCAGCGCCTCGGTCAGCGGGCGCGGCAGGCCAAGGCGGTCGGCGGGCCGGCCGAGTTGGTCGCCGGTGAGGCCGAGCAGCTCCCGGCCGGCGTCGTTGATCAACGCGATCCTGCCCTCGGCGTCGAGCAGCAGCAGGCCCTCGCGGACGGCGTGCAGGGTGGCCTCGTGGTAGTCGTGCATCCGGCTGAGCTCGGCGGCGTTCATGCCGTGCGTGTGCCGGCGCAGCCGGGCGTTGATCACATAGGTGCCGACGCCGCCGATCGCCAGCGCGCCGACGGCCACGGCGAGCAGCGCGGCGACCTGGCCAGCCAGCCTGGCGCTGATCTCCTCGACCGTGATGCCGGCGCTGACCAGGCCGATCACCCGCCCGTCGGCGTCCTGCACGGGGGTGACGACGCGGACGGAGCGGCCCAGCGTGCCGGTGTAGATCTCGGTGAACGTCTCGCCGCGCAGCGCGGAGTCGGTATGACCGAGGAACGTCTCGCCGATCCGGGCCGGGTCCCGGTGGGTCCACCGCTCGCCGTCCGGGGCCATGATCGTGACGAAGGTGATCCCGCCCTCGTCCATCACGCGCTCGGCGTAGGGCTGGAGCACGGCCGACGGATTCGGGCCGGCCGCCGCCTCCCGAACGGTCGGCGAGTCGGCCATGGCCACCGCCGCCGCCGTCACCTGGTCGCGGGCCGCGTCCTCGGCCTGGGCGCGGTCGGTGAGGTAGGCGAAGATCGCGCAACCGGCCACCACGGCCGCCACCAGCACCACCTGCATGGCGAAGAGCTGGCCGGCCAGGCTGCGCGGCCCGGGCAGCCGCGACGCTCGCGCCGGGCGGAGGAAACGGGGGAGGTACATGCCGCCAGTGTGCCCGGATGATGACGATGGCCGAAACCCGCTCGTCACGCGCGCTCACGCGACCGTCATGAACGTAATGAACGTAAGCGTGACCCCGGTCACAGGGGGGTGCATATTCACCTGGACGTCGAGGCGACGCCTCCGTTCGGCAACGTTCGGCGACCCGGCACCAGAGCCGCACACTCCACGAGGACGAGGAGACGAGAACCGTGGCTGCGCAGACCCCCACCGAGCCCCAGCAGGGCGGCAAGACCAGACGGGATCGAACCCACTATCTCTACATCGCCGTCATCGCGGCAGTGGTCACCGGCATCGTGGTGGGCCTCGCGGCCCCCGACGTCGGCGTCGAGCTCAAGCCCCTCGGTACCGGATTCGTCAGCCTGATCAAGATGATGATCTCCCCGATCATCTTCTGCACGATCGTGCTCGGCATCGGCTCGGTCCGGAAGGCCGCCAAGGTCGGCGCGGTCGGCGGTCTGGCGCTCGGCTACTTCATCGCCATGTCCACGCTGGCGCTGGCCATCGGCCTGGTGGTCGGCAACATCCTGGAGCCCGGCCAGGGCCTGCACATCACCGAGGCCACGGCGGACGTCGGCGCCTCCCAGGCCGAGGGCGCGTCCGAGTCCACCACGGACTTCCTGCTCGGCATCATCCCCACCACGATGGTCTCCGCCTTCACCGAGGGCGAGGTGCTGCAGACGCTGTTGATCGCGCTGCTCGCGGGCTTCGCGCTGCAGGCCATGGGCTCGGCCGGCGAGCCGGTGCTGCGCGGCATCGAGCACATCCAGCGTCTTGTCTTCCGCGTCCTCGCCATGATCATGTGGGTCGCGCCGGTCGGCGCCTTCGGCGCCATCGCGGCGGTGGTCGGCGAGACGGGCGTGGACGCGCTGCGCTCGCTCGCGGTCATCATGATCGGCTTCTACCTGACCTGCGTGGTCTTCGTCTTCGGCATCCTCGGCCTGCTGCTGCGGGTGGTCGCCGGCGTCAACATCTTCTCGCTGCTGCGCTACCTGGGCCGCGAGTTCCTGCTGATCCTCTCCACCTCGTCGTCCGAGTCGGCCCTGCCGCGCCTGATCGCCAAGATGGAGCACGCCGGCGTCAGCAAGCCGGTCGTCGGCATCACCGTCCCGACCGGCTACTCCTTCAACCTGGACGGCACCGCGATCTACCTGACCATGGCCTCGCTGTTCATCGCCGAGGTGATGGGCGACCCGCTGTCCATCGGCGAGCAGCTCTCCCTGCTCGGCTTCATGATCATCGCCTCCAAGGGCGCCGCGGGCGTCACCGGCGCCGGCCTGGCCACGCTGGCCGGCGGCCTCCAGTCGCACCGCCCGGAACTCCTGGACGGCGTCGGCCTGATCGTCGGCATCGACCGCTTCATGAGCGAGGCCCGCGCCCTGACCAACTACGCGGGCAACGCGGTGGCCACGGTCATCATCGGCACCTGGACCAAGGAGATCGACAAGGAACGGATGTCCCGGGTCCTCAGGGGCGACCTGCCGTTCGACGAGGCGACGATGGTCGACGAAGGACACGGCGCGCCGGCGGCGCCACCGGCGCCCGAGCTCGCCAAGCCGAAGGAGCCGGCCGGGGTCTGACCCTCAACCGCGCTCCGTGCCGGACGCGCCTCCCTCGCCACGTGGCGAGGGAGGCGCGCCGGCGTCGCGCACGGTCAGCGGATCGTCAGCGCGGAGGCGGAGTTGTCGCCCTTCGTCCAGGCCGACGACCACCGCC
This sequence comes from Streptomyces sp. 8K308, assembly GCF_004348315.1. Taxonomy (GTDB): domain Bacteria; phylum Actinomycetota; class Actinomycetes; order Streptomycetales; family Streptomycetaceae; genus Streptomyces. Next base: position 7,594 of record NZ_SMKC01000081.1, on the reverse strand, counting down.
AACCCACCCAACGGGTACCGGTCGACGCGCACGGCCTGAACCACGCGCACGCCCCCGCCGTCCAGACGGACTGCCCGGCCCGCACGGTCACCGCCGCCTGCAATCGGCTCTTCCGTCTCCCCGCCGTCGAGCGTTCCTGGGCGAACATCCTGGACGAGGGTCGGGTCTTCGTGTGCGAGGTGACCGAGCTTGAGCTCGGCGCGCCGCAGGCGGCCGGGATGAGCGGGCTGTGCTTGTACGATTCCCGCAGGATGCCTTCAACTGGACCCCCACGCCGGACCACACCCTGACCAGGGCCCGCCAGGTCCAGGAGCTCCTGGTCGAATCCGGCCGGCACCAAGGGCCCGGCGCCGTGGATCTGATGACCGCGGCGACCACGGAACTCTCGGGACTCACCCTGATGCATGACGACTGCGACTTCGAAACCATCTCCAAGGCCATACGACAGCCGCACTGCTGGATCGCCGAGCGCGGCACGGTCCCCCAAACTCCCTCGTCCCAGGTGACCCGCACCGCTCATCTCCCGGCTTGGGCGGTGTTCTGAGCGTCGCGGTCCCCGCTCCCTCGTGCCGTCTCCTCTCGACCCAGACCGGACGGCACGTCACTCTTCAGTGGTGGGCTCGTGTGGAGGTTCCCGTACCGGAGGGCCGGCGGGACGCGCCCGAACGGTACGGCTCGTGGCAACGCCGCAGGCCGTTTCCGCCGGTTGGCCATGGACGGCAGGCTCGAGCGGATGCTGCGGACGCCGCCATGCCCGCTCTTCATGCCCAGCCCTCGGGAACGCGCCACAGCTGGGACTCGTTCCCGGATGTGCACGTGGTGAGGGTCAACTGCGCTCCCTGTCCGTTACTGGTCAGGCAGGTCGTGCCCCCGTAGTTCTTGATGTAATAGGCGCCGGACGGGCCGCTGACGATGACCCATTCGTCGACCTCCGCGCCCCAGCCGTAGGAGATGACCGCCCGCTGCTCGCCAAGACCCGTCTGGGAGAGGGGAGGGCCGTTCATGTTGCAGGGGTAGATTCTGTCGAAGGCGCTGTACTCGTGGATCCAACCGTAGGCGGTGGAGCCGCCCATGACCACCGCGGCGCCGTCCTCCGGGCTGTCCGAGGCCAGACCGATCCGCAGGCCGTTGCCGACGTTCGTGATGTGGCCCCAGCCATCGCCACCGCACCCTTCCGGCACCGTGGAGTCGGGGTCAGGGTCCGGGTCCACGGGGGCCGGATCGTCGGCTCCGCCGCCTCCGTTCCCACCCGACCCGCTGTCTCCGGTCTCACCCGTGTCCCCGCTGGAGCCCGACTGGCCGCCACCCGCGGAATCCTCGCCGCCCTGCTGCCTGTTCCCCGTCCCCCCTCCGCCGCCGTCCGCCGCCTGGCTCTCCTCGTCCGGGGAAGGCGAGCTGGCCGGGTCGGCCTCACCCTCCGACTCCGATTCCGACGGGCCCGGGGACACGGAGTCCGGTCGTTCGGCGCCGGGGCCCTCGGCCCCCGCCACCGCGCCCGTCGGCGCCGCCATACCGGGCGCGTCCGTGCCGGGTCCTCCGATCCCCGGATAGACGTAGACGACCGTGACCGTGCTCACCACGATCACGAGCGGAAGGATCAGGACGAGCGGCAGCCGCCGCCGCTTCCGATCCGGCCTGCCGCTCGGCGCGTCGCCCGGCTCGGCGTTCCCCTTCGGCGGAGTCGCGGGCGGAGTGGCGACGGGGCGGGGAGCCGCCTCGTCCGCGGCGACGCGTGCCATCGCCGCCATCACCGCCGCGTTCTCGTACCGGTCGTCGGGGCTCTTGGCGAGCGCCCTCGCGACGAACACGCGCACCGGTTCCGGGAACGCGTCGGGCAGTACCGGTGCGGGGTCCCTAACGTGCTTCAGCAACACCTCGATCGCGGAGCCACCGCTGAACGGCGGCTCGCCGGTGAGGAGGAAGTAGCAGACGGCGCCGATGGAATAGAGGTCGGACGCCGGGACGGTGCGGCCCTGGGCCTGTTCCGGCGCCATGTAGTTCGCGGTGCCGACCACGGCGTGCTCGGCGGTGAGCTTGGGGCTGTCTGGCGCGTGGGCGATACCGAAATCAGTCACCGTGACTCGACCGTCGGCGCGCAGCATCAGGTTCGACGGCTTGATGTCGCGGTGCACGATCTGCCGCTCGTGTGCGGCATGTAACCCGTCCAGCGCCTTGGCTGCGATGGTCAGCGCCTCGTCGGGCGGCAGGGGGCCACGCTCACGGAGCACGTCGTCAAGCGGCGTGCCGTCAATGAGCTCCATGACGATGTACGCGATCGTGAGGCCGCTCTCGGCCTCGGCGTCGGACTCGACCTCGCCGTAGTCGTGGACGTTGACGATGTTGGGGTGGTTGAGTGTCGCGAGGACCCGGGCCTCCCTCCTGAACCGCAGGGCGAAGGTGTCGTCGTCAAGCAGCCCCGGGCGGAGGATCTTGACGGCGACCTCCCGTTCGAGGACACCGTCCTCGGCCCGCCAAACCTCCCCCATGGCACCGCTGCCGATCCGCTCGGCCAGCGTGTAGCGGCCGCCAAGCACCGTCCATCGCCCCAACACACCCGACTCCCCCGGTTGATGAGCCTGCTTCCACCATGGTGCTCGCGTGGGTACCGTCCGCCGACAGGTCCTGCCCGCCGGCCCAGTACGAAAGTGCCTTGAATTCAGCGTAGTTGACCACAGCGGCCCCCGTATCTCTCCGCGTGAACGTCCGCCGACGTCCGCCGGCGCACCGTCGTGCCCTATGCCCCATTTCTCCCGATACCGCTTTCGGCACCCAGCGTGGACACACGGAGACTCGGCGTGGAGGAATGCCTCCGCGCTCCGGCGCCGTTTTCGGCGCGAGCAGGTCCCGTAGGCTGAGCGCATGCGTCTCGTCATCGCCCGCTGCTCGGTCGACTACGCCGGCCGCCTCACCGCTCATCTGCCCTCCGCGCCCCGGTTGATCCTCGTCAAGGCGGACGGCTCGGTCTCGATCCACGCGGACGACCGGGCCTACAAGCCCCTCAACTGGATGTCCCCGCCGTGCACGTTGAAGGAGGCCGACGGGGACGGCGGCGCCAAGGCGGTGTGGACCGTCGAGAACAAGGGCGGCGAGAAGCTCATCATCACGATGGAGGAGATCCTGCACGACTCCTCCCACGAACTCGGCGTGGACCCCGGCCTGATCAAGGACGGCGTCGAGGCGCACCTCCAGGAGCTGTTGGCCGACCGGATGGAGACCCTCGGCGAGGGCAGCACGTTGATCCGCCGCGAGTACCCGACGGCGATCGGTCCTGTCGACATCCTCGGCCGCGACGCCGAGGGCACGACCATCGCGGTCGAGATCAAGCGCCGCGGCGAGATCGACGGCGTCGAACAGCTCACCCGCTACCTGGAGTTGCTCAACCGCGACCCGCACCTGGCCCCGGTGCGGGGGGTGTTCGCGGCCCAGGAGATCAAGCCCCAGGCCCGGACGCTCGCGACGGACCGCGGCATCCGCTGCGTCACGCTGGACTACGACGCGCTCCGCGGCATCGAGGACGACAAGCTACGGCTGTTCTAGGCAGGCGCCAACGACCGAGGCGCCCTCTTGACCGTCGCCCCGCAGGGTGGACACGATACAGGGCGAGAAGCTTTCTCGATCATTCGAGCAAGGAGGCGCAATGCGCGCTCGGTTCCTCGGCAAAGACCCGAAGTCCCAGGAGGGCCAGTCCCCCACCCTGTTCGCCACCGATCGCACGGACCGCGTGACGTACATCGCGCAAGGGTGGAAGGTCACCGATCCCCAGGCGCTGGCCGACGTCGGTGACGTGCCCGACCACGAGACGCTGATCGAGATCCCCGAAGAGGTGCTCAAGATGTACGCCCGCCGCTACCTGGAGCAGGAGGGCCGGAACTGAGCCGCCTAATCAAGCCCGGCCCTGAGTTCGGTCAGCTCTTCCGCACCTTCGAGCACACGGCGTTCAGGCTGGAGACGCGCGACGCGTACAAGTCCGCGAACGAGGCCGAGGCGCTGCGCCAGTTCGTCGCGGGCGAACGGGTGGACCTGGGCTGGTTCCAGGGCTGGCTGACCATGATCCGGGAGGCCACGGCGGCCGGGCGCCGCTTCACTCGCGTCCGGGTGGTCACAACGCCGCTCACCGACTACAGCCGCTTTGGTGTCTTCTGCTCAGAGCACACCAACGCCGCCGGCGAGGACATCCGATACCTGGCCCGTCATGACGCGGCCGGCCTGCCGGAGTACGACTACTGGTTGTTCGACTCATCCAAGCTGGTGCGCATGCACTTCGATGACGACGAGAACTTCCTCGGTGGTGAGCTCATCGAGGATCCCGCCGTGGTCGTGAAGCACAATTACTGGCGCGATGCCGCCTGGCACCGCGCCATACGACGGGACGACTTTGCCCTCGAAACGGACGACTGGCATCACGAGCGTTCACCAGGCTCGTGATGCGCTCGGCAGGCGACTCCGTGAGCTGCGTGTGGCCGCCGGCCTCAGCGGTCGTCAGCTCGCGGAGTCGTTGTCATGGCCGCCCTCCAAGGCGTCGAAGTTGGAGAACGGTAGGCAGACACCAACCGACGCGGACATTCAAGCCTGGACGCGAGCCACAGACAGTCAGGACGAGACGGAAGCGTTGCTCGCTTCCCTGCACACCCTCGAAGTGCAGCACGCCGAGTGGCAACGTCAGCTCAGGACGGGGCTGAGGCCGCACCAACGTGAGATCGCCGACCTCGACGCCAGAACACGGCTTTTCCGGGCGTTCGAGTCCACCTTCGTTCCCGGCCTGCTTCAAACAGCTGAGTACGCGCGCTTTCGCTTCGCGCAGAGCATCAAGGTCTTCAGGGTGCGCGACGACATCGACGAGGCCGTGGCCGCGCGTGTGCGCCGCCAGGAGATCCTGTACCGGCCCGACAAGCGTTTCCACTTCGTGCTGACCGAGGCGGTGCTGCGCTACCGGCTGTGCCCGCCGGAGATCATGCTCGGGCAGCTCGACCGGCTGGTTTCCTTCTCCGCGCTGCCGAACGTGAGGCTCGGAATCATCGGCTTCGAGACGGCCTATGCGATCGCCCCCGCGCACGGCTTCTGGATTCTCGATACCGACCGCGTGATGGTCGAGACCTTCTCGGCGGAGTTGAACCTGGCCCAGCCGCAGGAGTTGGCCCTGTACGGCGGCATCTTCGACGCCCTGGCCGGTGCGGCCAGCTACGGCCGGACCGCGCGGGCGATCATCAACCGGGTCATCGACGATCTCGCCCCCGAACCCCCGGAGGATTGACGGAAGTTTCTCGGACACCCATCATTTGGCAGCATTTCGAGAAACCTCAAGAAACCTTCTTTGCGTGATGGCTGTTCCTCCCTACTCTCCCGTTAGGGACGCCGTAGCGGCGTCCGACCGGGAAGCCAAGGAGGTTGCGCACATGACCGCTACCACCCCGCCCGTCATCCGTGTCGAACTGCCCCAGGCATTCGATCCCCGCTGGTCCCGCCTGCCCGGGATCACCGTGGAGGACCGGCGCCTGACCATCACACCGTCCGAGTACTTCTTCCGTTTCGACTCCGCCTCCTGGCTGGTCTGCGACTGGAGCCTGGTCCGCGATCGGCTCCTGGACGTGGATGAGACGGCCGAGGCCGCGCTGGAGCAGACCGCACTGGAATTCATTCGCACGCACGGCCGCTCCACCACCGACGCCGCCGAGGTGCTGTCCATCGCCTTCGAGGTGTACTCCTACCTCTTCCGCGACGCGTTGCTGCCGGTCGGCGGACTCGAGCGAATCGGTCCCGGGGAGTTGCGCATGCTGCGCGAGGCGGCCACGCTCATGGCTCTGAACAAGGTCGAGCCGGACGGCGCGATCTCCAACGTCGGCCCGTGCTGGTTCTTCCCAGCCGCGACCTCGGTCGTCTTCGACCTCGACGAGGTGACCGGCGGCATGCTCGACGAGGTGTACCACAGCACATGGTTCAACGAGTCGCGGCGGGTGGAGTCCATCAAGGCCCACGCCGCCCTCGGTGGCCGGCTCGTGCACGGCTGCCAGTCCGTACCCGACCAGTCCGGCGGCGCCTGCCTGCCCTACGGCGCCCCCGTCGAGACCTTCCGCACCAGCCTGCGGGCCTTCCGCGACGAGTGGCTTGCCGCGGTGTACGCCTGCCGCACCAGCGCAGGAACCAACGCCTGACCGAGGGAACGGAGTTACCCGATGAACGCCGCGGAGGTGACCGCCATGTTGCCCGGTCTGTTGGCAGAGGCCGCCCTGCCCGACCACCCCGATCGCCGACCGATCCGGGTCTGGGCCCGCTCCGGTGTGGAGCGACTGACGTTCCCCGGCGGCGCGTCCGCGGTGTTCAAGTACGCCGAGGCGCCCTTCGACCACGAGGACCGTGTCCTGAGGGCCGTGGCAGCCGCCGGACTGCCGGTGCCCGCCGTCCGCGCCGCCCGCCACACGGAGGGGCTGCTGGGCATGCTGATCGAGGACCTCGGCGAGCCCGTACGCGCGGCCGACGATCTCCTCGGTGCCACCACCGCCGTCCAGATCCACCGCATCACCGCCCTGGCTGACCTGCCTCGCCTCGGTGAAGTCGAACTCGCGTCCCTCCCTGGGAAGATCGCCCGGCGCTTGGCCCGCCACGGTGCCTCCGACGACGCCCGCTCCGCGGCGACCGCCCTGTGCCGAGCCGCCGACACCCGAGCGAAAGACGCCGAGTCGCCACCGTTCGGCCTGGTGCACTCCGAGTTCCACCCCACCTCCCTCCACGTCGGCGCCGCCGGACTTCGGATCCTGGACCTGGCACGGGCCTTCATCGGCCCCGGTCTGCTGGACCTCGCCTCCTGGCACGGCACCACCACCGCCCCCGACGTCAACCGGGCCCACGCCTTCCTCACCGCCTACGCCGAAGCAGGTGGGCCGGCCGAGACCCTGGCGGATCGCGGTGGCCAGAACCCCGCCGCCTGGGCCCTCGGTTGGCATCGCGTGTGGGTGGCCGAGTGGTTCGCCCAGCAGATCGGCATGGGCTGGGCCGAAGGAGCCGAAGACACGTGGACGACCGTGATCACCCGACACCTCCTGGACGCCGCCGAGCTGCTGAACGTCTGACCCCACCTGCCCGACTCGAACTGACCAGACGGCCCGGCAACGGTCCTGACGCCTCGCTCCTCGGCGACCTGGCCGGAGCACTTGTGGTCGAACTCGGCTGTGGCAGTGGCCACAACCTCGCCCACCTCACCACCCACGGCGCCCGCTGCGTCGGCGTCGACAGCAATCCCGTGAAAATCCACCGAGCCCGCACCCTCTACGGCCATCTCCCCCGACTGCAATTCCGACACGAGAGCGCCGCCGACTGCCTGCGCGGCCTCCGACCCGGCTCTGTCGATGCCTGCCTCTCGATCTTCGGAGCCTTCTCCTTCATCGACCCTCGCCCCCTCCTGGCCGCCGTCGCCATCGCGCTGCGGCCCGGCGGACGACTCCTCATCGTCCTCCGCGCCGACGACCGCCACGACTACATCACCGTCCTCACCAGACGCTGACCGGTGGAAAGACAGGGAGAACCCGGCATGCTGCTCTACCTGGACATCGATGGGGTCCTCATCCCAGGCCCCGACGACCACGGCGACACCGCCCCCACC
>NZ_SMKC01000080.1 GCF_004348315.1 Streptomyces sp. 8K308 | reverse complement strand
CAGGTGCCGATGACAGATGGGGAGGGCCACGCCAGCCGGCTGTCCGCCGCGCGCCGGCCCGCCGCCCCCGGAGCACCTGGAGCCCACGCCCATGTCCCGCACCACCCCGCTCGACTCCGTGCACACCGCGCTCGGCGCGGTCATGACCGACTTCGCCGGCTGGCGGATGCCGCTGCGCTACGGCAGCGAGCGTGCCGAACACCAGGCGGTGCGCACCGCGGCCGGCCTCTTCGACCTCTCGCACATGGGTGAGATCACCGTGACCGGCCCCGAGGCGGGCGCGCTGCTCGACCACGCGCTGGTCGGCGAGCCGTCGGCGCTGGCGGTCGGCCGGGCCCGCTACACCATGATCTGCGACGAGCGCGGCGGCATCCTCGACGACCTGATCGTCTACCGCCTCGGCGAGCGGGAGTTCCTGGTGGTGGCCAACGCGGCCAACACCGACCGGGTGCTGGCCGCGCTCACCGAGCGGTCGGCCGGCTTCGACGCCGCGCCGCGCGACGACCGCGAGCGGTACGCGCTGATCGCCGTCCAGGGTCCCGCCTCCCCGGCGGTCCTGGGCCGGCTTACCGACGCCGACCTGGGATCGCTGCGCTACTACGCCGGCCTGCCGGGCACGGTCGCCGGCCGGCCGGCGATGATCGCCCGCACCGGCTACACCGGCGAGGACGGCTTCGAGCTGTTCTGCGCCCCCGAGAACGCCGAGGAGCTGTGGCGGGCCCTGACCGAGGCGGGCGCGCCTGACGGCCTGGTGCCCTGCGGCCTCGCCTGCCGCGACACGCTGCGCCTGGAGGCCGGCATGCCGCTCTACGGCCACGAACTGACCAGCGACACCACCCCGTTCGACGCGGGACTCGGCCGGGTGGTCAAGCTCGGCAAGCCCGGCGGCTTCGTCGGCCGCGAGGCGCTGGCCGCCGCGGCCGAGCGGGCCGAGCGGCGGCCGCCGCGCGTCCTGGTCGGCCTGGTCGCCGAGGGACGGCGGGTGCCGCGCGCCGGCTACCCGGTGGTGGCGGCGGACGGCACGGTGATCGGCGAGGTCACCTCGGGCGCCCCCTCGCCGACGCTGGGCAGGCCCATCGCCATGGCGTACGTCGACGCGGCGCACGCCGCCCCGGGCACCGCCGGCGTCGCCGTCGACGTCCGCGGCACGCACGAGCCGTACGAGGTCGTGGCGCTGCCGTTCTACCGGCGCCAGAAGTAACCACGAGCCACCACAAGCAACAGAACACCCTGAACCGGGAGAATCCCCTCATGAGCGACAACCCTGAGCAGCTCCGTTACAGCCAGGAGCACGAGTGGCTTTCGGCCGCCGAGGACGGCGTGGCGACGGTCGGCATCACCAGGTACGCGGCCGACGCGCTCGGCGACGTGGTGTTCGTCCAGCTGCCGGCCGTCGGGGAGACCGTCACCGCCGGCGAGTCCTGCGGCGAGCTGGAGTCGACCAAGTCGGTCAGCGAGCTGTACTCCCCCGTCAGCGGCGAGATCACCGAGACCAACCAGGCCGTCGTCGACGACCCGGCGCTCGTGAACACGGCCCCCTTCGAGGGCGGTTGGCTGTTCAGGGTCAGGATCGACGAGTCGGCCGAGCCGGCCGGGCTGATGTCGGCCGCCGAGTACGACGCCCTCACCAACGGCTGACCGACGACCGGGACCCAGGCCATGGCCCTCTCCGTCTTCGACCTGTTCTCCGTCGGCATCGGCCCGTCGAGCTCGCACACCGTCGGCCCGATGCGGGCCGCGCGGATGTTCGCCCGGCGGCTGAAGAACGAGGGGCTGCTGGCGCACACGGCCGCCGTGCGGGCCGATCTCTTCGGCTCGCTCGGCGCCACCGGGCACGGCCACGGCACGCCGAAGGCCGTGCTGCTCGGCCTTGAGGGCCACGCCCCCGACACGGTGGACGTGGACCGCGCCGACGAGGAGGTGACCAGGATCCGGGCCACCGGCCGGCTGCGGCTGCTGGCCGCGGAGATCGGCGACGCCCACCCGATCGCGTTCGACGCCGAGTCCGACCTGGTACTGCACCGGCGCGAGACGCTGCCCTACCACGCCAACGGCATGCGGCTCGCCGCCGCGGACGCCGCCGGCGAGCCGCTGCTCACCAGGACCTACTACTCGGTCGGCGGCGGCTTCGTCGTCGACGAGGAGGCGATCGGCGCCGACCGGATCCGGCTCGACGACACCCGGCTTCCGCACCCCTTCCGCACCGGCGACGAGCTGCTGCGGCTGACCAGGGAGACCGGGCTCTCGGTCTCCGCGCTGATGCTGCGCAACGAGACCGCCTGGCGGAGCGAGGCCGAGGTGCGGGCCGAACTGCTGCGGATCTGGGCGGTGATGCGGGCCTGCGTGGCGCGCGGCCTGGAACGCGAGGGGATACTCCCCGGCGGCCTCAGGGTCCGCCGCCGGGCCGCCACCTCGGCCCGCCGACTGCGGGCCGAGGGCAACCCGGCGGACGCCGCGCTCGAGTGGGTGACGCTCTACGCGATGGCGGTCAACGAGGAGAACGCGGCCGGCGGCCGGGTGGTGACCGCCCCCACCAACGGCGCGGCCGGCATCATCCCGGCGGTGCTGACGTACTACACGGAGTTCGTGCCGGGCGCCGACGAGGAGGGCGTCGTCCGCTTCCTGCTGGCGGCCGGCGCGGTGGGCATGCTGTTCAAGGAGAACGCATCCATCTCCGGCGCCGAGGTCGGCTGCCAGGGCGAGGTCGGCTCCGCCTGCTCGATGGCGGCCGCCGCGTTGACCGAGGTGCTGGGCGGCACCCCCGAGCAGGTGGAGAACGCGGCCGAGATCGGCATCGAACACAACCTCGGCCTCACCTGCGACCCCGTGGGCGGCCTGGTGCAGATCCCCTGCATCGAGCGCAACGGCATGGCCGCCGTCAAGGCCATCACCGCCGCCCGCATGGCCCTGCGCGGCGACGGCCGCCACCACGTCTCCCTCGACAAGGCCATCCGCACGATGAAGCAGACCGGCGCCGACATGAGCGTCAAGTACAAGGAGACGGCCCGTGGCGGGCTCGCGGTCAACGTGGTGGAGTGCTGACCGCAGCATCTCCGACCTGCGGGAATGACTCCTTCACCGCTGTCCGGCCCTTCCTGCCCCGCACCGTGGAAAGTCCCTGAGCGGTGGGCGACTGACCAGCGGAGACGCAGCGCTTGAACGACCTGCGGCAGCCGCTGGGGGCCGCGCCGGGGTGGATGGTCCAGGGGGTGGTGGCTGCTCGGTGGGCTTGGGACCGGACGATCGCGGGTGCCGTGGTGCCGTGCGGGGAGGCGCGCTGGTGGGCTGGGTATCGCTCATGAAGGGGGTTCGCTCCGTTTCGGGGCACGCCTACAACGCCGCTGCCGGAACGGGACGGGAAGGCGAACACCCTGCCCCTCGGTGGGGAGCAGGGTGTTTGGACCGGGAAGAGGGCCGTCAGCCGCGCGTGCCGGCGGCCCCCGGAGTGGCTCGCCCTGAGGGGGCAGGTGAGTCGTCACAGTGAGAGGCGCCTGTCATGGACTCAGTTGTCCGCCAGGTCACACGCGTTCTCGGCGTGAGACTGTGTGACTCCGGAATCGGTGAGCCGGACAAGGCACAACCCGTAATCCACCCACGAGCCGCCCGAGCCTGTCGCGCACGCGTTGACCCTGGTTGCGGTGAGCGAGTATCCACGGTTGCTGAGGTACTGCTGACAGTCGTGGGCGGTGGCGTGCGCGGGAGCGGCTAGCGCCATCGTGCCGGCGACCAGCGCCGTAGCCGCGAGACAGGCAGCCGGGATTCCGTTGGACAGCTTCTTCATCATGCTCACGTTGACTCCTTACGCGAGATATCGCCTGATTCCGACGAGGGACGGAAAATTGAACGTACGGCAGACTCGCGAAGGCGGGGGAGCGTGCACGGTGCCTACATTGACGGTCAGGAGTGTGCACGCTGCCCGGTCCGGAACTTCGGGGGTCGCGGTGTCAGGACTTGGGCCAGCGGGGCTTCCAGGCGGCGGAGAACGAGTGCGGCCCGGACCAGTACGAGGTACGGCGCCACGTCGGCTGGTACTGGCATGTCACCGAGCTCGCCCTGGCGGAAGTTCGGGGACTCCTGGCAGCTCGTGTTCCCCCGCGTGCCCACACCCACGTGCTGAACGGTAGATCGTGATCTTCATACGGGTCGGCGGCGAGTCGGCTCGGACGCCGTGCTCGTGGGCCGACTTGTGAAGGCGATGCGAACACATGGGTCCGGCCGGCGGCCGCTGCTCGTTCACTCCCAAACAGGCACGGCGGGCAGTCCGCGTGCCGCACGCTCCTGGTCGACGAAGCGTTGGATGAGTTCCGTCTTGCCCTTCGTGTACTCCAGGCCCTCGTGTCCCTCGGCGGCCAAGCGGCGCTTGAGCGCGGCGTAGGCTTCGGCAGCGACCGGGTTGGCCAACAGATGGTCGCGCAGCAGTCGCTCGTTGCGCGTGTCCCAGGTGTCCTCAGTGACGACGTGCAGATGGTGGCTGCGCCGCCCGGCGTCGTCGTCACGGTAGAAGAAGAGCCGCTGCGGCATGCCGGTTTCCTGCCGCGCGTAGCCGAGCCGTTCGAGTACCGCCTCTCGCTCGGGCGTGAGGTCGTCCAGCGTGGCCACCGACGCCATCAGGTCGATGACCGGCTTGGCCGCGAGGCCCGGCACCGACGTACTGCCCACATGCTCGATGTCCGCGAACAGACCAGGCAACGCCCCGGTCAGCTCCCCGCACGCCTGCTTGGCCGACATGAGCCAGGAGGGATCGTATTCGGTGATCTCTGTCGTCACCGCAGCAGCCTAATACCCTTGATGTAGCCCGTAACCCGGCTGGCCGGGGACGGTGCGCAGCGGAACGGGCACCGTTGATCACCGGTGTTGCGAGGATGGTCGAAGATCAGCCGGTGGCCGTGGGGCACAGCGTAGAGCCTGCCCGTTGGCGGGAGGGCTCGCGTCTCGAAAGGCACGGCCGGACGGGATGCGGCACTTGCTGAACAGGGCCGTGTGGGACGCCGACGCGGTCCGTGACGATGTCCGTGCCTCCGCGGTGGAGCACCCGGCGGACGACGAACGCCGTGCTGGTGGTGGACGAGACCGGGGACGAACAGCGCTGCCGGACGGCGGCTTGGATGTGGGTCGGGCTGGGAGGAGAGGCGGTTGGTGGTCTCTCGTCGTCTGCGTGTCGATGAGAGATGACGGCACCGTCTGCGGCCGACGCCCGAGCCATGCACGAGGTCGAGGTCTGCCAGTTCTGCGGGGCGCCCACGACCTGGAGTGAGCTCCGGGGCAACCCGCTTGGTCGTGGGCCGCCCGCGGGTGGCACCATCTGTGGGATGGCCCCTTCGCTCCAGGTCGGCCCGTACACCGTCATCGCGCTCGCCGACGGCGCGGGCCCCTTCTTCTCCACCAGGTCGGAGGCGTTCCCCGACGCATCCACCGAGCAGTGGGCGGCGGCCGACCAGTTCGATCCCGGCGCGCTCGACGCCGACGGGCGCTGGCGGCTCCAGTTCCGCGCGTTCGCGATCCGCAGCGACCAGGGCGTGACGCTGGTCGACGCGGGGATCGGCCCGGCCGACAGCCCGGCGGCCTCGTGGGCGCCCGTGCCCGGGGCGCTCCCGGCTTCGCTGGCCGCCGCGGGTGTCGAACCATCCGAAGTGGACACCGTGGTGCTCACGCACCTCCACACCGACCACGTGGGCTGGGCCGTCGTCGGCGGCGAGCAGACGCGGCCGTTCTTCCCGAACGCCGGATATCTGTTGCAGCAGGCCGAATTCGACGCGATCGAGGAGGTCAACCCGCAGCTGCGGTCCACTGTGATCGACCCGCTCCGGAAGACCGATCAGCTACGGCTGCTCGACGGCGACACCCCGCTGCGCAGCGGCGAGCGGGTGCTCGCCACGCCGGGTCACACGCCCGGACACCAGAGCGTGCTTGTCGCGTCCGGGCGCGAACTCGTCGCCGTCACCGGTGACCTGCTCGTGCACGCGATCCAGCTGCTCCACCCCGAACTCGCCTACGCCCACGAGATGAACCCGGAACAGGCAAGGGCCTCAAGGGAACAGGTGCTCCGCGGCCGGCCGCCAGCACCCTCTATCTCGCCACCCCGCACCTGACCGAGCCGTTCATCGCCCGCTGACCCACGGGTCGGTGGTGACCTCGTACCTGCCCAGATGGCACTGCTGCCCCGGCAAGAACCGCCATGCCTCCCACAACCATCGACAAGTGCGTCACCACTGCCCGACATCCTCGCTCCGGCCGGGTCTGCGGGGCCTGGCCGCCGCGTTCGCCTCAGCAGCGGCAACTCCTCCGGCGCCACCGCCGCGACCGCCACCCGGGCCAGCTCCAACGCCGCCTCACGCCGCCGTCTGCGTCCGGACATGAACCCCCTCACCCCGCGTCCATCGCAGCCTACTGCCCACCCAACCGCTGACACAGGCGTTCGCATTCCGTGGCCGGCGCCGCCCTGCTGAAGGGCTGACAGCCACGCGCTTGCGAAAGTGATCGGTTCTGATCGGTTGTTCGCCGACACGGTACGTGCGTGACCGGCTCGGCTTAGCGTGAGCCGGCTTGCGTTGACGACCGGAATCGAGGCTTCGATGCAGATGCCACGTGGACTCAGACGAACGGCCGTAACACTCCCAGCGCTGATGGTGCTCCTGTTGACCTGGCTCGGCGCGCCCCACTCGACCACCGCCAGCGCCACCACCAGCGCCGCCGCCGGCAGCGGAGGAACCGCGCCGATCGAGCAGGCGTTCACGATCGACGGTGACGCCATCAACCGGAACCCCGCCGACCTCTTCCGGGGGTTCGGGGCGGTCTCGTGCAACAACACCTCCCGGCTGCTGCTCGACTACAAGGAGGAGAACCCCGAGCAGTACTGGGAGTTGCTGAACACCCTCTTCCATCCGGTGACCGGCATGGGCCTGACCGAGGTCAAGGTCGAACTCGGCTCGGACACCAACACCTCGTCGGGGACCGAGCCCGCCTCCATGCGGGCCGCGGACGAGGAGGCCGACGTGCTGGCCGGCGCCGGCTGGCACTTCGCCGCCGACGCCAGGTCGATCAACCCGGACATCGAGGTCAGCCTGCTGCGCTGGGCGGACCCGCGGTGGGTCGAGGAGGCCGCCGAGGGCGGCCTGGCGGCGGGCCTCGAGGCCCGTTACACCTGGTACAAGCGAACCATCGACGCCGTCCACGACGCGTTCGGGATGGAGATCGACTGGATCGGCATCGGCAAGAACGAGAACTACGACCGCGCCGACGTGCTGCCCTTCCTCGACTACCTGGAACGGCGCCTGGCCGAGGACTCACGTCCTGCGAGCGCGCCGCGCTACGACTACGCCTCGCGGATCAGGTTCGTGGGCGCCGACGAGATCAAGGGCCGCGGCTTCGCCAACGACCTGGTCCGCGTGCTCGACGAGGACGAGGTCGCCGCGATCGACCGTCTTGAGCGCCCGGTCGCGATCGACGCCGACGACGCCGATCCCGAGCACCCGGTCGACGGGAACGGCGTCTACACCAATGTCGCGCACGACGTCGCCTACGTCGGCGACCTGGCCGGCGAGAAGGTCTACCGGGTGGTGTTCCCGGGCCGGGAGTACGACGGTTGGACCCGCTCGGACGGCGTCGTGTACCCGCCGGCCGAGGGCGACTCGACGACGTACCACTACATGATCGGCGACCCGGACGAGCCCACCACCGGCACGGACGGCCGACCGCTCGACCCGGCCGCGCTGCTGACGAGCGTCGACGCCGTCTCGATCCACTACACCTCGCAGGCCGACCGGGCCATCCGCATCCTCAACACGGTTTACGCGAAGGAGTTCTGGTACTCGGAGGGCATCGCCCCCACCTCGATGTCGCGCAACCGGGTCCAACTGGCCGGCGACGGCGGCATCACCGGGCCCCAGGGCACGCTCGACATCGCCAACCGCGTCATCTTCGGCTACCACAACGCCGGCCGGAACGACGCCGCCGCGGGACCGCTCCCCTCCGACTCCGGCCAGACCCGCCACCTCTTCCAGCCCGCGATCAGCGCGTTCTACCAGAACGGCACCTACAGCGCGAAGCAGCTGATCGGCGCGCACGACCCGTGGTCGGGCTGGTACGAGCTGGACAGCGGGGTGCAGATGGTGCGGCACTTCACGGCCTTCGCCGAGACGGGACCCGACCGGGCCTGGCACTACGTCGACGGCGGCGCCTCGTACGGCACGGGCTGGTCCGCCGGCGACGGCATCGGGGACAGCGGCGTCAGCCGGCTCACCCTGGCCGACCCGCGCCGCACCGACTTCTCCACCGTCCTGACCAACGACGCGCCAAACCCGGCCTCGGTCACCGTGACGGTCACGGACATGGGGCGGGCCCAGTCCAGGGGCCTCACCAGGTTCGAGACCCGGGGCCCGGACGCGGGCGAGCGCTACGACGAGAACTGGTTCCAGAACCTGGGGCGGGTCGCCACCAGGCCCGACGGGGACGGCGGCAGCACGTTCACCGTCACCCTGGCGCCGTACTCGATCTCCACGATCACGACGCTGCGCGGCGTGCCGGAGTACCGGCCGGGCTCCTCGGAGCCGTACGAGCGCACGGTGCTGGACGTGGGCCGGCCCGGCGGCACGCTCTACCACGACGACTTCGAGTACGACGAGTACCCGGAGACCGCTGTGGCGGGCCAACGCCTCGACTACGTCGAACGCCGGGGCGGCAGCCCGCGCTACGCCACCGACATGGGCGGCGCGTTCGAGGTCGAGACGACCGGTGACGGTCCTGCCGGCGGCAACCACCTCCAGCAGAACATCCCCTACTGGAACAAGCCGGGTCTCTGGCGGTACGGCGGCAACTCCTACCCCCACACTCTGATCGGCGACGACCACTGGGCGAACTACTCGGTGAGCATGGACTTCGCGTTCGACCTCACCTCCTACGACCCGGCGCTGAAGGTCGACGACGACCCCGACGCGTACTACGAGAACTACGTGGCCCTCGGCGGCCGCAACTCCCGGGGCAGCGGCGGGAACGTGCACGACGGGATCACCTTCGTCGTGCAGCCGGACGGCACCTGGGGGCTGATGAAGCGCGGCGACGTCAGGGCCTTCCCGACCGGCGCCGCCCGGGGCACGCTGCTCGGCGGCACCCTGCGGGACTTCAATCCGGCCGCCTCGCACACCATCCGGCTCGACCTGCGCGGGAACGAGTACGTCGGCTACGTCGACGGTGAGCGCGTGTTCGCGTACACCGACCGCGCCGCCGACACCGTGACCGGCCGCGTGGTGATCTCCAGTGGCTTCTACCAGAACCGGTTCGACAACCTGGAGGTCGCCTCGGTCCCGGGACACGCCCCCTACGCCACCGAACGCGTCGACAACGGCGACGAGCGCGTGGAGTTCTCCGGGCCGGCCGGCTCGTGGACGCACAGCGTCACCGCGGGGCACGCCTACCTGTACCGCACGCGCTCCGACGGCGGGGCCGGGGCCGTGCTCACGGTGCCCTTCCGGGGCAGCGGGTTCGCGATCGACGGGGACGGCACCTCGGCCACCGTCGACGTCCACGTCGACGGCGAGCTGGTGGCCGACGACCTGGCCGTCACGGCGACCGGGGAGCGGGCCGCCGCCTACTCCCTGACCTCGCTGCGGCCCGGCCGCCACACCGTCACCATCGAGGTCGTCAGCGGCCGGCTCGTCTTCGACGCCTTCCACCAGTTCGGCACCGCGACGTCACCCTGACACCCCGGCGGATGAACCGTGGGGCGCCCGGGGCCAGCCGGTCCCGGGCGCCCCACGCCGCGCCGGGAGGGCGAGGGACAGCACCCACAACAGCGCCAGGTCGACGGCGAGTTCGGTGACGGCGGCGAACTGGTTCACGGTGAACTTGAAGACCTGGCCCACCAGTACGTCGGTGAGCAGGGCCAGCCAGCACAGCCGCAGCGCGGTCGCCCGGTCCCGGCGCAGCCACAGCAGCCCGGCCACCCCGAGGGCCGCCGACGCGGCGGCGCTGAGCAGGATGCCGACGCTGGCGCCCACCTGCGGGTCGCCGGACAGCCGACCGCCGGCGAGGTCGGCGAGGAGCCAGCAGGTGAGCAGCATTGCCTCGGTGACGACGCATCCGACGGCGAGCGCGGTGGCGAGACGCGTCCTGGCGAGGCGCCGCAGCGCGCGCACGGTGCCGGCCGCCAGGGCCCGGCGGCGCTCGGCCGGGGCGCGCTCCGGCACGGCCGAGAGCAGCGCGGCCAGGGCCTGGTCGACGTCCCGCTCCGAGTCCGCGAGCAGCGCGAGCGCGGATCGCCTTTGCCGGGCGGTGAGGCCGCGGGTGACACCGGCGAGGGCGAGGTCGGCGACGTGCGCGGTGCGCCGCTCGGCGGTGAGCCGCGCCGGGTCGGCCGCCCGGCGGCGCACCAGCCGGGCGAGGACGAGGAGCAGGGCGAAGCTGACGTAGATGAGGCCGGCGGCCGGTTGGTAGAAGTAGCCGGGTTCGTCCGTGACCTGCTTGCCGATCTCGTCGATGAAGAGCCCGAAGCCGACGCCGCCCACGAGCGCCCCGGCGCGCCGGACCGCGGGCCCGAGTAAGCAGACGGTGAGGAGGACGGCGGCGGCCATCAGCAGCCCGCCCCACAGCATGTGGGCGATGTGCAGGCTGCCGCCGTCCCCGCCCAGCTTGGGGTAGCCGGCCTGGGCCAGGAAGGCCCGGGTGACGAGAACCGTGGCGATCCCGGCGAGCGCGAACAGGTCGACGTGGGTGGCGGCGTGGGCGGCCGGCGTCCAGGCGCGGGGGTCCGCGGCCATGTGGGTCCCTCCCCTCGCCCCGGACGCTCCGGGGCCCTTCCCAGGATCGGCCCGGCCCGTGACGCGTCGCGATCCGGTAAGTCCCCGGCTCGTCCCGCACTTCGCCCTCGGGGACCTCCCCGAGACGGGTGGGCGATCACGAAGCGCGGACGCGTTGCCGTACTATGCATTGGCAGCCAACATATTCAGCCTCTCGCTTGGGGGAGCCACCCGATGGCCAAGCTGCTGTTGTCCCTTCACGTCCTCGCGGCGATCCTGGCCATCGGTCCGGTCGCCGTGGCCGCCTCGATCTTTCCGCGCCACGCACGGCAGCCGGAGCCGGGCGCGGGCGCCGCGCTGCTGCACCGGATATGCCGGGGATACGCGCTTTTCGGCATCGCCGTCCCGGTCTTCGGGCTCGCCACCGGAGCCCAACTCGGCGTGCTGACCGACGCCTGGCTGATCGTCTCGATCGTGCTGACCGCGATCGCCGCGGCCGTCCTCGCGCTGGCGATCCTGCCCGGCCAGGCGCGGGTGCTCGCCGCGGCCGGTGGCGAGGTCGTCCCCGGCGCCGCCGCCCGGCTCGCCATGCTGACCGGAGTCTTCAACCTGCTCTGGGCGATCGTCGTGGTCCTGATGATCGTGCGCCCCGGATCGACGACCGGAGCCTGAACCCGATGAGAGCCCTGCGCCCCGCGGCCGCCGTCGAGGCCGCCTCCCTCGTGCTCCTGCTGCTCAACCTCGCCACCGTGCACGCGGCGGCCGTCTCCTCGTTGGCCGGCCCACTGCACGGCACCGCCTACCTGATGACCATCGCGGTCACCTGGCATGCCACCACCTCCCCCGCCGCCCGCTGGCGCGCCGTCATCCCAGGCGTCGGCGGGCTGCTCGCCCTGCGACGGATCGAGCGGGCCGAACCAGGCGCCAAACCAGACGCCACGGAAAGGAACTGACGACACCATGGCCGACCAGAACACGCCGCCCTTCCCCGAGACCGAGCTCGCGGGGAAGGCCCTCCGCCGCGTCGAGGGCCTGCTGGAACCGGCGCTCCTCAACCACAGCCTGCGCGCCTACCTCTACGGGCGCGCGGTCGGTGAGCGCCAGGGGCTGCTGCCCGGGCGCGACTACGACGACGAACTGCTCTTCCTCGGCTGCCTGTGGCACGACGCCGGACTCAGCGCCGAGGGTGATGGCGACCAACTGTTCACCCTGGACGGCGCCGACCTGGCCGCCCGCTTCCTGACCGAGGAGGGCGTGGCGCAGGACCGGGTCGAGATCGTCTGGGACGCGATCGCGCTGCACCTGAACGCGGAGGTGGCGCTGCGCAAGCGCCCCGAGATCGCTCTGGTCACCCTCGGCGCCGGCGTCGACCTGGGCGACGAGGACCCGCCGCTGCTGCCGGCCGACTACGCCGACGCCGTGCACGCGAGGCTGCCCAGGCTGCACGCGGCGGCCGTGCTCTACGACGCGATCGTCGGCCAGGCACTCGCCAAGCCGCACAAGGCGCCGCCGTTCACCGTGCCGGGCGAACTGGTGCGCCAGCACACGGGCGCCACGTGGCCCACCTGGCACCAGCTGATGAACGGGCCCTCCACCTGGGGCGACTACGCGGGCCACCGCTCACGCCTGTGAGCGGCGGCCCGGGGCCGCTCCGGCATCCGGTGCGGCACCGCCGGGAACCCGCCGCCGACCACGACCGACTGCTCAAGTACCCCACGAGAACGCGGAACCGGCGGCGGCCCCGGCGAGCGAAAAGCCCCTCCCTTTAGTCGGCCGAAATAGCTCCCGAGTTCCCGCCCTTTCCGCTTCTCCTTTTCCCTTTCCATTCCCTTGTCGACGCACCGTCCTTGGACTACCGTTCCGCGCGGCATGAAAGTCCTTCACTCTCTCCCGAAACAGAGGTGCCCGCGAATGCGGTGGTACGAGGACGAGACTTTATGGTCGGACTTCTCCAGCACGATGTTCTCGGCCCGAAGGGCCGATGAGGCGGCACGTCTGGTGGCCGGCGCCCCGCTCCTCGAGTTTCCCGAGGGATCCCGGGTGCTCGATCTGTGCTGCGGCCCCGGGCTGTTTCTGGTACCGCTCGCGCGCTGCGGTTACCAGGTCACCGGGGTCGATCTGAGCCCGACCATGCTGAACCGCGCGGAAACGGCGTGCGCCCAGGCCGGCGTTCCCACTCCCCGGCTGATACGCGCGGACATGCTCGCCTTCCGCGAACCGGAATCCTTCGACGTGGTGCTCAACGTCTTCACCTCCTTCGGCTACTTCGAGGACCCGGCGGACAACGCTCGGGTGCTGCGCAACGCGCACGACTCGCTGGTGCCCGGCGGGCAGCTGATCGTCGACGTGCTCGGCAAGGAGGTGCTTGCCGGCTGGATCGGCCGCCCGCAGCTGGTGGAGTTGGAGGACAGCGGCTACGTCGTCCAGCGCGACACCGTCCTGGACGGCTGGCGCCGGCTGCGCACCGACTGGACCCTGGTCAGGGACGGCACGGCGCGCGAGGCGTCGATCAGTTGCTGGCTCTACAGCGGGGTCGAGCTGTGCGCGCTGTTCGAGGCGGCCGGCTTCGTCGACGTCGCCTGCTACGGCGGCTTCGACGCCACCCCCTACGACCAGCACGCGGGGCGGCTCGTGGTGCGCGGCACCCGCGCCGCCGCCCGGTGACCGCCATGGGCGCACGGGTCCACGACCACATCAGCGACGCCCTCAAGGCCCCCGACCTGGTCCGCCTCACCCCCAACACCCTGCTGGCCCGCTTCGAGACGCTGAAGGTCTACGCGGCGCTCGGCGCCGTCCGCACCCTGCTGGAGCGCGGCACGATCCGCCCCGGCGGGACCGTGATCGACAGCTCGAGCGGCATCTACGCGCTCGCCCTCGCCCTGGCCTGCCACCGGTACGGGCTGCGCTGCCACATCGTCGCCTCCACCACCGTGGACGCCACCATGCGCGTCCAACTGGAGATCCTGGGCGCCACCGTCGACCAGATGCCGCCCTCCCAGGACCTCCGCCTCGACCAGGAACGGCGGGTGCGGCGGGTCCGCGAGATACTCGCCGAGCGGCCAGGCACGCACTGGATGCGGCAGTACCACGACCCCGTCCACTACGCCGGCTACCAGGAGTTCGCCGACCTGGTCGCCGCCGCGCTGCCCGGGCAGGCGCTGACCGTGGTCGGCGCGGTCGGCACCGGCGCCTCGACCGCGGGCCTCGTGCTGCCGCTGCGCCGGCGCGGCCTCGACGTCCGACTGGTCGGGCTCCAGCCGTTCGGCAGCGTCACCTTCGGCAGCGACCACATCGGCGACCCCGAGGCGATCATCGCCGGCATCGGCAGCGCCATCCCGTTCGGCAACGTGCGCCACCGGCTCTATGACAGCCTGCACTGGATCGACTTCCGGCACGCCACGGCGGGCGCCGTCGGGCTGCTGCGCGACCACGCGGTCTTCGCCGGCCTGTCCACCGGCGCCGCCTACCTGGCCGCCGGCTGGGAGGCGGCCCACCAGCCGGAGCGCACCCACCTGGTGATCGGCCCCGACACCGGACACCGCTACGTGGAGCGGGCATTCGCCCGGCACCGCGAGATGCCGGACGCCCGCGCGCTCCGGCCGCGCCGCGTCACCCGGCTCGCCGACCTCGTGCCCCCCTGGTCGGTGATGGCCTGGCGCGGCGCCGAAGCCCCGGAGCGGGCCCGCCACGTGCCCCACGCCACCGTCCTGGAGGACGTGCCATGACCATCGCCGCGCTCGAACTACTCTCCTTCGGCCTCGGCCGCATCGTGGCGGCGGCGGCCGACGCCGGGCACCGGCTCGCCCTGCTGACCTCGGACCGCGCCGTCTACCGCCACGAGCTGGCCCAACTCCGGCCCGACGCCCTCGACGTCGTCGACGTGGACACCCTCGACCCGGCCGCCGGCGCCGCCGCGCTGGCCCGGATCCCCGACCTGGCCGGGTTGATCAACTCCACCGACACCTTCGGCATCGTCGCCGCCGACCTCGCCGCCGAGTTCGGGCTGCCGGGCCCCGCCCCCGCCACCGTCCGGCTGCTCCGCGACAAGGCGGCGGTCCGCGCCCTGCTGCACGACCGCGGCCTCAGCCGGTTGCCGGCCAGGACACTGACCGGCGGTGACCCGGCGGCCGACGCCGCGACCGTGCTGGACACGATCGGGCTGCCCGCCGTGCTCAAGGACACCGCGGGCACCTCGTCGCGCGGCGTGTGGCTGGTGCGCGACGAGGCCGCGCTGCGCGCCGCGCTGACCGCCGCCGCCGGCACCCCGCTGCGCGGCGGCCTGTTCGCCGAACCGCTGGCGGCCGGGCCGCTCTACAGCGCCGAGACCCTCAGCTGGTCGGGCCACACCAGGCTGCTGGGCGTGTGCAGCCGCCTGGTGTCGCCCGAGCCGGCCGTGCGCGAGGAGGCCGCCGCCTTCCCGGTGGCCCTGCCAGGTCCTGAGGCGGCCTCGATCGAGGAGTGGCTCGGCCGGCTGCTCGCCGCCGTCGGGCACGAGGCGGGCTTCGCGCACGTCGAGTTCGTGCTCACCGAACAGGGTCCGGAACTCGTCGAGATCAACCGGCGGATCGGCGGCGCGCTGGTCGGCGAGGCCCTCTGCCGCCGCCTGGCCACCAACGTCTACCACGCCCTGATCGACACCACCCTCGGCCGCCGCCCCGCGCTGCTCGACGCGGAGCGCGACGCGGGCCCGGCCACCGGCTTCGTCCTCGTCTACCCCGCGAGCGCCGGCACCCTCACCGGCTGGACCGGCCTCGACACCCTGCCCACCTTCCCCGGGGCCCCTGAGTGGTACCCCACCCTCTCCCCCGGCGACCGGGTGCGCTACCTCGACGACCAGCGCGGCTGCACCGGCATCCTGCTCACCGAGGCGGCCACCGCGGAGCTCGCCCTGCACCGGGCGCTGGCCGCCGCCGGCAGCGTCCACCCGGTCATGGCCCCCTGAGAACCGGGGTCGGGGGCCCACCGGCACCGGCCGCGCCCCTCGGTCACCGCGCCGAGCGCTGGCGGGCGACGGCCAGGTGCTCGAGGACCTGGGAGACCACCCGGCTGCCGCCGGGCGCCAGGGGCGGCTCGTAGGTCCAGGAGTGGCCCACCCAGGGGTCGGCGAGATGGTCGTCGGGCACCGGGGTGATCCGCAGCAGGGAGCGCCACAGCGGGTCGAGCACCGGGCCGTAGGCCCGGGCGTCCTCGCGGTCGGCGACCATGATCAGGTTGACCCCTATCGAGGGTCCCTCGTCCGCCAGGTAGCGCAGCTGGGTAACGGCCCGGTCGTCGAAGCCGTGCGGGAAGTCGTGGACGAGGAGCAGCTGTTCCGCCGGGTCGAGGTCGGGTGGCAGCGAGTCGACGGCGCCGCTGCGGACGGCCATCTGGATCAGGTCGACGCGCTGGGTGAGCCGGTCGAGGACGGTGCTGACCCCCGCGTGGCCCAGGGCCGGCTTCTCGCGCAGCGCGCCGGTGCTCAGCAGCGGCGCCAGCGCGCCGGCCGCGCTGCCCGCCGGGTCGATCACCTGCACGTTGAACGCGCCGACCGGGTGGACCGCGAGCAGCCTGGCCACCACGGCCGTGGCCGTCTCGGCGGCCAGCCGCCGCATGCCGTCCGCGTCCACCGCCGCGGCCTCGGGCGAGGCGGCGACGCGCCGCCCGGCGTCGACCCACAGGCCCCGCTGGAGCGGCAGCCGCACCAGCATCGGGATCCGCAGGTCGGCGCGCTCCGGCAGGCTCAGGTCGCCGAGCCGCAGCGCCATCGGCGTCTCGCCCGGCACCTGGTACGCCTGCCAGACCGGGTTGTCCCAGCGGGCGAAGGCGAGCGGCAGCGCCGGCTCGACGACCTCGGACTCGGCGACCAACTGCGCCACGTCCCGCTCGAACGCGGCGCGCGCCTGGTCGACCAGCTGACCGTGCTTGGCGCGGGCCTGGACGCGGGCCGCGTCGGCGGCCGGGCCGACCCGGGTGCTGGGATCAGACAGCACCTGGTCGAGCTCGCGCTCCATCCGGGAGTCGGCGAAGTCGACCGCGCTGCGGTAGGCGGCCGTCGTTCTCGCCAGGTCCTCGAACATGCCCCAGACCTGGTTGTAGAGCCGCTCCTCCATGGTGTGCCCGGCCGCGTCCCCGGCGACCGGCTGGTCCGGCCGGCCGGGCGACGAACCGGTGGCGGCCGGTGCCTGGGTGGGGGCCGGCGCCGGCGGGGGCGTGGCGACCGAGCGGGCCATGCTGGCCACCGCCTCGTTGATGGTGGTGGCCAACTGCCGCGCCTGCGGCAGGCCCTGGTCCTCCAGCATGGCCGCGAGCCCGCCCGCGTACCCCTGGCCCATGGCGCGCACCTTCCAGCCGCCGCCGCGCCGGTACAGCTCGACCGCGACGATGGCCGACTCGGTGGCGAGGTCGGTGACCGTGTAGCGGACGATCTCGGTGCCGTCCAGGCCGGTGACGGCGATGGTGGGCGCGGCCACCGCGCCGAAGCTGGCCGGGCCGCCCACCCCCGCCGGCAGGGCGAGCAGCACGTTGGCCCGGTGCACGGCCTCGGGCAGCGCGTCCAGGTCGACCGCGAGCCGGTGGTCCGCCGCGGCCTGCCGGGACACCTCGATCCCCGGCAGCCGGGGCGAGGCCGGATGCGCTATCCACGCCGTGTCCCGCATCCGCCCCTGGTCGTCGTTGAGCGTCACCCCGGCCACGACCGGCTGTCCGGCCGACACCCGGACCTCGAGTCGGGTGTCGGTCAGTGGATGGTTCTGCCCGCGGATCAGCTCGGCCGCCATCGCCGCGCCCCCTGTCGTTTCCTTGCTCGCGCTGTGTGTTCGCCGCTGTCTGCTGTGCCCGGCCCGACCGGCCGGGCCCCGGATGGTATCGGTGGCGCCGGCCCGAACTACAGGTACGGCACCAGCGCGGGCATCAGGTCCTGGAAGGTGCGGCCGTTGGCCGCCTCGCCGATGGCGGTCATCTGCCAGCCCCCGCCCTGGCGGCTCACCTTGGCCATGACCTGCGCGGTGTAGGGGCCGCCGCCGGTCAGCGTGTAGCGGGCGAGCTCCTGGCCGTTGGTCTCGTCGACCAGGCGGCAGAACGCGTTCTCCACCTCGGCGAAGGACTGGCCGGTGAAGGAGTTGACCGTGAAGACGATGGTGTCGATGTGGACCGGCACCCGCGGCAGGTCGACGAGGATCGCCTCGTCGTCCCCGCCCTGCCCGGCGCCGCCCACCAGGTTGTCGCCGGTGTGCCGCACGGAGCCGTCGTCGCTGACCAGGTGCTGGAAGAAGACCACGTCGACGGGCTGCTTGTCGGCGAAGAGCACCGCCGAGGCGTCCAGGTCGATCTCCTGGCTCCGGGACCTGAAGAGCCCGCGCCGGGGCGCCGCCTGCCAGCCGAGGCCCATCCGCACGGCGCTCAGCGAGCCGCCGTCCTGCTTCTGCAGGCTGATGGCCTGCCCCTTCGACAAGTTGAGACCCATGACTGGCTTTTCCCCTTCTCCGGTGCCCGGCCGCCGGCGTCGGCGGCTGAACAGCACACTACGCACTGCCACTGACACCGCACGCGCCACGGGCGGCTTTGTGTCGGTCCTGCAATACTTCCGGGACGTCACTCGGCCCGCAGCAACAGCGCGGAGCGGTCCTGGAGTCGGAGCGTGCCGCCGCCGGGGTGCGTGGTGTGGGGCGGCAGGTCCTGGTCCTCGCGCGCGGTGTCGACCAGCAGCCGGTAGGCGGAGGCCCAGGGCGGCCCGGGCAGCGGGAAGTCGAGCGGCTCGGCCCCGGCGTGCAGCAGCAGCAGGAAGCTGTCGTCGACGATCGGCCCGCCGGCCGGGTCGCGCCCGGGGATGTCCCGGCCGGACAGGAACATGCCCAACGTGGTGCTCGGCGCGCTCCAGTCTGCCTCGGTCATCTCGCGCCCGTCGGCCGTGAACCAACAGAGGTCGCGCAGTCCGGCCGGACCGTGCGGGCGGCCGGAGAAGAAGGCGCGGCGGCGCAGCACGGGGTGGTCGTGGCGCAGCCTGATCAGCCGCCGGGTGAGGTCGAGCAGCGGCCGCCACTCGGGGTCATCGGCCAACGACCAGTCGAGCCAGCTGAGTTCGTTGTCCTGGCAGTAGGCGTTGTTGTTGCCGGCCTGGGTGCGGCCGAACTCGTCGCCGGCCAGCAGCATCGGCACGCCGGTGGACAGCAGCAACGTGGTGAGCAGGTTCCGCTGCTGCCTGCGGCGCAGCGCGGCGACGGCGGGGTCGTCGGTGGGGCCCTCGACCCCGCAGTTCCAGGAGCGGTTGTCGTCGCTGCCGTCGCGGTTGTCCTCGCCGTTGGCCTCGTTGTGCTTGCGCTCGTGGGAGACGAGGTCGCGCAGGGTGAACCCGTCGTGCGCGGTCACGAAGTTGACGGAGGCGTAGGGGCGGCGGCCGCTGCTGGCGTAGAGGTCGCTGGATCCGGAGAGCCGGTAGCCGAGGTCGCCGAGCTCGGGCAGCGCGCCGCGCCAGAAGTCGCGGACGGTGTCGCGGTAGCGGTCGTTCCACTCGGTCCACAGCGGCGGGAAGGCGCCGACCTGGTATCCGCCGCTGCCGACGTCCCACGGCTCGGCGATGAGCTTGACCCGCCGCAGCACCGGGTCCTGGGCGATCACGGCGAGGAACGGCGAGAGCATGTCGACGTCGTGCATGGCGCGGGCCAGGGCGGCGGCCAGGTCGAAGCGGAAGCCGTCGACGCCCATCTCCTGGACCCAGTAGCGCAGCGAGTCGGTGATCAGTCGCAGCACCTGGGGCTGGACGACATGCAGGGTGTTGCCGCAGCCGGTGTAGTCGGCGTAGTGGCGCGGGTTCGTGGCGAGCCGGTAGTAGCCGGCGTTGTCGATGCCGCGCAGCGAGAGGGTGGGGCCGCGCTCGCCGCCCTCGGCCGTGTGGTTGTAGACGACGTCGAGGATGACCTCGATGCCGGCCTCGTGCAGCGCGTCGACCATGGCGCGGAACTCGCCGATCTGTTCGCCGCGGGTGCCGGAGGCGCTGTAGCCGGCGTGCGGGGCGAAGTAGCCGACGGAGTCGTAGCCCCAGTAGTTGCGTAGGCCGCGGCGCACGAAGCGCGCGTCGTGCGCGAACTGGTGGACGGGCAGCAGTTCGACGGCGGTGACGCCGAGTCGGGTGAGGTGCTCGACGGCCGCGGGGTGCCCGAGCCCCGCGTAGCTGCCGCGGAGTTCTGGCGGGACGCCGGGGTGGCGCATGGTGAACCCGCGCACGTGGAGCTCGTAGATGACGGAGTCGGCCCAGTCGGTGCGCGGGCGCGGCGCGGCCGGCGACCTGGCGTCGGCCACCACCACGCCTTTGGGGACGAACGGCGCCGAGTCGCGGCCGTCGCGCACGGTGTCGGCGAGTTCGGCAACCGGGTGGTCGCGGGTGTGGCCGTGCACCTCGGCCGGCGTGGTGTCGAACTCGCCGTCGACGGCCCTGGCGTAGGGGTCGAGCAGCAGCTTCGCCGGGTTCCAGCGGGCGCCGGTGGCCGGGTCCCAGCGGCCGTGCACCCGGTAGCCGTAGCGCTGTCCCGGGCGGACGCCGGGGAGGAAGCCGTGCCAGATCTCGTGGGTCAGCTCGGGGAGCGGGTGTCGGGTCTCGTGTCCCGCGTCGTCGAAGAGGCAGAGCTCGACGGCGTCGGCGCCGCCCGCCCACAGCGCGAAGTTGGTGCCCTCCACCGCGCCTGGTCCCGGGCCGAACCGGGCGCCGAGCGGCTCGGGCCGGCCGGGCCAGACGTCGGCCGGCCCGGCCTGGGGTGCGTGGCGCACGGCGGCCCTCCCGTCGATATTCCGCCCCAAATGCCCGGGAAGCGCATTTTGCCATGGTTGACCGGGCGGCCGGCCGCAGCGACCAGGCCGAACTGCAGCGGAACGGTGACAGAAGGCGGGGCTCCCCATCCGCACCAGTGTGATTACCTGATCAAACAGTGGGGAGGCGCGCGGGGTTTCGCGCGCGAGGGAGAGAGCGAAACAATTGAGAACGCGGCGTGCGAGAAGACGGGTCTCAAGGGCGACGGCGGCGCTGCTGGGGGCGCTGCTGCTGACGGTGACGGCGTGCAGCGGGGGCGGCGGCCAGGACCGTGGGACCGATCCGGACGACGGGCCGACCGAGGCGTCCGAAGTGTCCATCTCCATCACGCCCGATGACGGCGCGACAGACGTGCCCACCTCGGGCGAGCTGCGGGTGGCCGCCGAGGACGGCACCCTGACGGAGGTCCTGGTCACCGACCCCGAGGGCACCGAGGTGGCGGGCGAGCTCACCGAGGACGCGACCGGCTGGGAGCCGACCGAACACCTCGCCAACGACACCGAGTACACCGTCGCCGTGGTCGGCGAGAACGCGGCCGGCACCGAGGCCACCAGGACCACCAGCTTCACCACGCTGGCGGCCGGGGCCACCTTCACCAGCAACTGGAACATCACCGACGGCGCCGAGGTCGGCGTCGGCATGGAGCTCTCGCTCACCTTCGACACGCCGATCGAGAACACCGACGAGGTGCGGGACGCGATCCAGATCGTGACCGAGCCGCCGGTCGAGGTCAGGGGGCACTGGTTCGGCGACCAGCGGATCGACTTCCGTCCCGAGGAGTACTGGGAGCCGGGCACCCAGGTCGACGTGCGCCTGCGGATCCGCGGCGTGGAGGGCGCGCCCGGCGTCTACGGCACGGCCCGCGAGGACTTCGGCTTCACCATCGGCCGCAGCCAGGTCAGCACGGTCGACGTGGACACCCTCACCATGGACGTGGTCAGGGACGGCGAGTCCATCCGCACCATCCCGGTCACCACCGGCGCCCCGGGCTACGAGACCTGGAACGGCCGCATGGTCATCACGGAGCAGCTGGTCGAGACCCGGATGAACGGCGACACCGTCGGCTACGGCGGCGAGTACGACATCCCGGACGTGCCGCACGCCATGCGGCTTTCCACCTCGGGCACCTTCATCCACGGCAACTACTGGGGCGGCGACGTCTTCGGCAACGAGAACGCCAGCCACGGCTGCATCGGCCTGCGCGACGTCCGGGGCGCCGGCGACCCCGACACCCCCGCCGCCTGGTTCTTCGCCAACTCGATCGTGGGAGACGTCGTCGAGGTCGTCAACTCCAACGACGACGTCATCGCCCCCGACAACGGCCTCAACGGGTGGAACATGCCGTGGGAGGACTGGGGCGTGTGACCCCGGCTGACTAGCCTGGCGCGCATGACCGTTCATCTGGAGGTGGCGGACGGCGTCGGCACCATCCGACTCGACCGTCCGCCGCTCAACGCGCTGGACATCGCCACCCAGGACCGGCTGCGCGAGCTGGCCGGCGAGGTCACCGGCCGGGACGACGTGCGCGCCGTGGTGCTCCGCGGCAGCGACCGGGCGTTCGCGGCCGGGGCCGACATCAAGGAGATGCGGGCGATGGACCACGAGGCGATGGTGGCCCGCTCCCGTGGCCTCCAGGACGCCTTCACCGCCATCGCCCGGGTGCCCAAGCCGGTGATCGCCGCGATCACCGGCTACGCGCTGGGCGGCGGCTGCGAGTTGGCGCTCTGCGCCGACGTGCGGTACGCGGCCGAGGACGCGAGGCTCGGCCAGCCGGAGATCCTCCTCGGCCTCATCCCGGGCGCCGGCGGCACGCAGCGGCTGGCCCGTCTCGTCGGCCCGTCGAGGGCCAAGGACCTGATCTTCACCGGCCGTCAGGTGGCGGCGGACGAGGCACACACGATCGGCCTGGTGGACCGGGTGCTACCGGCCGACCAGGTGTTCGACGAGGCGCACGCCTGGGCCGCGCGGCTCGCCACCGGCCCCGCGATGGCTCTGCGGGCCGCCAAGGAGTCGGTGGACGGCGGCCTCGAGACCGACATCGACACGGGCCTCACCATAGAGCGCTCATGGTTCGCCGGCCTGTTCGCGACCCGGGACCGGGAGTACGGCATGCGGAGCTTCGTCGAGGAAGGCCCGGGCAAGGCCAGGTTCTGGCCCCGCGACTGAGCGCGGCGGCGGCCGGCCCGGTCAGGCCCCGCTCACCCCCGGGGGGCACTTCCCACGGAACTGCCCACGCTCGGGGCATATGCACGCCATGATGGGGGGCATGGCAGCAGCGGCGGACACCCCCATGCGGGACCTCATGCCCGAGGAGCAACTGACCGATGCGGCTCTCGAACCCATCGGCGCCGATCCGTCGATCCGGGAGGTGCGGCTCCCGTCCCGCCCCGAGTCCGCCGGGCTCGCCAGGAGACTGACGCGCGAACAGTTCGGCACCCGCTGGCTGCTGCCGGCCGAGCTCACGGAGAACGCGGTGCTGCTGGTCTCCGAACTCGTCGGCAACGCGGTCCAGCACGCCGGCGCGCCCGCCTTCGGCCTGCGGATCCGCCGCCGCCGCGGCTGGATCCGCGTCGAGGTCAGGGACCCGTCCCGGGCGCTGCCCTGCCTGCTGCCGGTCCGCGAGATGGACGTCGTCACGGGGCGTGGCCTCTTCCTCGTCGACACGTTGGCCGACCGCTGGGGCGTGGACCTGCTGCCGTGGGGGAAGTCGGTGTGGTTCGAGATGCGGACCGCTGCGCGCTAGGCGTCTCACGGCGAGGTTC
>NZ_SMKC01000007.1 GCF_004348315.1 Streptomyces sp. 8K308 | reverse complement strand
CTCCGTGAGCCCCCCGTGGTGCTGCCCGATCACCGTCCGGACGTCGATCGTGGCCCGTGCGCGGTCCGGCACGGAGTTGGTGTTGAGTCCGCCCTCGAAGGTGCCGACGTTCAGCGTGGGCGAGCCCAGGATCGGATGGGGCGGCGCCCCGAAGTCGAACCCGGCCAGCCGCGTCACCGCCCTGGCCAGCGGATAGATCGCGTTCTCGCCCAGGTGGGGCGTCGAACCGTGCGCCGTGACGCCCGAGGTGTCGGCCGCGAGCCACAGGGCGCCCTTGTGCCCGTGTAGTACCCGGTTGGCGGTGGGCTCGGCGATCAGCAAGGGGCCGCTGGGCCTGCCGCGCAGCCTCGCGGCGAGCCCCGCGGCGCCCCGACAACCGGTCTCCTCCGCGGCCGTGAGCACCAGGCGGAGCCCGGCCCGGTGCGGGCCGGGGAGGGCCGCGACCCGGGTCGCGGCCACCACCATGGCGGCGACACCGCCCTTCATGTCGCTGGTACCCCGCCCGTAAAGCCGGTCGCCCGCCGTCTCGCCGCCGAGCGGATCGTGGCTCCAGGCGGCGGCGCCCATCGGCACCGTGTCGAGATGGCCGGACAGGCACAGCGGTGGCGCATGCCCAGCGGGGGACCACTCGGCGATCAGCCCGCCGCGCCCCGGCGCGTGCTCGAAGAGTTCGAGGGTGAAGCCGGCGTCCGCCAACAGCGGCGCCAGGACGTCGAGCGCCGTGGTCTCGTCCCGGTCCACGGTGTCGACGGCGACCAGCGCACGAGTCAACTCGACAACGTCGGGTACACCGGCCACGCGGCCGCTCCCCCTCATGGCTCGCTCCTCTCCACGGGCGTGGACTCCCGGATCCTGAGCACGGGCGCGACCGCGATTCCGCGCGGTCCCGGGACGGGGTCCGCGCGCAGCAGCAGCCGCACGCACTCGTCGGCCATCGCTTCCCAGGGCTGCCGCACGGTCGTCAGCGGCGGATCGGAGATCTCCGCGAAAGCGATGTCGTCGAAGCCGGTGACGGCCATGTCGTCGGGGACCCGGACCCCGGCGAGGCGCAGTCCACGCAGCATGCCCAGCGCGATCACGTCGTTACCGCAGACCACCCCGTCCACCTCCGCGGCGCCCGCCTCACGCCGCGTCAGCCGGCGGGCGGCCTCGAGTCCCCAGGCCACCTCGAAGCTCCCGAGCAGAGGTGAGCGGGCGGGACTCAGACCGTGCCGTGCCAGGGCCGCTTCGAACGCCTGGGCACGCGCGACCGCCGACGAGTTGGTGAAGGCCGAGCTGACGAGGACCAGGCCCCGCCTGCCCCGGGCGACCAGCAGGTCCACCAACTGGCTTATGCCCGCGTCGTCGTCCGCGCCCACCCAGTCACTGACGGCTCCCTCCACCCGGCGGTCCACCTGTATCAGGGGCACCCGCTCGCCCGTCGACCGCACCGCCCGCGCGCTGGCGACCGCGTCGAGCGGGCTGATGATGATCCCGTCCACCTGACGGTCCACCAGGGCCTGGAGCCGGCGCGCCTCCACGGCGACGTCCCGGTTGGAGTCGCACAGCAGCAGTTCGATGTCCGACCGCTGGAGCCGGCGCTCCACCGCCTCGACGAGCAGCGGGAAGTACGGGTTGGATATCTGCGGGACGACCATGCCGATCGTGTCGGAGCGGTTGGTGCGCAGGGCGCGGGCCACGGCGTTGTGCCGGTAGCCGAGCGCCTCGGCGGCCTCGCTGACGCGCCGCACCAGTTCCGGCCTGACCTTCCTTGAGCCGGACAGCGCGCGGGAGACCGTCGAGGCGGACACTCCTGCCTCCCGCGCCACGTCATGGATCGTCGGCATGACTCTGGAGCCCTCCCGGTCAGAAATCGATTGCAAGCATCGGCCATGAATATTTCCGCAAGGTATCCGAGTACTCGCCCTTGACGCCACTCCCCGAGCTCCTCTACTGTCCAGCGCCACCGGGCAATCGATTGCCGGAAGTCGTCTTCCGCGGAGCCGCGCATCCCGGTGCCACGCAAGAGAAACGAGAAATCCGATGAGATACCGCTACGCAGGCAGAGTTGTCGCGGCTTCGCTGACCGTCGCCCTGGGCGTTGGGCTGACCGCCGGCTGCTCCCGCGAGGGGGAGGGCGGCGCGGACGGCGCGGAGAGCGGCGGGTCCGCCGACGGCCAGGTCAGGATTGGCCTGGTCCAGATCAACCAGCAGGCGATCTTCTTCAACCAGATGAACGAGGGCGCCCAGGAGGCGGCCGCCGCCGCGGGTGCCGAGCTGACCCTCTTCAACGCCAACGACGACCCGGTGCAGCAGAACCAGGCCGTCTCCAACTTCGTTCAGCAGGGCTACGACGCCGTGATCGTGGTAGCCATCGACGTGGAGGGCATCAAACCCGCCATCCAGGCCGCCGACCAGGCCGGGGTCGATGTCATAGCCGTGGACGCGATCATCGACGACCCGGCGGTCAGCGTGCAGGTGGGCGTGGACAACGCGGCGGCCGGCGAGCAGATCGGCGAGTTCGTCAACTCCTACGCCGACGAGCAGGACATCGATCCGACGATCGGCGTGGTCGGCGCGCTGAACTCCTACATCCAGAACCTGCGCAAGGACAGCTTCGCCGACACCGTCCAGGCCGCCGGGGCCGAGGTGGTCCAGACCGTCGATGGTGAGAACACCCAGGAGGGGGCGGCCACCGCCGCCGAGAACCTGCTCACCGCCCAGCAGGACATGAACATCATCTACGCCACCGGCGAGCCCGCCCTGCTCGGCACCGTGGCCGCCGTGCAGAGCCAGGGCGCCCAGGACCGGGTCACGGTCTTCGGATGGGACCTCACCAGCCAGGCCATCGACGGCATCGACGCCGGTTACGTCGCCGGCGTCGTCCAGCAGGACCCGAGGACCGAGGGCGTCGAAGCGGTCGACGCGGCCGTGGCGCTGGCGGCCGGCGAGCAGGTGGACGAGCGGATCGACGTCCCGGTCACCATCGTGACCCGTGACAACGTCGACCCCTACCGCGAGATCTTCCAGTGACGGCCGGCGACACCCCGGCGCGGCACGAGTACCGCGTCGAGATGATCGACGTGCGCAAGCGTTACGGCCTGATCGACGCGCTCCGCGGGGTGACCATCCGGGTGCGCCCGGGCGAGGTGGTGGGCCTCGTCGGGGACAACGCGGCCGGTAAGTCGACCGCCATGAAGGTACTGTCCGGCGCGGTCATCCCGGACTCGGGCGAGATACGGGTCAACGGTCTCCGCACCGAGTTCGCCAACCCGAGGGAGGCGCGGGACGCCGGCATCGGCATGGTCTACCAGGACCTTGCGCTCTGCGACGACCTCGACGTGGCCGCCAACCTCTTCCTCGGTCGCGAACCGCGCACCGCCGGCGGCCTGTTCCTCGACAAGCGGCGCATGCACGCGGAGGCCAGGCGACACCTGGACGCGCTGCGCATCCGCATCCCGCTGACCAGCGTGACGGTGCGCAACCTCTCGGGCGGCCAGCGCCAGGCCGTGGCCATCGCCCGGGCCGTGTCCTTCGACCCGCACGTGCTCATCCTCGACGAGCCCACCGCTGCGCTCGCCGTCACCGAGGTCGAGACCGTGCTCGAACTCATCCGCACGGTCTCCGCGCGCGGCGTGAGCGTCATCCTGATCACCCACCGGCTCCAGGACCTGTTCCGGGTCTGCGACCGACTGACCGTGATGTACGAGGGCACGGTGCGCACCGAGTTGGACGCGCGCGCCACCAGCCTCGACCAGTTGGTCACCGAGATCGTCGGCGGCCATGTCACGGAGGACGGCGCGGCCACCCCGGGCACGGAGTCCGCGAAAGAGAGGGTCCACCCGTGACCGCCCCGACCCTGTCCCCGGCCCAGCGGGCGGAACGGCTGGCCACCGGCCGGTCCGCGAAGGTGCACGCCTTCCTGGGACCGCGCATCCACACCGTGGCGATCGGAGCGGTGCTGCTCGCCGTCCTCGTCGTCTTCTCGCTGACCGCCGACACCTTTCTCACCACGGACAACTGGCTGAGCGTGCTGCGGCAGAACGCGCCGGTCATGATCGTGGCCGTCGCGATGACATTCGTCGTCACCACCTCAGGCATCGATCTGTCGGTCGGCTCGGTGCTGGCGCTCAGCGGCGCACTGCTGGCCATCCTGATCGACCACGGCACCGATCCCACCCTGGCGTTCGTCGCCGCCCTGGCTCTCGGTGGTGTCGCCGGCGGTCTCAACGGCTGGCTCTCCTGCTACCAGGGGATCCCCGCGTTCATCGTCACCCTGGCCACCCTGGGCATCATCCGTGGCACCGCCCTGCGCTCCACCGACGGCTACTCCATCGCCCTGCCCACCGACAGCTGGGTCGGCTTCCTCGGTCAGGGGTTGGTGGCCGGCATCCCCACGGCCGCCGTGGTGGCACTGGTCTTCGCCGCCGTCGCATGGGTCGTGTTCGACAAGACGGCCTTCGGGAGGTACGTCGTCGGCTTGGGCAGCAACCGGGAGTCCTTGCGCCGCGCGGGGGTGAACATCCGGCTCGTCGGCCTGACCGTGTACCTGATCTGCGGCATGGCCGCCGCCCTGGCCGGGGTGCTGGTCGCCACCCGGCTCGGCACCGGCTCGTCGAACCAGGGTGTCGGCTTCGAGCTGACCGTGATCACCGCCGTGGTGCTCGGCGGCACCAGCCTGTTCGGCGGCCGGGGCAGCGTCCTGGGCAGCGTGCTCGGCGTGTTGGCCCTCGGGTTCATCGAGAACGGCCTCCAACTGAGCCACGTCAACCCGTTCTACGTGCAGATCGTCCAGGGCACCATCCTGCTCGCGGCGGTACTGGCCAACACCCGGCTGTTCGCGCGGTTCGCCGAGGGGCCGTCGTGACCCGGGTCCAGACGGTCACGGGCCCCGTCGACGTCGCGGAGCTGGGGCTGACGCTGATGCACGAGCACCTGCTCAACGACTGCTCGGTGTACTGGCACCCGCCGGCCGACGACGACGCCGGAGGCCACGAGATCGCCCACTCCCCGGTGCGGATGCGCTATCTCGGCCGGCTGCGGAACGACCCGTTCCTCTCTCTGGACAACTGCCGTCTCGACGACGTCGAGCTGGCCGCCGAGGAAGCCGCGCGGTTCGCCGCGGCCGGTGGCCGCACCATGGTCGAGCAGACGTGTGCTGGCATCGGCCGCGACCCGGCCGGCTTGGTCGAGATCGCCCGCCGCACTGGTCTCAACGTCGTGATGGGCTGCGGCTACTACCTGGAACCCAGCCATCCTCCCGAGGTGCGCCGCATGTCAGTGGAGGGGGTCGCCGAGCGCGTCGAGGCCGAGGTCATCGAAGGCGTGGCCGGAGTGCGCCCCGGCATCATCGGCGAGATCGGCGTCTCCGCCGCCTTCACCGCCGCCGAGGAGAAGGTCCTGCGCGGCGCCGCCCGTGCCCAGCGTCGGACCCGGGTGCCGCTCTCCGTCCACCTGCCCGGTTGGGAACGGCACGGGCACCGGGTCCTCGACACCGTGGCGGAGGAGGGCGGTGATCCGGCGGCCACCGTGCTGTGCCACCTCAACCCCAGTCACGCCGACCGCGACTACCAGCACGCCTTGGCCGAACGCGGCGCCTGGCTGGAGTACGACATGGTCGGCCTGGAGTTCTACTTCGCCGACCAGGACGCGCAGTCGCCATCCGACGAGGAGAACGCACGGGCCGTCGCGGCGCTGGTGGCCGCCGGTCATGGCGGGCGGCTGCTGTTGTCCGGCGACACCTTCGTCAAGACCATGCTCACCCGGTTCGGTGGCTACGGCTACGACCACGTCATCACCGGGTTCTCCCCCCGCCTCCGCCGCCACGGCCTGACGAGCGAGGACCTGGAACAGCTACTCGTGCACAACCCGGCAGCGGTCTTCACCGCCGCCGCGAAGGGAATCCACTCATGACCCCGCCCCCAGCCCTCCGTGTTCTCGTCGCCGGCGAGTCATGGGTGAGCCAGTCCACCCACTACAAAGGTTTCGACGCGTTCACCTCGGTCACCTTCCACACTGGCATCGAGCCGCTGCGCGGCGTCCTGGAGGCCGACGGGATGACCGTCACCCACCTGCCCGCGCACGAGGTACCCGAGCGCTTCCCGCAGAGCGTCGCCGAACTGGCCGCGTTCGACGTGGTGATCCTCTCCGACATCGGCGCCAACAGCCTGCTCCTGCACCAGGACACCTGGCTGAACGGCCGGCGTCGGCCCAACCGGCTGAAGGTGCTGGCCGAGTGGGTGCGTACCGCGGGCGGTGGTCTGGCCATGGCCGGCGGCTACCTGAGCTTCCAGGGCTTCGAGGGCAAGGGCTTCTTCCACGGCAGCGCCGTGGAAGAAGTGCTACCGGCGGTGATCGCTCAGTACGACGACCGGGTGGAGACGCCGGAGGGCGCGGAACCTCTCCTGGTGGACGCCGGTCACCCCGTCGTCGCCGGGGTGCCCGACGGCGGGAGGTGGCCGGTGCTGCTCGGGTATAACCGGTTCGGCCTCAAGGAGGACGCCCACCTCGTCGCCGAGGTGAGCGGCGACCCGCTGCTCGCCGTGCGCGAGGTCGGCGCGGGACGCACCCTGGCCTGGGCCTCCGATATCGCGCCGCACTGGTGCCCGCAGGAGTTCCTGGACTGGAAGGGGTACGCCGTGCTGTTCACCAACGCCTGTCGGTGGCTGGCCGGAAGGGACATGGCGTGACCGCGCCCACCCCGGTCGTCATCGACTGTGATCCCGGCCACGACGACGCGATCGCGATCATGCTGGCGGCCGGCGATCCAGCCGTCGACCTGCTCGCCATCACCACCGTCGCCGGCAACCAGACGGTGGCGAAGACCACGCTCAACGCGCGGCGGATCTGCACCGTCGCCGGCATCACGGGGGTGCCGATCGCGGCCGGTTGCGCGCGCCCGCTGAACCAGCCGCTGCGGATAGCCGACGACGTGCACGGCGAGTCCGGACTCGACGGGCCGGCGTTCGGCGAGCCGACGGTGGACGTGACAGGCGAGCACGCCGTCGACCTGCTCCGCCGGGTCCTCACCGACCACCCGGAGCCGGTGACCCTGGTGCCCACCGGACCGCTCACCAACATCGCACTGCTGCTCAGCCGCCATCCCGAACTCACCCCGCGGATCCGGGAGATCGTGCTGATGGGGGGCTCGACGGAACGTGGCAACGTCACCCCGTACGCCGAGGCCAACGTCTTCGTGGACCCGGAGGCCGCGCAGATCGTGTTCGCGAGCGGCGTTCCCGTCACCATGTGCGGGCTCAACGTCACGCACCAGGCCCTGGTCACACCGGACGTCACCGGCCGGCTCGCCGGCCTCGGCACGGAGCTCGGGAGGCTGTGCGCGGAGCTGATGACGTTCTTCGGCTCCACCTACCAGCGGCTGTGGAACTTCCCGGCGCCGCCGCTGCACGACCCCGTCGCGGTGGCCAGGGTGATCGACCCGGCGCTGGTCCGCTGCGTGGCGGCGCACGTGGAGATCGAACTGCGCGGCAGCCACACGCGCGGCGCGACCGTGGTGGACTTGCACGGCTACCTGCGGCGGCCGGCCAACGCCCGGGTGGCCGTGGAGCTGGACCGGGAGGCGTTCTGGGACCGGATCGTCTCCGCCATCGCCCGGCTCGGGAGGCAGGCATGAGCGAGGCCGAGGTCGTGGTCGTGGGCAGCGTCAACGTCGACCTGACCGTGGACGTCGATCGACCGCCGGTGCGGGGCGAGACCGTGCTGGGGGGAAGCGTGGCCCAGGGGCCGGGCGGCAAGGGCGCCAACCAGGCGGTGGCGCTGGCACGTCTCGGCCGCCGGGTGGCGATGGTCGGTGCGACGGGTCGGGACGCGGCGGGCGACGCGGCGCGTGCCGTGCTCGCCGCTGAGGGGGTCGCCACCGAGCACATCGGGTACGAGGCGGCGCCGACCGGCCTGGCGGTCGTGCTGCGGGACAGCGGCGCCGACTCCACCATCGTGGTGGCGCCCGGCGCCAACGCCCTGCTGTCACCGGCCACGGTCACGGCGGCCGCACCGGTGCTCGGCGCGGCGCGAGCGGTCATGTGCCAGCTGGAGACGCCGGTCGCGGCCGTGGCCGCGGCGGCGGCCGCCACCCAGGGCC
This sequence comes from Streptomyces sp. 8K308, assembly GCF_004348315.1. Lineage (GTDB taxonomy): Bacteria > Actinomycetota > Actinomycetes > Streptomycetales > Streptomycetaceae > Streptomyces. The sequence continues at coordinate 56,808 of NZ_SMKC01000007.1, read as the reverse complement.
TCTTTGTGCTCAACCCCGCTCCCGCGACACCGCTTCCGGCTTCGCTGCTCGACCGGGTCGACCTCCTGGTGCCCAACCGCCACGAGCTTGCCGCCCTGACCGGCACGGACCAGGTCGAGGAGGCGGTCCGACGACTCCGGGTGCCGCGTCTCGTGGTCACGCTTGGCGCCGACGGCTGTCTGGTCCATGAGGACGGCCGGCTGGTGCGGGTGCCGGCGGCACCGGCCCGGGCGCGGGACACCACGGCGGCCGGTGACTCCTTCTGCGCGGCGCTCGTGGCCGCGCTGCTGGATGGCGGCTCCCTCGTGGCGGCCGCCGAGTGGGCGACGCGGGCCGCCGCTCTGACGACCACCAGAACCGGCGCCATGCTGAGCCTGCCGCGCCTCGCCGAACTGGGCTGATCCCCCTCTGGTGCCCCGGCTCGCGCGGCCCCGCCGTGTCACGCCCATGGTCGAGGGAGCGTCCGCGTGCCAAGCTGTGGGCGTGGCGACCGAATCCATCGCCGGCGAAGGGGCCGGGCGCAATCCGGAGTTGCGGCGGGTGGCCATGCGCCGTCAGGTGTCGGAGGCCGGGTTCGTGCGGGTGGCCGAACTGGCCAGGCGGTACGGCGTGAGCATCATGACCGTGCACCGGGATCTGGACGAGCTGGAGCGGCGCGGCTTCCTGCACAAGGTGCGCGGCGGCGCGACCTGCGCGCCGACCACCACCTTCCACGGCGACCTCGACCACCGGATGCGGGCGCAGGTCGAGGCCAAGGAGGCGATCGCGCGGGAGGTGCTGGCGAGCGAGGTGCGGCCGGGTCAGGTGGTCGCGCTCGACGACAGCACGACGTCGCTGATGCTGGCCAGGCTGCTGCCGGAGCGGGCGCCGTTGACCGTGGTGACGCACTTCCTGCCGGTGTTGCGGGCGCTGGCGGCGCGGCCCGGCATCGAGTTGGTGGGGCTCGGCGGGCGGTACGACGCCGCGTACGACTCGTTCCTCGGCCAGGCCACGGCGCGGGAGGCCGCCGGGCACTGCCCCGACGTGCTGTTCCTCTCCACGACCGCGGTGGCCCAGGGGATCTGCCGGATCCAGTCGCGGAACACCATGGTCACCAGGCGGGCATTGATCGCCTCGGCGGCCCGCAGCGTGGCGCTGATCGACCACAGCAAGTTCGACCGCAGGGCGCCCTACCGGCTGGCCGCGGTGGCCGAGTTGGACCGGGTGGTGGTGGACGCCGGCACCCCCGAGGCGACGGTGCGCGAGCTGCGCGCCAGGGGCGGCGTGATCGACGTGGTGGACGTCGGCTGACGGCTCGGCGACCGGGTCGCGGCGTGTGTGAAGTTCACCTTCCAAACCTCCGCCGGCGGGCGGGTTCTCGGCCGCTGAGCTGGGGATTTCTCCGAACCGTCCAGCGCCGTCGGCAAGATCGATGTTAAGAGTTGCGAACTCCCGCGGGCCGCGCGTGTAATACGCCTCACTTCTGGCACGGCCGGAAAGAGGTGGTGCGGCAATGGCGCTGGACGATGCTCCTTTCGACGGTCACTCCGACGGTCGTCTCGATGGTCGGTTCGACGGCCCTTTCGCGGTGTGCGTGGACGCCGGCACGACGGTCATCAAGGCCGTGGTGTTCGACGCCGCGGGGCGCGAGGTGGTGGTGTGCCGCCGGGAGACGGTGGTCGACCATCCACGGCGGGACCGCGCCGAGCAGGACATGGCCGCGGTGTGGGGGGCGGTCGCCGCCGCCGTGCACGAGGCCGTCGCCGCCGCGCCGGGTCCGGTGCGTCTCGTGGCGCTCACCGCGCAGGGCGACGGCGCCTGGCTCGTCGACCGACGGGGCCGGCCGGTGCGGCCCGCGGTGCTGTGGAACGACGCCCGCGCGGCCGACGTGGTCCGGGAGTGGCGGGCGGCCGGGGTGCTGGCTCGCGCCTACCGGAAGAACGGCTCGCTGACCAACGCCGGGCTGCCCAACGCCATCCTGCGGCGGCTGGCCGTGGAGGAGCCGGACGCGCTGCGCGCCGCGCACGCGGTCCTCACCTGCGGCGGCTGGCTGTTCCTGCGGCTGACCGGGGTGCTTGGCATCGAGGTGTCCGAGGCGTCGGCGCCCTGGCTCGACATCGGTTCCCGTCACTACTCGGACGACCTGCTCGCCGCGTACGGGCTGGTCGAACACCGCCGCCTGCTGCCGCCGTTGCTCTCCGGCGCCGACCAGGTCGGCGAGCTGACCCACGAGGCGGCGGCGGAGCTCGGCCTGCCGGCCGGCACCCCGGTGGTGCTCGCGCCCTACGACGTGGTGGCCACCGCGCTCGGCACCGGCACGACCGTCGCCGGGCAGGCCACCTGCGTGCTGGGCACCACGCTCTGCACCGAGGTGCTGGTCGACGCCCCCGACACGGCCGGCGAACCGTCCGGGCTCACCCTCGCTTTCGGGCCGTGGCGCCCGGTGCTGCGGGCGTTCCCCACGCTGGCCGGCACCGGCGTGCTCGACTGGACGGTCGAACTGCTCGGCCTGCGCGACCACGGCGAACTGTCCGCGCTGGCCGCCGGGTCCGCGCCCGGCGCCGACGGGCTGCGGCTGCTGCCCTACCTGTCGCCGGCCGGGGAGCGGGCGCCGTTCCTCGATCCGGCGGCCAGCGGCCTGGTCACCGGGCTGCTGTTCGCACACCGCCGCGAGCACCTGGCCCGGGCGGTGCTCGAGGGGCTCGCGCACGTCATCAGGGACTGCCTGGACGCGGCACCGCACCGGCCGGTCGAGCTGGCGCTGTGCGGCGGCGGCGCGGCCAGCGAACTGTGGTGCCAGCTGATAGCAGACGTGACCGGCGTGCCGGCGGTCACCACCGAGGACAGCCAGGTGGGCGCCAAGGGCGCGCTGCTGTTCGCGCTCACCGCGCTCGGCGACCACCAGGACCTCGGCGCCGCCGCGGCCGCGCTGGTCAGGCGCGACCGGCGGCTGGTGCCCGCGCCCGGCGCGCGCGAGTTCCACGACCGTGAGCACGCCGAGTTCCTGGCCACCAGAGCGCTGGTCGCCTCCCGCTGGAAAGGGTGGCGGGCCGATGTCTGAGCCGGTGTGGATCGGGGTCGACCTCGGCACACAGAGCGTCCGGGCGCTGGCCGTCGACGACGCGGGGCACACCGTGGCCGGCGCGGCCCGCCCGTTGCGCGGCCACCGCGACGGGCCGCGCCACGAGCAGGAGCCGGCGGCCTGGTGGGCGTTGGCCGCCGACGCGCTGGCCGAGCTCGCGGCGGGCCTCGACGGCCGGCCGGTGGGCGCCGTCGCGGTCTGCGCCACCTCGGGCACCGTGCTGCTGACCGGCCGGGACGGCGTGCCGTCCACGCCGGGGCTGATGTACGACGACGCGCGGGCCGGCACGCTGGCCGCCGAGGCCCAGGAGGCGGGCGCGAAGCTGTGGGCGCGGCTCGGGTACCGGATGCAGCCGTCCTGGGCGTTGCCCAAGCTGCTGTGGTGGCGGGACCGGGGGCTGCTGACCGGCGCGCGGCTCGCGCACCAGCCGGACGTGGTGGCCGCCGCGCTGGTCGGCCACCCGGTGGCCAGCGACTCGAGCCACGCGCTGAAGACCGGCTACGACCTGGTCGAGGAGCGGTGGCCGGCCGAGGTGCTCGCCGGTCTCGACGTCGACCCGGCGGTGCTGCCCGAGGTGGTGCGCCCGGGCACGGTGCTCGGCGAGGTGTGCCAGGTGGCGGCGGCCCGCACCGGGGTGCCGGCCGGTACCCCGGTGGTGGCCGGCATGACGGACGGTTGCGCCGCGCAGCTCGCCGCCGGCGCACTGGGCGTCGGTGAGTGGAACTCGGTGCTCGGCACGACCCTGACGCTCAAGGGGGTCAGCGCCGCGCTGCCGCGCGACCCGACCGGCGCGGTGTACTCGCACCGGGCGCCGCACGGCGACCTGTGGCTGCCGGGCGGCGCGTCGAGCACCGGCGCCGGGGCGGTGCGGGCGCTCTTCCCCGACGCCGACCTGGAGGCGTTGACGGCTCGGGCGGCGCGGGTGCGCGCGGTGCCGACGTGCTATCCGCTGGTGGGCCCGGGCGAGCGGTTCCCCTTCGTGGCACCCGAGGCGCGCGGCTTCCTCGACGGTAATCCGCTCGCGGTCTCAGGCGACGACCAGGCCACGGCCTTCGCCGCGGTCTGCCTCGGGGTCGCGCACCTCGAGCGGCTGGCGTTCGAGGTGTTGGCCGGCGCGGGCGCGGACGTGGGCGGCCCGGTGGCGTTCACCGGCGGCGCCACCCGGAACGCGTGGTGGAACCAGCTGCGGTGCGACGTGTTGGGTGTCCAGGTGCGGCTGCCGGCCAACCCCGAGCCGGCGCTCGGCATGGCGGTGCTCGCGGCAGGCGCGCTGGGCGGCGACGTGCCGGGCGCGGCCCGGCGGCTGGTGCGGGTGCGGCACACCCTCGAACCTGACCCGGCGCGGACGGCCGCGCTCACCCCCGGATACCACGCGCTGGTCGCGGAGTTCGTGCGGCGCGGCTGGCTCGATGCGCGGTTCGCCGCCGGCGGCGGGTAACCCACAGGACGAGTCAGGCTGTTCAGACGAGTCAGGGAGGCAGCGACGTGTCGGAACCCATCCCCGTGCTGGTCGCCGGGGACCACTTCGTGCTCAACCGGTTGCTGGTCGAGGCGTTGCACGAGGCCGGCGACCCGGCGGCGTGGCAGGTGCGGGAGCTGGAACTGCCATGGCCGCACGTGCCGTTCGGGCCGGTGGCCGAGGTGCGGGAGGCGTCGGGGTCCGAGGACCAGCTGATCGAGGCGCTGGCCGGGGTCCGGGTGTGCCTGACCCAGATGGCGCCGCTGACCCGGCGGGTGCTGGCCGCCTGCCCCGACCTGGAGCTGTTCGCGGTCTGCCGGGGCGGCCCGGTCAACGCCAACCTGGCCGCCGCGGCCGAGCACGGCGTCACGGTCACCTTCGCGCCGGGCCGCAACGCGGCGTCGACGGCCGAGCACACGCTGGCGCTGATGCTGGCGGCGATGCGGCGGATTCCGCCGGCGCACCAGTCCATGCTGGCCGGCCGGTGGGACGGCGGCGGCTACGCCTACGACGCGGCCGGCCTGGAACTCGCCGGCCGGACCGTGGGGTTGGTCGGCGCGGGCGCGGTCGGTGGCCGGGTGGCCGCGGTGCTGGTGGCACTCGGGGCGCGGGTCCTGGTGGCCGATCCCTACGCCGACGAGGCGACGCTGCCGGCCGGGGTGCGGGTGGTCGGGCTACCCGAGTTGCTCGCCTCGTCCACGGTGGTCTCGCTGCACGCCAGGCTCACGCCGGAGACGGCCGGGCTGATCGGCGCCGCCGAACTGGCCGCGATGCCGCGCGGCTCCGTGCTGGTCAACTGCGCGCGCGGCGGGCTGCTCGACTACGGGGCACTGGCGTCGGCGCTGCGCGAAGGGCACCTGTTCGCCGCCGGCCTCGACGTGTACGACGTGGAGCCGCTGCCGCCGGACCACCCGCTGCGGGGCGCGCCGGGCCTGGTGCTGACCCCGCACCTGGCGGGCGCGAGCCGCGCCGTGGCCGAACGCGCGGCGCGCATGGTCGCGGCGGAGGCGCTGCGCTGGCTCAACGGCGAACCGCCGCTCCACCCGGCCGGCACCGGCCGAACGGGAGCGGCCCGATGAGCGCCCGCCGCCTCGCGCGGCGTGCGGACGGGCGGCCGACGGCCGCGTGCGCGGCGGCGTGCCGCGGTGCCTGGCCGGCACGGGCTGGCCGCGAGCGACAGGGCACGGCCCGCACGCGCCGGGCCGGCACCGCCGGGCCTCGGCCTCTGCCGCCTGACGTCGCATCCGGCCTCGCCCCATCGAACCCACGGGCTCCGCGCCCAGCGGCACGCGGCGAAGCCGCCAGCGCCCAACGGCCGTTGCCGACGCAGCGGCCCGCCGCCCGCACGGACGGCCGCAGCCCGGCCCGGTGCCCGACGGCGCCGCTCACACGGCGCTCCGCGCCGGACGGCGGCCGGCCGCGCGGCGAGCGACAGGCGGTGATCCGGTGAGCGCGCGGTTGTTGTTGATGCGGCACGCGGAGACCGTCTGGCACCGGGACAACCGGTATGCCGGCGCGCGCAGCGATCCGGATCTGAGCGAGGCGGGGTGGCGGCAGGTGGCGGCGCTGGCCAACGCGGTGTCGGCCGAGGGCGTGACCGCCGTGGTCAGTTCGCCGCTGCGCCGCGCGCTGCGCACCGCGCGGCCGGCCGCCGACGCGCTGGGGCTGCCGGTGCGGGTGATGTCCGGACTGCGCGAGGTCGACTTCGGTGCCCTGGAGGGCCGTACCAGGGCCGAGGCCGATCCGGAGCTGGTGCGCGCGTTCGTCGCCGATCCGGTGGCGCACCCGTTCCCCGGCGCGGAGCCGCCGGAGTCGGCCGCCCGCCGGGCCACGGCCGCGCTGCGCGAGATCGTGGCGCGGCACCCGGACGGCACGGTGCTCGTGGTCGCGCACAGCACGGTGCTGCGGCTCGCGCTGTGCGCGTTGCTCGGCCTCGAACTGGCCATGTACCGCCGGGTCTTCCCCCGCTTCGAGAACGTTGCGGTCACCGAGGTCCGGCTGCCGGCGGAGCCCGGCCCACCGGCCGCGCTGCTGTCGCTCAACCGTCCCCTGGTCGGGCACTGACCCGGCCCCCTACTCCCCCACCACCCGCTCGGAAAGGACCGTCGTGCGCAGACTCGTTTCCCTCACCGCCACCGTCCTGCTGGCCCTGACCGCCGCGACCGCCTGTACGACCGAGGGAGGCGGCGGCGAGAACGGCGACGGCGGCGGGGCCCAGATCGCCTTTCTGATGCCGGACATCGCCTCCACCCGCTACGAGCTCTACGACAGTCCGCTGTTCGAGGCCCGGATGGCCGAGCTGTGCGCCGACTGCGAGGTGATCTACAACAACGCCAACGCGGACGCCTCCCGCCAGCAGCAGCAGGCCAACTCGGCGCTCGCGCAGGGCGTGGACGTGATCGTGATCGACCCGGTGGACTCGACGGCGGCGGCCAGCATCGTGAACGCGGCGCGCTCCCAGGGGGTGCCGGTGATCGCCTACGACCGGCCGATCCTGGAGACGCCGCCCGACTACTACATCTCCTTCGACAACGAGGCGATCGGCGAGCAGATCGGCCAGTCCCTCGTCGACCACCTGCGGGAGACCGGCGCCGAGGGCGGGCTGCTCCAGGTCAACGGCTCGCCCACGGACGCCGCCGCGGGCCTGATCAAGCAGGGCATCCACAACGCGATCGACGACAGCGGCTTCGAACTGCTCGCCGAGTACGACACGCCCGACTGGCAGCCGTCGGACGCCCAGGAGTGGGTGAGCGGGCAGATCACCAGGTTCGGCGAGGAGATCGCCGGCGTGGTGGCGGCCAACGACGGCACGGGCGGCGGCGCGATCGCCGCGTTCCGGGCGGCCGGGGTCGAGGTGCCGCCGGTCACCGGCAACGACTTCGAGGTGGCGGCGGCTCAACGGATCGTGGCGGGCGACCAGTTCAACACGATCTCCAAGCCGATCGCGATCGTCGCGGAGGCGGCGGCCGAGGTGGCCCACCAGTTCGCCTCGGGCGAGGAGCCGGAGGGCGAGACCACCCTGTTCGACACGCCGGCGCGGCTCTTCGAGCCGACGGTGGTGACGCTGGACAACCTGGCGGAGGTGCTGGCCGAGTCGGAGCAGATCGAGGTGTCCGAGGTGTGCACGGCCGAGTACGCGGACGCCTGCGCCGCGGCCGGCCTGGGCTGAGCGGGGTCGGCGATGGCAGCCAACGTGGCGCCCGCGGCCCTGTCGCTCCGCGGGATCAGCAAGAACTTCGGCGCGGTCGCCGCGCTCACCGACGTGGACCTGGACGTGGCGCCAGGCGAGGTGGTGGCCGTGGTCGGGGACAACGGCGCCGGCAAGTCGACGCTGGTCAAGGTGCTGGCCGGGGTGCACCGCGCGGACTCGGGGCGGATCGCCTTCGGCGACACGGAGGTGACGATCGCCGGCCCGGCCGACGCGCACGCGCTCGGCGTGGCCACCGTCTTCCAGGACCTGGCGCTCTGCGAGAACCTGGACGTCGTCGAGAACCTGTTCCTGGGGCGGGAGTTGCGGCGCCGGCGGCTCGACGAGGTCACCATGGAACTCAGGTCGTGGGAGCTGTTGCGCCAGTTGTCGGCGCGCATCCCCTCGGTGCGGGTTCCGGTGGCGGCGCTGTCCGGCGGGCAGCGGCAGACCGTGGCGATCGCCCGCTCGCTGCTCGGCGATCCGCGGATCATCGTGCTCGACGAGCCGACGGCGGCGCTCGGCGTGGCGCAGACCACCGAGGTGCTCAACCTCATCGAGCGGCTGCGCGACCGCGGCCTCGGGGTGGTGATGATCAGCCACAACCTGGCGGACGTGCGGGCGGTCGCCGACCGGGTGGCGGTGCTGCGGCTCGGCCGCAACAACGGGTTCTTCGGGGTCGCCGAGGCCTCCGACGAGGACATCGTCGCGGCGATCATCGGCGCGTCGGACAACGTGGTGACGCGCCGGGCGCGGCGTGGGAAGGGCGACGTGAGCGACGAGCGCGCGGCTGACCACCCGCGCCATGCCCCACGAGCCCAGCCTTCGCCGCGCGATCGGAGAAGCGAACGAAAGGACGAGGGCGATGAGTGACCTGAAGGCCGCCCGGGACGCGGCGCCGCTCGACCTGCTCGACGAGCGGCTGCGGCGGGGCGAGGGGCCCAGGGCCGCGCTCGCGGTCATCGTCGAGCGGATACGCGGCGGCGATCTGGGCGCGCTGCCCATCGTGCTCGGTCTCGTGGTGATCTGGACGGTGTTCCAGTCGCTCAACTCGGCCTTCCTCTCCAGCGCCAACCTGGTGAACCTGCTGATGGAGAGCGTGCCGGTGGGCGTGATCGCGCTGGGCGTGGTGTGCGTGCTGCTGGTGGGGCAGATCGACCTGTCGGTCGGCTCGGTCAGCGGCCTTTCGGCGGCGCTGACGGCCGTGACCTTCGTCGACGCGGGTTGGCCGATGCCGCTGGCCATGGCGACGGCGGTCGGCACCGGGGCGGCGATCGGCTGGGTCTACGCGATGATGGTGACCCGGCTCGGGGTGCCGAGCTTCGTGGCCACGTTGGCGGGGTTGCTCAGCTTCCTCGGGGTGCAGTTGTACCTGCTGGGCGACACCGGGGCGATCAACCTGCCGTACGACTCGGGCCTGGTGCGCTTCGCGCAACTGACGTTCGTGCCGGCCTGGTTCTCCTATGTGCTGGTGGTGGTCGCGGCGGTCTGGCTGTTCGTCACGGGCCGCGCGCTGGCCCGGGCGCGGCGGCGGGCCGGGCTCTCGGCGCGGTCGACGCCGCTGCTCGTGGTGCGCAGCGTCGCGGTGTTGGCCGGCCTCGGCTTCGCCGCCTGGTACCTGAACGAGGCCCGGGGCGTGGGCTGGATGTTCGTCTGCTTCGTTGGTCTGGTGCTGGCGGCGCACTACGCGCTGACCAGGACGAGTTGGGGTCGCTCGCTGTTCGCGGTCGGCGGCAACGCGGAGGCGGCGCGGCGAGCCGGGATCAACGTCCGCCGCACCTACACCACGGCGTTCGTGCTGTGCTCGTCGCTGGCGGCGCTGGGCGGGCTGCTCGCCGCGTCCCGGCTGGCGGCGGCCAACCAGGCGAGCGGGGCGGGCGACGTGAACCTCAACGCCATCGCGGCCGCGGTGATCGGCGGCACCAGCCTGTTCGGCGGCCGGGGCGGCGCGTTCTCGGCGCTGCTCGGGATCCTGGTGATCCAGTCGATCTCCAACGGTCTGACGCTGCTCGACCTGGACTCGTCGTTCCGCTTCATCGTGACCGGCCTGGTGCTGGCGCTCGCCGTGGTCCTCGACTCGGCGGCCCGCCGCTCGCGGGCCGCGCACGGCATGGCCTAGGGGCCGCTCACCGAGGGCGCGCGCCCGGGCTGTCGTCGGCGAGATGGCGGAAAGCGTCGCGCCAGGCCGCGTACCACTGGCGGAACCAGGGATGGGACCGCGCGAGCGGGACGATGGAGCTCACGGTCTCCAGGTAGTACGAACGGCGTTTCTCCGGCCGGGGATGCGCATCGAGACGCTGCACGTTGCTCAGCCGGTCCGCCAGCTTCACCAACAGGGCATCGGGCGGGGCGGTGCGTAGGCGCGCGAGATACGCCGCCCGCGCCTCCTCGCGGCTGAGGCCGTCCGACGGCGCGGGCTTGGTCACCCAGTCGACCAGGACCGCGACGCGGTCACCGAAGCGCTGCCGCACGTCCTCGAGGGAGCACTCCGTGTCCTCGACCACGTCGTGGAGAACGGCCGCGCGCAACACGTCGACGTCGGTCGTGCCGACCGCCTCGACCAACACGCACACGGCCTCGAGCAGATGCTCGACGTAGGGCTCGCCCGCCGGCCGGGTCTGGTCCGCGTGCCAGCGCACGGCGAACTCGACCGCCTCGTCGAGCGAGGCCAGGTCCTGGCCCGCGACGCGCGGCGCCAGTCGTTCCCGCACGGACGGCCAACCGCCCGCGGCCTCGAACACCCGCACCATGACGTGCGCCTTCCTTCACGCGTCACCGCGACGACGGACCGAATCGGCCTGCCATGCCCGTCCGCGCCCTACGGGGCGGTCCACTTCTGCGCGGGATTGCCCGAGCAGTTGGCGATCTGGAGCGGGGTGCCGTTGGAGGTGTTGGCGTTGGCGACGTCCAGGCAGCGGTCGGCGACGACGTTGACGATGTCGCGGGCGGCCCGTTCGATGCGCCACCGCTGGATGGCCTGGGTGGGGTCGCAGTCGGCGAGCACCACGCGGGTGCCGTCGGCGGTGGCGCCACCGGCGAGGCTGAGGCAGTAGCCCTGGACGCGCAGGGTGCCGTCGGAGGCGACGGTCCACTGCTGGCGGGGGGTGCCGTTGCAGTCCCAGAGGTGGAGCTCGGTACCGTTGCCCGGCTCGTACGTGTTGCTCTCGGCGCACTTGTCGGCGAGGCCGCGGATGAGTCCGGTGGGTCCGGTGACCCGGGCCGGCTGGTTCTGCTGCTCCGGCTCGTCCTGCTGGGCCGGCGGCTCGGCGGGCTCCTCGTCCGCCTCGTCGGCCGGCGGTTCGGCCGGTTCCTCCTCGGCTTCCTCGGCCGGGGGCTCGTCGGCCGGCGGGGGCGGCGGCTGCTCCTCGGTCTCCTCCGCCGGTTCCTCCTCTTCCGCGGGCTCGTCCTCGGCCGCTTCGGCCTCCTCGACCGGCTCGTCGACCAGCGGCTCGGCCGGCTGCTCGTTCTCCGGCGCGGGGGCGGCGACCTGCTCCTGCTCGCCTGAGTCGAGCTCGGTGGCGATGGCGGTCGCGCCGGCGATGACGGCTACCGCTGCGGCCGTGCCACCCAGGGTGGTCCAGACTCGACGACCGGGCAGGAGCCCCCGGCTGGGGCGCGCGGGTTTGCTCGCGAACGTGCTGGAAAAGCGGGGAGATGGCACCGATTCCTCCGTTCACGGGGCACGGGCACGATCGGGGAAGAGGGCAACAGCCTAGCCAGCGCACGGCGTTGGTCCCAACCAGGGTCCCTTGGCCAGACGCCGGTTCAGACGTTGACCCCGTGGTCGGCGGCGATGCCGCGCAGGCCGGAGGCGTAGCCCTGCCCGACGGCGCGGAACCGCCACTCGGCGGCGCGCCGGTAGAGCTCGCCGAAGACCATGGCCGTCTCGTTCGACGCGTCCTCGGTCAGGTCGTAGCGGGCCAGCTCGCCGCCTCCGGCCTGGTCGACGACGCGGATGAAGGCGCCGGTGACCTGCCCGAAGCTCTGTCGCCTGGCGTCGGCGTCGTAGATGGAGACGGCGAAGACCACCCGCTCGACCTCGGACGGGAGCGCCGCGAGGTCCACCACGATCTCCTCCTGGTCGCCGCCGGCGCCGCCGCTTCCGCCGACGAGCTCGTCTCCCATGTGGGTGACGGAGCCGTCGGGGCTCTTGAGGTTGTTGAAGAAGACGAAGTGCCGGTCGCTCGGGACCCGGCCCCGCGCGTTCACCAGCAGGGCGCTGGCGTCCAGGTCGAAGTCCGCGCCGTTCGCCACGGGTGGGCGGGCCCGGGCCCGCCAGCCGAGCCCGACGGTCACCGCGGAAAGGTTCGGGGCCTGCTTGGTCAGCGAGACGTTGCCGCCCTTGGACAGCGACACACCCACGTCGATCAACTCCTCGGACTCGGGAACGGGCCGGACCGGAATCTACGGCACTGTAGAAATGCACCGAGCGATACCAGACGCACTGAGCATTCTGTACAGCGAATCGCGCCGATCGATCGGCATCCTGATCAGCCTTACCAGCGATCCGCGCGGCTCTTGCCCGGTCGAAGCGTGGCGCGGTGTCATTCTGTACAGCGATCCCTCTGGTGGAGGAGGCCCGACCGTGAGCATCGATATGACCCTCACCAGCCAGGAGCGGCTGGCCAAGCTTGACGCCGACCAGCTGCGGCAGCTGGTCGGCCTGGTGGAGTACGACGCGGCGCGCGACCCGTTCCCCCTCACCGGATGGGACGCGGTGGTCTGGTCCGTGGGCAACGCCACCCAGGCCGCCCTCTTCTACGAGCTGGTCTTCGGCATGGAGCTCGTGGCCTATTCGGGGCCCGAGACCGGCAACCGCGACCACCACGCCTACGTGCTGCGCTCCGGCGCGGTCCGCTTCGTGCTCAAGGGCGGCGTGGACCCGGCCAGCCCGCTGCTCGACCACCACCGCGCGCACGGCGACGGGGTCGTCGACGTCGCGCTCGAGGTGCCGGACGTCGACCGCTGCGTGGCCCACGCCAGGGCGCAGGGCGCCAGGGTCATCGAGGAGCCGCACGACCTCACCGACGAGCACGGCACCGTCCGCGTGGCGGCCATCGCCGCCTACGGCGAGACCCGGCACAGCCTGGTCGACCGCTCCCGGTACTCCGGCCCCTACCTCCCCGGCTACGTCGGCCGCGCCTCGGCGCGCGCCCGCGCGGCCGGCGGGCCCCGGCGGATCTTCCAGGCGCTCGACCACGTGGTGGGCAACGTGGAGCTCGGCCGGATGGACGAGTGGGTGGGCTTCTACCGCCGCGTCATGGGCTTCACCAACATGGCCGAGTTCGTCGGCGAGGACATCGCCACCGAGTACTCGGCGCTGATGAGCAAGGTGGTGGCGAGCGGTAACCACCGGGTCAAGTTCCCGCTCAACGAGCCGGCGATCGGCCGGAAGCGCTCGCAGATCGACGAGTACCTGGACTTCTACACCAGCCCGGGCGTGCAGCACCTCGCGCTGGCCACCTCGGACATCGTCGCCACCGTGGACACCCTGCGGGAAAGGGGCATCGACTTCCTCGCCACGCCCGACTCGTACTACTCGGACCCTGAACTGCGGGCCCGCATCGGGGAGGTGCGGGTGCCCATCGAGGAGCTGCGCTCGCGCGGCATCCTGGTCGACCGGGACGAGGACGGCTACCTGCTGCAGATCTTCACCAAGCCGCTTGGCGACCGGCCCACGGTGTTCTTCGAGTTCATCGAGCGGCACGGCTCGCTGGGCTTCGGCATCGGCAACTTCAAGGCGCTCTTCGAGGCCATCGAGCGCGAGCAGGCCAAGCGGGGCAACTTCTGAGCGGGCGGAGGGGGTCCGCGTCCCCGAGCACCGGCCGGCCCTGGCTCGACGTGGACCCCGCGCACCCGTTCGGCCCCGGCACGCTGCCCTACGGCAGCTTCACCGCGCCCGGGTCGCCCGACCCCCGCGTCGGGGTGGCGATCGGCGACCTGGTGCTCGACCTGACGGCGGCGGCGCGGGCCCTGCTGCCTGCGGACGCCGCGCTGTTCGCCGCCGGCACCCTGGACGGGCTGCTGGCCGCCGGACCGGCGGCCTGGGCCAGGGTCCGCGCCCGGATCACCGAGTGGCTGACCGACGAGCGGCACCGGCCGGCCATCGAACCCCTGCTGGTGCCGGCCGAGTTCACCGCGCCCCGGCTGCCGTTCACCGTCGCCGACTACACCGACTTCTACGCCAGCGAGGAGCACGCCACCAACCTGGGCCGGATGTTCCGCCCGGACGACGCGCCCCTCACCCCCAACTGGAAGCACCTGCCCGTCGGTTACCACGGCCGTGCGGGCACCGTGGTGGTCTCCGGCACGCCCGTCGTCCGACCCAGCGGCCAACGCCGTGCCTCGAACGGGGAGATCGTGTTCGGCCCCAGCACCCGGCTGGACTTCGAGGCCGAGGTGGGCTTCGTCGTCGGCGCGCCCTCGACGCCCGGCCGGCCGGTGCCGCTGACGGAGGCCGACCGGCACGTCTTCGGCGTCTGTCTCGTCAACGACTGGTCGGCCAGGGACGTCCAGGCCTTCGAGTACGTGCCGCTCGGCCCCTTCCTCGGCAAGTCCTTCGCCACCTCGGTCTCGCCCTGGGTCGTGCCGCTCGCGGCGCTGCGCCACGCCCGGGTCGCGCCCCCGCCGCGCGTCCCCCGGCCGCTGCCCTACCTCGACGACGCCGGGGCGGAGCCGTGGGGTCTCGACCTGGAGCTGACCGTGACGCTCAACGGCCACCCGATCTCCCGACCGCCGTTCGCCGGCATGTACTGGACGGCGGCCCAGCAGCTGGCCCACCTCACCGTCAACGGCGCGCCGCTGCGCACCGGCGACCTGTTCGCCTCGGGCACCGTCAGCGGCCCCCGCAGGGAGCAGCGCGGCTCGCTGATCGAGCTCACCTGGAACGGCGCCGAGCCGCTGGTCCTGCCCGACGGCAGTGAGCGTGCCTTCCTGCTCGACGGCGACGAGGTCGCGATCAGCGGCACGGCCCCCGGGCCCGACGGCGGCCGGATCCGGCTCGGCGAGGTGCGCGGCCGGGTGGGGTCGACCCCCGGGTAGCCGCCGCCGGCCGGTCCTGCATCATGGCCCGGACACGGCAGGCAGACCCGCGAGAGGCCACCACCATGAACGGACCCGGCGGCTCCGGCCCGCGGCTGCGGCGGCGGCTCGGCCTCCTCGACGCGGTGGTGATCGGGCTCGGCTCGATGGTCGGGGCCGGCGTGTTCACGGCGCTGGCCCCGGCCGCCGGGGCCGCGGGCGCCGCGCTGCCGCTCGCGCTGGCCCTGGCCGCGCTGGTCGCCTACTGCAACGCCACCTCCTCGGCCCGGCTGGCCGCGCGCTATCCGGCCTCGGGCGGCACCTACGTCTACGGCAGGGAGCGGCTCGGCGACTTCTGGGGCTATCTGGCCGGCTGGGGCTTCGTGGTGGGCAAGACCGCGTCCTGCGCGGCGATGGCGCTCACGGTCGGGGCCTACGCGTGGCCCGAGCAGGCGCACGCGGTGGCGGTCGCGGCCGTGGTGGCGCTCACCGCGGTGAACTACGGCGGGGTGCGGAAGTCGGCCTGGCTCACCCGGCTCATCGTGGCCGTGGTGCTCGCGGTGCTGGCCGCCGTGGTGGTCGCCGCCCTCACCTCCGACCGGGCGAGCGCCGCCCGGATCGACCTGGCGCACGGCTGGACGGACGCGGGGGCCGACGGCCTGCTGCGGGCGGCCGGGCTGCTGTTCTTCGCCTTCGCCGGGTACGCGCGGATCGCCACCCTGGGCGAGGAGGTGCGCGATCCGGCGCGCACCATCCCCCGGGCCGTCTCGCTCGCCCTGGGCATCGTGCTCGTGGTGTACGCGGCGGTGGCGCTGGCCGCCCTCGCGGTGCTCGGGGCGGGTGGCCTGGCCGGCGCCGCCGCGCCGCTGGCGGACACGGTGCGGGCCGCCGGGGTGCCGGAGTTGGCGCCCGTGGTGCGCGTCGGCGCCGTGGTGGCCGCCCTGGGCTCGTTGCTCGCGCTGATCCTCGGCGTCTCCCGCACCACGCTGGCGATGGCCCGCGACCGGCACCTGCCGCACCCGCTGGCCGCGGTGCATCCGCGATTCGGGGTGCCGCACCGGGCCGAGCTCGCGGTCGGCGCGGTGGCCGCGGCGGTCGCGGCGACGGTGGACCTGCGGGGCGCGATCGGCTTCTCCTCGTTCGCGGTGCTGGTCTACTACGCCATCGCCAACGCCAGCGCCTGGACGCTCCCCACGGCCGAGGGCCGACGGCGCCGGCTGGTTCCGGCCGTCGGCCTGGTGGGCTGCCTGGCCCTGGCCCTCGCGCTGCCGCTCGCCTCGGTGCTGGCCGGCGCGCTGGTGCTCGCGGTCGGCGCCGCCGGCTACGCCGCCCGCCGCCCGGGCGCGGCCCGACCCGGCCGCTGACCAGGAAACTGTTCACATCGAATTCCGGAAACCACCACTCAAACAAGCCTGTTGACGGCCCGCCTCGGAAACGAATCGCGCGCCAAGGGTTGACGAAGCCCGAGGCCATGGCGACGCCGAGCAGCGCAACACACCCAGAAAACCTTTTCCGGAAAATTTTCGACCCCCGGAACGTTTCGGTGCCGCAGGCTCAGGTCGGTCCGCTGACCGGAGGACGCCGTGCCCAGCAGCCGCTTCCCCACGCACTTCCCCCACCCATCCCGACGACGCGCCCTCGGCCTGCTCCTCGCGCTGGCCTCGGCCGGCACGGCGGCCACCACCGCCTGCTCCCGGTCGGGCTCGGAGCGGTCCGGATCCGGGCCCGTCACGCTCCAGTTCGGGCCTGGGCCGACATCGGCCAGGCCGTGGACCTGTGGAACAGCACCCACCCCGACGTCCACGTCGAACTCTCCACGCCCGCCGGCCAGGTGAGGATCTTCCAACGCCTCTCCTCGGCGCTCGTGGCCGGCACCGGCGCACCCGACCTGGTCCAGGTCGACTACAACAACCTGACCACGCTGGCCGTCGCCGGCTACCTGGAGGACATCACCGCCCAGGCGACCGCGCTGGAACCCGAGTTCATGCCGTCCGCCTGGCAGCAGGTGCTTATCGACGACCGGGGCTGGGCCATCCCCCAGGACATCGGACCGATGGCCATGTACTACCGCCAAGACGTCTTCGACGCGCATGGCCTGACCGTCCCCCCACACCTGGGACGAGTTCCGCGACACCGCCGCCGCGCTGAGCGCCGCCGACCGCGACCGCTATCTGACCGCCTACCCGGCCGGCGACGCCTTCTGGTGCGCCTCGCTCGCCGCGGCCCGCGGCGCCCGCTGGTTCTCCACCGAGCGCGAGAGCTGGCACGTCGACATCGACGACGCGCCGTCCGTCGAGACCGCCAACTTCTGGACCGAACTGCTCGCCGAAGGACCTGGTGACGACCAGCCAGCTCTGGAACCCCGCCTGGCACAGCGCGCTGCAGGACGGCACGCTGGCCGCCTGGCTCGGCCCCGCCTGGGGCGTCGGCACCCTCGCCTCGTACCCGCCCATCACGCCCGACGGAACCTGGCGGGTCGCCCCGCTGCCGAGCGTCGAGGCCGACCGGCCGTCCTCCGGCTTCTGGGGCGACTCGTCGACGGCCGTCGTCACTGGCAGCCGACACGCCGCGACCGCCGTCAAGTTCGCCGCCTGGCTCAACACCGATCCGGACGCGGCCGACCTGCTGGTCGACCCCGAGCACGCCGCGCCCTTCCCCGCCTCCCTGGCGGGGCAGGCGCGCCCGGCGGTCTCCCGCCCCCAGGAGGCGGTCGGCGGGCGCCCGATCGACGGCGTCTTCCGCGAGGCGACGGCCCACACCCGCGTCACGACCTGGGGCCCGACCATGGACCAGGTCCGCGACGACTTCATCGACGCGGCGGCCGCCGCGCTCAGCGACGGCCGACCGCTGCGCGACGCACTGCACAGCACCCAGCGCGACACCGTGGCCGCCCTGGAGCAGAAGGGGTTGAGCGTGACCGCATGAGCACCGCCACCCATCCCGAACGACAGGGCCGCGCCCCCCGTCCCGCCCGGGTCGGGCCGCCACGTGCGGGCCGGCCGGCTCGGCCGGCAGACCGGCCACGGCTGGACCTTCGGCTGGACCTTCCTCGCCCCGTTCCTCGCGCTCTTCCCGGGCGGCCATCGCGGGCAGCCTGGCCGTCGTCGCGTTCGGCGTCAGCTACGGCCAGATGCGGGCCCCCCAGCGGGGGGGGTGGACTCGTGAGGACCTCCGCACCACGCCGGCTGTTCCCGGGTGCGCGAGCTGGGCGACGAGTTGCCGCGGCTCGCCGGGGTGGCCGGCGGGCGGGTGGCGGCCGAGACGGCCGTGGTGTGGGACTGGGAGAGCTGGTGGGCCGTCGAGCTGCCCGGGCACCCGTCGGTCGACCTGGACTTCAAGGCCCGGGTGCTGGCGCACCACCGGCCGCTGTGGCACGCCAACATCCCGGTCGACTTCGTCTCGCCGCGCGCCGACCTGGGCCGCTACCGCCTGGTGGTGCCAAGCCTCTACCTGGTGGACGACCCGGGCGCCCGGAACCTGACGAGTTCGTGCGGGACGCGGCCAGTGATGTCGTACTTCAGCGGCATCGTCGACGAGCATGACCGGGTCAGGGCGGGCGGCCACCCAGGGGCCTTCCGGGAGCTGCTGCGGCTGCTGGTCGAGGAGTTCAGCCCGCTGCAGCCGGAGGAGACGCGCGGGCTCAGCCACGCCGGCCGGCCGGGCGTCGCCGGCGAGTGGCAGGACGTGATCGTGCTGGACGGCGCGGAGGCGCTGGCCGAGTACACCGAGGGCGAGTACCGGGGCCGGGCCGCGGCCACCCGGCACCGCTTCGGCGCCGGTTCCGCGACCTACCTGGGCACCTCGCCCGACGAGGCCACGATGAGCGCGGTGCTGCTGGACGCGGCGCGGCTGGCGGGCGTCGTCCCGGTGCTCGACACCCCGGAGGGCGTCGAGGCGGTCAGGCGCCGGGCCGAGGACGGTACGGACCACCTCTTCCTGCTCACCACACGGAGCTGGCCCGGGAGGTGACGTTGCCGGCCGGCGTCGGGCCCGACCTGCTGGGCGGCGCGCCGGCGGACGGCGGACGGCTGCGGCTCGCCCCCTACCAGGTCGCGGTGCTGCCCGAGGGGCGCTCACCTGACGCACAGTAATACGACCTGCTGAAGCCGTAACCTTCTGGGACGTTTCCGTGATGAACGAAAGGTAAGGGCGGTAAGCAGAGAAAGGGCACGAGACATGAGGCGTTGGGCGCGGTGGCCGGCGATGGCGGCGGCGACGTTCGGAGCGGCGGCGCTGGGCGCGGGCGCGGCGAGCGCGGACGAGCACTACTCAGGAACCACCTCGATCGGGCCGCGGGTCGGCCTGATCCAGACCGGCCAGATCGACGACCCCCTGGAGGACGTGCTCGAACACGCCGCCATCCTCGGGCGCACCGCGACCAACGACTAGGTCCTGACCCAGCCTGGGTCTACGGCACCAGCAGGGTCTTGCCCACGACGCCGCGCGACTCGATCGCCGCGTGTGCTTCGGCGGCGCGCTCCAGGGGGAGGCGCTGGGCGATCAGCGGGCGGAGGCGGCCGACAGCCGCCTCCGCCAGGGCCCTGGCGGTGATCTCCCTGAGCCGCTCCGGGGTGAACTGCACCTGTTGGATGCCGGAGAGCCGGATGCCGCGGCGCTCGAGCTCCGCCGGGTCGTGCGCCGCGAAGTCGCCGCTCGGCGCTCCGAACGCGGCCACCCGCGCGCCGTCCGCGGCGGCGCGCAGGGCGCTGGCGCCGAGTTCGCCGCCCACGCCCTCGAAGATCACGTCGGCGCTGAGGCCGTCGAGCCAGCCGGGCTCGGAGTAGTCGACGACGGCGTCGGCGCCCAGCTCGCGTACGGCGTCCAGCTTGCGCCTGCCGCGAGCGGCGCCCGTGCCCCGGGCGCCGGCCGCCTTCGCCAACTGGACCAGCAGGCTGCTCGCGCCACCGGCGGCGGGCAGGATCAGCACCGATTCGCCCGCCCGCACGTCCGCGCCGGCGAGCAGGCCGAGGGCGGTCGGGCCGTCGTGCATGAGCGCGGCGGCCGTCTCCGGGTCGAGGCCGCTCGGGAGCGGGATGAGGGCCTCGACCGGGACCAGGGCCCGCTCGGCGTAGCCGCCGGCCGGCCGGGTGTGCGCGGCGACCGCGCGGCCGGTCAGGGACGGGTCCACGCCAGGGCCGGTCGCGGCGACGGCGCCGGCCACCGCGCCACCGGGCACGTAGGGCGGGACCATGCCCCAGTGGTCGGCGTTCCAGCCCGCGCGGATCTGCGTCTCGACGAAGATCGTGTCCGCGGCGGCGACCTCGATCACCACCTGGCCCGGGCCCGGAACGGGATCCGGCAGCTCGCCGTCTCGATCACCTCGGGCCCGCCGAACCTCGTCACCTGTGCCACCCGCATCGTTGTCGTCTCCCTGTCTTGGTGCGATGCGACAAGGCTCGGACCTCAAGTGCGATTGAGGTCAAGTGCGGGCTCGCGGGGGCTCGCCACCCGGCGGTTCAGATGCCCTGCCAGGCCGGCTTGTTCGCCCAGGCGTGCCGGTAGTAGTCGAGGTTGGCGAGCCGGCCGGCCGCCGCCTCGTCGACGATGACGGTGGCGTGCGGGTGGAGCTGGATGGCCGAGGCGGGGTGGCTCGCGGTGAGCGGCCCCTCGACGGCGGCGGCGACGGCCGCCGCCTTGGCCGTGCCGAACGCGAGCAGCAGCAGGTGCCTGGCCCGCAGGATGGTGCCGATGCCCTGGGTCACACAGTGCAGCGGCACCTCGTCGGGCGTCGCGAAGAACCGGGCGTTGTCGCGGCGGGTGCGCTCGGTGAGGGTCTTGACGCGGGTGCGGGAGCCGAACGAGGAACCGGGCTCGTTGAAACCGAGGTGACCGCCGGTGCCGATGCCGAGCAGTTGGACGTCGACGCCGCCGGCGGCCTCGATGGCCAGTTCGTACTCCTCGCCCACGGACGGCGCCCGCTCGGGGTCGCCGTCCGGCACGTGGACCAGGCGCGGGTCGAGGCCGAGGGGCCCGGTGACCTCGCGGGCCACGTAGGAGTGGTAGCTCCCCGGGTGGTCTCCTGGCAGGCCGACGTACTCGTCGAGGGCGAAGGCGCTCACCCGGCTGACGTCCCGCCGCTCGCGCGCGATCAGCTCGGCGAGCGCCCGGTAGACGGGCAGCTGGGTGGAGCCGGTGGCAAGGCCGAGCACGGCGTCGGGTCGCGCGTCGAGGGCGGCGAGCATGGCGCGGGCCGCGAGCTCGCCGCCGGCGGCCGCGTCGGACACGATGACGACCTCTGTCATGGATTTTCCGTTCTGCGTCTCGCGGTGTTCAGGTCTCGTCCACGGTTCGGTAGTGGACCGCGGCGTAGGTGTTGCGCAACGCCGCCATGGAGGCGTCGTACGAGGTTTGCGCCACTCCGGTGAAGAGGCAGTCGACAACCATGAGTTGGGCGATCCTGCTGCCCAGCGCCCCGGAGCGGAACCGGGTCTCCCGGGCGGCGGTCGTGAGCACCACGTCGGCCACCTCGCCCAGTGGGGAGCGTCCGTGGTTGGTGATGGCGACGGTCGACGCGCCTGCCTGGCGGGCGATGGTGACGAACTCGACGGTGTCAATGGTGGTTCCGGAGTGCGAGATGGCGATGGCGACGCACGAGTCGTCCAGGGTGGCCGCCGCCGTCCTGGCGGCGTGCGAGTCGCGCCAGTTGAGGGCGGTGCGGCCGATGCGGACCAGCTTGTGCTGGAGGTCGAGGCTGACGAAGGAGCTGGCGCCGACGCCGAAGCCGTCCACCCGGCGGGCGCCGGCGACGAGCCGCACGGCCCTGGCGAGCGCCCCGCGGTCGAGGGCGTTCATGGTGTCGGATATCGACAGGGTCTCGTTGAGCGCCACCTTGGAGACGATCTGGTCCAGGGTGTCGTCGCGGTCGATGTCGCCGGAGACGGCCGGCAGCTCGGCGTGGGCCAGCTTCTCGCGGGTGGCCTCCCGAGCGACGTCGATGCGCAGGTCCCGGTAGTGTGCGTATCCGATGCGGCGGTAGAAGCGGACCACGGAGGTCGGCGAGGTGCCGCAGCGCTCGGCGAGGTCGGCCATGGAGAGCAGCGCCGAGTCGGCCGGGCTGTCGAGGAATGCCTGGGCGATGCGCCGCTCGGAGGGCCGCAGCGCCGGGAGCGCCGCGCGCATTCGCACCAACACCGTTCGGGAATCGGGTCGTTCAATGGCATCGTGGCCCACGGTCGTTCCTTCCGTTCCGGCGCCCGTAACCGTGCGCCGACCCACCGTAGCGGGACTGAGGCAACTCCCGTGCCCACCAGGGAACATATTTACACCACGGATTCCTTGAAGGTAAGTTTCTGCCAGCCCCGCTTCGCAGGCGTCTTGGTGTCAAACTCCACACGTCGTCTCCACTCCACGCGCGGCTGAGTAACACCCCACAGCTTTGAGGAAGCTCATGTCACAGAGAAAGCGGATAGCCCGCGGCACGCTGGCGACGCTGAGCGGGGCCACGGCGCTCTCGCTCGTGCTCGCCGGATGCTCGGACTCCGGCTCGTCCGACGGCGCCGCGCCCGCCGGGGGCGGCGACCTCGTCATCGGCGTGACCTCGGACCCCGACACGCTTTTCCCCTGGACGGCCACCCAGTTCCAGGCGGTGAACGTGCTGCAGAACATCTACGGCACGCTGACGGAGCTCGACTCCGACATGTCGGTGGTGCCGGGCCTCGCCGAGGAGTGGGAGACCTCGGAGGACGGCAGCACCCTCACCTTCCACCTGCGTTCCGGGGTCACCTTCCAGGACGGCAGCGCCATGGACTCCGAGGACGTGGTGTTCTCGCTGGAGAGCATCATGGCCGAGGAGACCGCGGCCGTGGCCGCCGCCTCGCTGGCGGCCGTGGAGTCGGTCGAGGCCCCGGACGAGACGACGGTGGTGCTCAACCTCAACAGCCCCGACGCCTCGCTGCCGGCCAACCTGGCCTCGGTCAACATGGCGATCCTCTCCTCCGACGACACCGAGGAGGAGCTGAACACCCAGCCGAACGGCACGGGCCCCTTCACCTTCGACAACCGGGTCTCAAGCCAGTCCGTCACCCTGGTCAGGAACGAGGAGTTCTGGGGCTACCCGGCGGCGCTGGCCAGCGTCGAGTTCCGGGTGATCCCCGACGAGTCGGCCATCGTCTCCGCGCTCCAGTCGGGCAACGTCCAGATGGCCGTCTTCGACGACCCGCTGGTCGCGCAGACCGCCGAGACCGGCGACGTCACCGTGGAGGCCACGGCGCAGCTCAGCTACCACACGCTGATGCTGAACGCGCGGCGCGGCGACCTGGCCGACCGCAACGTGCGCCTCGCCATCCAGTGCGCCATCGACCGGCAGGAGGTGCTGGACACGGCCGCCCTCGGCGAGGGCGAGGTCACCGGGCCGATCACCTCCCCGGCCTACCGCTCCGACCCGCAGGCGCGCCCCTGCCCCGAGCGTGACCTGGACCAGGCGGCCCAGTACCTGGAGGACGCGGGGGTGTCGGACCTCACGATCAACACCATCGTCTCCCAGGGCGAGTACGCGACCTCCGTCAACGAGGCGCAGAACCTCCAGGCCCAGCTCGCCGAGGCCGGCATCACCCTGGAGCTCGAGGTGCTCGAGTCCGGCGCCTACGTCGACCGCTGGGTGGCCGGCGACTTCGACGCGGCGGTCGCGCTGAACGGCGGCAACCCCGACCCGCACGGCATGTACGGCCGGTACTTCACCAGCGACGGCAACCTGAACCCGGTGGCGGGCTACAGCTCGCCCGAGCTCGACGACCTGTTCGCCCAGGGCCGGGCCATCGAGGACCCGGAGGATCGCCGCGAGATCTACCACCAGATCTCCGACCACCTGGAGGACAACGCCGCCTGGATCTGGCTGTTCACCAGCTACAGCTACACGGCGACGACCTCGTCGGTGCAGGGCTACACGCCGATGCCCAACGGCTCGCTGCGGTTCCTCCGCACGACGGCCCTCACCTCCTAGTCCGCGGCGGGGCGCGGCCCCGGGGCCCCGGCGGCCCTGAGCCGCGCCCACGCGGCGGGAAAGTCTGCGCAACCATGCTCCGCACCCTGATCCACCATCCGCTGACCCGGCGCGCCGTCGCCTCCCTGGCGACCCTGCTGGGCGTCGCCGTCTTCGTCTTCGTCCTGCTGCGGGCCATCCCAGGCGACCAGATCACCGCGGCCCTCGGCACCGAGGCCGCGGCGCTCACGCCCGAGCAGCGGGCCGACCTGGAGGCGTACTACGGCATCGACCAGCCGCTCGTTCTGCAGTTCTTCTCCTGGCTCGGTAACCTCCTGACGGGCAACCTCGGTTACTCCACCCGCTCCCAGGAGAGCGTGCTCGACCTGACGCTGGCGTCGCTGCCCATCACCTTCGAGCTCGCGGTCCTCGCCATCCTGCTCGCGCTGCTCATCGGCGTGCCGCTCGGCATGCTCTCGGCGTCCAGGCCGGACTCGCCGCGCGACGCCGCCGGGCAGCTGGTCGGCCTCGCCGGCCTGTCCATCCCGGCCTTCCTGCTGGCCACCACCCTGCTCTCGGTGCTGGCCTCCTCCCTCGGCTTCAACCCCAACGGCAAGGCGTTCGCGCCCCTGTTCGAGGATCCGGCGCTCAACCTGCAACAGATGCTGCTGCCCTCGCTCGTGCTGGGCTTCGGCATCGCCGCGCCGATCATGCGCACCACCCGCACCGCGGTGCTCGAGGTGCGCTCCCACGACTTCGTCCGCACCGCGCGCGCCAAGGGCGTCGGCGCACGGCGGCTCCAGGTCCGGCACGTGCTGGGCAACGCGCTGGTGCCGATCGTCACCATGGTCGGTCTCCAGTTCGGCTATCTGCTGGGCGGGGCCGTCGTGGTGGAGCAGGTGTTCTCGGTGCCCGGCATCGGGCGCCAGGTGCTGCTCGGCATCCAGCAGAAGGACTACGCGCTCGTGCAGTCCACGGTGTTGGTGATCGCCGCCGCGTTCGTCCTCGTCAACCTGCTGACCGACCTGGCCTACCGGCTGATCGACCCGAGGGTGCGTGCCGCATGACCGATCTCACGCGAACCGCGCCCCTCGCGGTGCCGACCGGGCGCCGGGCGGGCAGGCTGCGGGCGGTGCTGCGCAGCCCGAGCGGCGTCATCGGCCTGGTGCTCGTCGTGTTGCTCACCGTCGCCGGGCTGCTGTCGTTCACCGGGCTGCTGCCGCACGACCCCGTGGCCCAGGACCCGCCGAACCGACTGCTCTCGCCCTCGGGCGACCACCTCTTCGGCACCGACCAGTTCGGCCGCGACGTGTTCTCGCGGGTGGCCACCGGGGTGGGCAACTCGATGCTGATCTCCGTGGTGGCGGTGGCGCTCGCCACGGTGGTGGGCACCGTGGGCGGCCTGGTCTCCGGCTTCTTCCGGGGCTTCGCCGACACGGCGATCGGCGGCCTGACCAACGTGCTGTTCGCCTTCCCGCCGCTGCTGCTCGCCCTGGCCCTGGCCTCCGTCTTCGACCGCAACTGGTTCACCATCGCGGTCGCCATCGCCGTCGTCTACGCGCCGATCTTCGTCCGCGTCATCCGCGGCCCGGTGCTCTCGCTGCGCGAGATCGAGTACGTCAGGGCCGCCACCAGCACCGGCCAGGGCCGGATCGCGATCCTGCTGCGGCACGTGCTGCCGAACATCGGGTCCATCGTGCTCGTGCAGGTGACGCTCTCGCTCTCCTGGGCGGTGCTCACCGAGGCGTCCCTGAGCTTCCTCGGCCTCGGCGCGCCGCCGCCCGCCCCCTCGCTCGGCTCGATGATCTTCGAGGCGCGCACGCTGGTGGAGATCGCCCCCTGGACGATGATCGCCCCGGGTGTCACCGTCGTGCTGCTGGTCGTCGGTCTCAACCTGTTGGGCGACGGCCTGCGCGACGCGCTCGACCCACGCAACCGAGGAGGACGCGCCCGATGAGGGTCCTTGGCATGATCTCCGGCACCTCGCACGACGGGATCGACGTCGCGCTGGTGGACTACGCGCTGGCCGGCGACACCCTGCACGGCACCGTCGCGCACACCGCGAGCACCCCCTACCCGGCGGAACTGCGCAAGCGGCTCACGGCGGCGCTGCCACCGGCCGCCACCAGCCTCGCCGAGATCTGCGAACTCGACACCCTGATCGGGCAGGAGTTCGCGGCCGTCGCGGCGGCCAGCGTCGCGGCGGCGGGCCCCGTCGACCTGATCGTGTCGCACGGCCAGACGGTCTTCCACTGGGTGTCGGGCGGCGAGGCCCTCGGCACCCTGCAGATCGGGCAGCCCGCCTGGATCGCCGAGCGCACGGGCGTGCCGGTCCTCTCCGACGTGCGGATCCGTGACATCACGGCTGGCGGCCACGGCGCGCCGCTCGTCTCCTACCTGGACGGGCTGCTGCTCGCCGGGCTCGGCGGCACCCCGGCCGCGCTCAACCTCGGCGGCATCGCCAACATGACGGTGCTGCGCGGCCCCTCCGACCTGTACGCCTACGACATCGGCCCGGCCAACGCGCTGATCGACGCGGTGGTCGCCACGCGGGGCCTGCACCCGGCCGGCTACGACGAGGACGGCCGGATCGCCGCCTCGGGCACGGTCGACGAGCGGCTGCTCGCGGTCCTGCTCGATGACCCCTACTACCGCCTCGCGCCGCCGAAGAGCACCGGCAAGGAGCACTTCCACGGCGACTACCCGGCGCGCGCCGCGGCCCTGGCCGGCGTCGAACCGACCTCGGCCGACCTGGTCGCCACCCTCACGGAACTGACGGTTCGCACGGTGGCCCGCGACGTGCTGGCCGCCGGGGTCGACACCCTGGTGGCCTCCGGCGGCGGCTGCCGCAACCCGGTCCTGATGGGCGGCCTGCGGGCCGCGCTGCCAGGGGTGCGGGTGCTGGCCTCCGACGAGTTCGGCGCGCCGGCCGACGACAAGGAGGCCATCGCCTTCGCCCTGATCGGCTGGTGCACCGCGCACGGCCTGCCGGGCTCCTCCCCCGCCGGCACCGGCGCGCGGGCGCCGCGCGTGCTCGGCAGCCTCACCCCGGGCACCGGACCGCTGACGCTGCCGGCGCCGCTCGCCACGCCGCCGAAGGCGCTGACGCTGAGCGCGCCGTGACGCCCGTGCCCCGCGTGCTCCGCCCCGCCACCGCCGCCGACCTGGACGGCGTCGTCTCGGTCTTCCTCGGCTGCTGGCACGACAGCTACCCGGCGGTGCTGCCGCCGGCGCTGGTGGCCGCGATGACCCCGGAGCGCGCCACCGCGCTGTGGCGCGCGGCGCTGGCCGCGGCGGCGCCCGGCGAGGTGCGGGTCGCCTCGGCGGCGGGCTCGGGCGAGATCCTCGGCGTCACCCGCTTCTCGCTGGCCGAGGACGGCGGCACGGGACTCGTCAACTCGCTCTACGTCGGCCCACGCGCCCAGGGCCGGGGCGTGGGCGCCGGCCTGCTCGACGCCGCCACCGCCGCGCTGCGGGCGGCCGGCGCCGCCGAGGCCCACCTGTGGGCGTTCCGCGCCAACGAGCCGGCGCGCGCCTTCTACCGCTCCCAGGGCTGGCGCGAGGACGGCACAACCCACGTCCAGGGCGAGTTCGGCGAACCGGAGCTCCGCCTGACGCACGCGCTGAACGCGGGAGCACGCTCATGACGGCGGCCACCACCTCCGCGCTCCGCGCCGAAGCTGCCGTAGGCGCCACCCCGGCGGCGGGCCGCGCCGCCGGTGGGCCCGGCGGTTTGTCGCCGTGTGTGGTCCGGTTGCCTGGCCGGGGCGGTGGGTGGTCGCGGCCGGTCCTGGCAGGGAGTTCACGGTGAACGCTTTGCTGCTCGCCACGCGGCGGCTCATCGCCGAGGTGCCGGCCACCGCACCGCACGGCGCCGCGCCCCCGCCCGGCGTCGCGCTCGCGCTGCGCGCCCCCGGCCTCCTGCTCACCGCCGCGGCCGGCACACGGTCGCCGGAGGGGGCGCCGATGACCACGGCGACCCATCACGACCTGGCGTCGGTGACCAAGGTCGTTGGCACCAGCACGGCGCTGATCCGACTCGTCTCGGACGGTCTGGTCGGGCTGGACGAGCCGGTGCGCCGCTTCGTGCCGGGCTTCGCCGGCGGCGGCAAGGACGCCGTCACCGTCCGGGACCTGCTGCTGCACCGCGGCGGGCTCTGGGAGTGGTGGCCGCTGTACGCGGCCGTGCGCGGCGATCGGGACGCGGCGCTGCGGCACGCCGCGGAACTGCCGCTGCGCTACCCGCCGAGAAGCGAACGGCACTACTCCGACCTCGGGTTCATGCTGCTCGGCCAGGTGGTCGAGGCGGCGACCGGGCAGCGGCTCGACGCCGCCGTGCGGGCGCTGGTGACGGAGCCACTCGGCCTGGCTGCCACCCGTTACGGCCGCCCCGCCGGGGGCGAGGTCGCCACCAGCGCCCGGGGCGACGACGCGGAGATGACCATGCTGGACACCGGCCGGCCCTACCCCGTCCCGTTCCGCGCGGCCGACTTCGGCCGCTGGCGGCGGTCGGCCGTCGTCGGCGAGCCCAACGACGGCAACGCGCACCACGCGCTCGGCGGCGTCTCGGGCCACGCCGGCCTGTTCGCGCCGCCGGAGGACCTGGTCGGGTTCGCGGCCGCGCTGGCCGACCACGCCGAACACGACCGGCTGTGGCGTCCCGAGGTGGCCGAGGAGTTCTTCACACCGGGGCCGGACCCGGGCCAGAGCCTCGGCTTCAGGCGCTACGAGTTGACCATCGGCGCCGAACGTGCCAAGCGGCTCGTGCTGCTCGGCCATCCGGGATTCACCGGCTGCGCGGTCGGCTTCGTGCCCGGCCGCGGCATCGCGCTGGCGCTGGCCAGTTGCCGTCTGCTGGCGGACGGACCGCCCGTGCCGACCGACGGCCTGTGGGCGGCGGCCCGCGCCGCGGCCGGCGAGGCCGTGACGTCCGCCTCGAAACACCCCGCACCACCGCGCGACACGCGCGCCACGCGAAACAGGTGACCATGCATACCCCACCCCCCGTTCTGTCCATCCGCGACCTCTCCGTCTCGTTCCGCACCGGCGGCGTCGACGTGCCGGCGGTCAGGGGCGTCTCGCTCGACGTCGCGGCCGGGCAGACCGTCGCCGTGGTCGGCGAGTCAGGGTCCGGCAAGTCGACGACCGCGGCGGCCGTCAACCGGCTGCTGCCGCCCGGCGGGCGGGTCACGGGCGGCCGGATCCTCTTCGAGGGGCGGGATCTCGCGGAGCTCGGCGAGCGCCAGATGGTCGCGGTGCGCGGCGCCGGCATCGGCCTGGTGCCGCAGGACCCGATGTCCAACCTCAACCCGCTGATGCGGATCGGGGACCAGATAGCCGAGGCTCTGGTGGTGCACGGCCGTGCCACGGGCAAAGCGGCCAGGGCGCGGGTGATCGAGCTGCTGGAGCTGGTCGGCATCCCGGAGCCGGCCCGCAGGGCCGACCAGTACCCGCACGAGTTCTCCGGCGGCATGCGGCAACGCGCCCTGATCGCCATGGGGTTGGCCTGCCGGCCGAGGCTGCTGATCGCCGACGAGCCCACCTCGGCGCTCGACGTCACGGTGCAGCGCCGGATCCTCGACCAACTGGACGCGCTCACCGAGGAGATGGGCACCAGCGTGGTGCTCATCACGCATGACCTCGGTCTCGCCGCCGAGCGGGCGGACACCGTCGCGGTGATGTACCGGGGCGAGATCGTGGAGTCCGGGGAGGCGGCGCGGATCCTGGCCGCCCCGGGCCACGAGTACACCCGGCGGCTGCTCGACGCGGCGCCCAGCCTCTCCTCCACCTCGCTGGTCAAGGCGTCCGGCAACGGGCCCGAGCCCCGCGACCTGGTGGAGATCCGCGAGCTGACCAAGGTGTTCCCGGTGCGGGGCGGCCGGGGGGCGGGCCGCGGCGCGGCGGATCGGTTCACCGCCGTCGACCGGGTCGGCTTCACCATTCCGCGCGGTCAGACGGTGTCGATCGTCGGCGAGTCGGGTTCCGGCAAGTCGACCACGGCCAACCTGCTGCTTGGTCTGGAACGCCCGACCTCGGGCCAGGTGCTCTTCGAGGGCACCGACGTGGCGGGGCTTGGCCGCCGGGAGCTGTTCGCCTTCCGGCGCCGGGTGCAGCCGGTCTTCCAGAACCCGTACGCCTCACTCGACCCGCGCTACACCGTGGCGCGTTCCATCGCGGAGCCGCTGCGGGTGCACCGCATCGGCACCGCGAAGGAGCGGGAGCGGCGGGTGGTCGAGCTGCTCGACCAGGTGGCGCTGCCCGCCGACATGGCCGACCGGCTGCCGCACGAGCTCTCCGGCGGCCAGCGACAGCGGGTGGCGATCGCCCGTGCCCTGGCGCTCTCCCCCGACCTGGTGGTGCTCGACGAGGCCGTCTCGGCGCTCGACGTGCTGGTGCAGGCGCAGATCCTCGAACTGCTGGCTGAGCTCCAGCGCGAGCTGGGTCTCAGCTACCTGTTCATCAGTCACGACCTGGCGGTGGTGCGGATGATCTCGCACCAGGTCCACGTGATGCGGGAGGGGCGGATCGTGGAGAGCGGCACCCCCGACCGGCTCTTCGCGGCGCCGGAGAGCCCGTACACCCGCGAGCTGCTGGCCGCGATCCCCGGCGCTGGCCTGACCGCCGCGTAGCCGGAAAACGAGGTGCGGAGGGCCGGCGCCGCTGGCAGGCTTGGCCCCCGCGTCCACCGAGGGAAGGGAAGCCGATGAGCAGCGGGCAGACGGGATCGCACGGGGTCGAGGCGCTGTTCGCGAGCGGGCGGCTGATCGCGATCCCCCGCCGGGCGGCCCGCCGCAGGCAGCTGCTCGAGCACCTGGCCAACACCCTGTTCGAGCCGGGCCGCGACTACGACGAGCGCGAGGTCAACGACGCGCTGCGCGGCGTCCACGACGACTGCGCGGCCCTGCGCCGTTACCTGGTCGACGACGGCTGGCTGACCCGGAGCCCCGACGGCCGCCACTACCTGGTGGCCCCGGCGCCGCGCGCCGCCTGACGCGGCCTCGTCCGTGGCGCGCGTCCCCGGCGCCGCGTTCATCCGCACATGACGGTCCGTGCCGGCCGGGCAGGGCCCGGGTCTGTCTTCCGGATCTTCGCGGGCTCGCGACGAGCCCCCAGCCTGGCGGCTGGGAGGTACCCCCAGGCATCCCGGCTGGCCGCGTTACCGCACGCCGCGGAGCGGCATATGGACACCGCGCGCGAGTACGACCACGTACGAGCTGCGCTGCTGTCGATATGCGCCTCCGCCGCGCGGGGCGCCTTGCCAGCGAATGAGGGCACCTCCCAGCGTCAGCTGGGGGAGCCATCCGCCGCTCGCTGATCCAGAAAATTCAAAAGACAGGCCCTAGGCTCGGCGAATGCCGTTCGATCACAACGACCACTACCACCGGCTGCTGTTGCGGCGGGTGCCGGCGGGCGCCCGCCACGCGCTCGATGTCGGCTGCGGCACCGGGCGGTTCGCCAGGCGGCTGGCGGAGCGCGGGCTCGCGGTGGACGCCGTGGACCCGTCGGCCGAGGTCATCGCGGAGGCCACCGCGCGTTCCGGCCCGGCGGGCCCCCGTTTCGTCCGTGCGGACGTGACCACCATGGAGCTGCCGGTCGGCCGCTACGACTTCGTCTCCTGCCTGGCCAGCATCCACCACGTGCCGTTCGGGACGGTGGCCCGGTTGCGCGAGACGCTCGCGCCCGGCGGGGTGCTGGCGATCCTCGGCTGCTACCGGGAGCGGACGCCGGCCGACTACGCGTGGGCCCTGGCCGCCGTGCCGGTGAACGCGGCGGCCCGGCTCGCGGTGGGCGCCGCCGACCGGCTCGGGGGCCGGTCGGCCCCGCCGAAGGCGCCGGTGCGGGCGGCGGACCTCTCGTTGCCGGAGATCCGTCGGCGGACGGCGGAGCTGCTGCCCGGCGCCACCGTCCGCCGCCTGCTGTTCTGGCGCTATCTGCTGGTGTACCGGGCCGCTCCCTAGCTCTTGGTGGCGCCGGCGGTGAGGCCGGCCACCAGGTAGCGCTGGCCGAGCACGGCGGCCAGCACGACCGGCACCGACATCAGCGTGGCGGCGGCCATCAGCCCGCTCCAGTCGGTGCCGGCGTAGGAGATGAAGGTGAACATCGTGACCGGCACGGTCTGGGTGCTCTCGTCGGCGAAGATCAGCGCGAACATGAAGTTGTTCCAGCTGAAGACGAACGCCAGCAGCGAGGCGGTGGCGGTGCCGGGCGCGGCCAGCGGCAGCGCGATCCGCCAGAACGCGCCGAACGCGCCGAGGCCGTCGGTCCGCGCCGAGCTCCCCGCCCAGCCGCATGGACTCGGCGAGGTCCGGTGGGAAGGCGGCGAGGGTGGCGTCGTCGGGCCAGGCGGACTCGCGGGCGCCGGGTATGCCGGCGGCCTGGATCCTGGCGACCATCTCCGGGCTGGTGGCCCAGCGGACGAACTCCCACGCGTCGTCGCGCAGCAGCGAGAAGGCGTTGATGGACAGGGACCAGGAGGGGATGTTGTAGCCGAGGGCGCCGGCGGGTCCGGCCGGGAAGGGCGCGAAGCCGATGGTGTCCTGGACGGTGGAGATCGTGGGGTCGAGGAAGTTGGTGTAGATCGCGTCGGCGTCGGCGTAGAAGGCGGCCTTGCCCTGGGCGAAGACGGGCATGGCCTGCTCCAGGGTCATGTTGGTGGCGCCCGGCGGGCCGATGCGCTCCAGCAGCCCGCCGTAGAACTCGTAGGCGGCGATGGTGGAGCGGCCGTCGCGGGTGAAGTCGCCGCCGAAGGAGCAGAGGAAGCTCGACCACTGGCTGACGGCGCCGTTGCGCTGGCCGCGGCCGACGTAGCCGTAGAAGTCGTTGCGCCGGTCGGCGAGCTCCAGCGACATGACCATCAGCTCGTCCAGGGTGGCCGGCGGCCCGCCGAGGTCGGCGACCAGGTCCCTGCGGTAGTAGAGCGCGGGGCGTTCGGTGACCACGGGCACGCTCACCACGCGGTCGTCGACGGTGCAGCGCTGGCGTGGTGCCGCCTGGAAGTCGGCCCAGTGGTAGGCCGGGTCGTCGGTGACCAGGTCGGTGAGGTCGGCGACCCACTCGTTGTGCGCGAAGAGCAGCAGGTCCTGGAGCGGCCGCAGCATCATCACGTCGATGTCGGTGGCGGACGCGTTGAGGTTGACGTTGTAGCTGTTGCCGAGCTGGTCGACGGTGAGGATCGACATGACGACCCGGCGGCCGATGCACTCCTCGATCTCGCCGAAGTGCTCCCTGATGGCCTCGGCCCAGACGTGGTTGTTGGCGGTGATGCGCAGCGGCGCGTCCGGGGACGCGGTGTCGGGGCGCCCGGCGCAGGCGCCGAGCGTCAGGCCGCCGGCGGCCGCGGCGGCCAGCCTGCCGAGGGCTCGCCGGCTCAGGCGCCAGCTGGTGGTGGACATCGCCGTCCTGGACCACTCTGCCGTCCGCCGCCCGGGTGACGCCACGTGTCCGGGCTTGGCCGGCGCGGCGGGGGTTCCGGCCGGCCCGCTCGGAACAACTGCCCAGCTCAGGGTGTGCCACGCCAGCTTGTTGTCATGTCACGGTGTCGATCGGTCGCTCTCGGTAACGACCCTGTGGTCCCGCAGCCGGGCGACGTCGGCCAGCACCCGGTCCCGGATCTGGCAGATGAGCTTGGCGAGGTCGGCGCAGTAGACGGAGGGGTTGAGGAAGCCGGCGCCGGCGCGGTAGCGGGTGCTGTACTCGCCCGCCCCGCAGATGTCCCGGACGGCACAGCCGGCGCAGGTCGGCGCGAAACCGGCCACGCCGCGCTGGCGGGCGACGACGCCGGGCAGCAGCCGCGCGTCGTCGAACGAGTTCCGGAAGACGTCGAGGCCGGTGTGCGGGGCACCCTCGTAGGCGGACTTGAGCGCGTCGCCGAGCTCGATGCTCCCGTCGCTCTCGATCACCAGCTGTTGGAACGGCAGCAGTCCAACGGCCTCGCTGCGGCTCCGGCCGCCAAGGCTCATGGCCATGATGTTCTCGAAGAGCCGGACGCCGGCCGGTACCGGCACCGTGCCGTACCAGCGGTCGAAGATCGGAATCAGCCAGTCGGCGTACGCGGTGCCACCCTCCCCGGCCGTACAACCGGGCGGCGAGGCCGACCAGTTGCCGAGCGGCAGCAGGAAGTCGACGGCCGGCGCGCCGGTGGCGCGCAGCGCCTCGTAGGTGGTGAGCGGGTCGTTCTCCAGGTCGACGGTGCACAGCACCATCTCGAGGAGGTGCCGGTAGGCGGGCCGGTTAAGGGCCTCGACGCCGCGCATCACCAGGTCGTGGCTGCGGCGCCCGTTCGCGTACCTGCGGTGCCGGTCCTGGGCCTCGTGGTCGCCGTCGAGGCTGACGGTGACGCCGATCTCGTGTTCGTGCAGCGCCTCGAGCGTCCGGTCGTCGTCGAGGAGGATGCCGTTGGTGGTGGTGACCAGCTTCAGCGAGAGGCCGGGCGGCGTGGCGGCACGGAAGGCGCGAGCGGCGTGGGCGAACTGGTCGGCGCCGGCGAGCAGGGCCTCGCCGCCGTGCATCCGGACGGAGGCACCGGCGACCTCGGTGGCGTGGGCGCGCAGGTGCTCCTCCAGCCGGAGGGCGACCTGGTCGATGGTCCGTCGGGACATGGCCACCGGCTTGTCGCGCCAGCTCTGGTCGGCCATCTCGTACATGTAGCAGTAGTCGCAGGCCAGGTTGCACCGGCCGTGGAACTTGAGGGCGAACTCCACGAACGAAGGGCAGAGGGCGCCAGGTGGGATCGAGGAGCGCCTGCTCCGTCACGTCCCGGGTGGGCCACTCGCCGGCCCGTTCGTTCACCCGAACGACCGGCAGCCGGGTCCTCGCTCGTGTCTCCTCCACATCTGCCCCTCGTGTCGTCGTGGTGGTCGTCAGCGGTTGAAGATGCCCAGGGTGCCGGCGGTGTCGTCCTCGCCGCCACCCGGCCGAGGACGGCGCCGAGCGCGCTGTCCTGCTGGGCGACCGTGGCCGCCTCGGCAACCTCGGCCGACGTCGGCTCGGCGGCCGTGGCGGCGCCGGCCGTGCCGGCGGTGACGGCCGAGGCCGCGGCGACCGCGGCGGCGGCCAGGGCGACCTTCCGTACGAGGTCCGCTTCGCGTTCGGGCATGTGTGTTCCTTCCACTCGATGGTGCGCGGATGAACTCGGCGGGCCCTCGTACCGGCCGTCGCACGGGGCGCTGCGCGCCGAACCGCCGCGCAGCGTACAGACGTGACCGACGTGGATCGGGCCCCAGGCCCGAGCGGGGCGAGTACCCGCCATCGTCGGCGATTCCCATTGACGCCGGGTCAGGGCGCGGGCCATGATCGGCGCCAGCGATCGGTACGCGGGGGCGGGGAACCATCGTCTATTCGGGCCCGGTCGCCCGTGGGCCCTGTGAGAGGATCCCGGCTCGTGCGTCTTCCCAAGGCACCGGACTTCCGCCGCCCGCCCGTCCCGCGCTCCCGGATCCTGCTCGGCGCCTCGCTGGCGGGGGTGCTGGCTCTTGGCACGGGGGCGATCGTGGTGACCATCGGCGCCGTGGGCCCCGGCGAGCCGGACGCGCCCGGGGCGTCGCCGCTGGCCCGCTCCTCCCCACTGGCCCCGAGCCCCGACGAGTCGATGAGCGCGCCGGCCCCTGACGAGGACATGGTGCCGCCCTCGCCCGACTCCTCGGACGCCGCCGACGACGCCGAAGCCGACGGCCAGGGGGACGATGCCGACGGGGGCTCGGATGGGGGCGGCGGCGAGCGGCCGGGCCCTGTCTCCGGCGACTTCTTCGCCGACCCGAACGCCCAGGTCCGGCAGTGGATCGCCGACAACGAGGGCGACGGCAGGCAACGGCTGATCGCCGAGCGGATCGCGAGCCAGCCGCAGGGCGTCTGGGTCACGGACGCCGAGTCCGTCACCGCCAAGGTCCGCGACACCACCTCCGCCGCCGAGGCGACGGGCGAGGTGCCCATCCTGGTCAGCTACCTGCTGCCGAACCGGGACTGTGGCGGCGCCTCCGCTGGCGGCGCTCCCGACCTCGACAGCTACGACGCGTGGATGGCGGACTTCGCCGCCGGCCTCGGCGGCGGCCCGGTGGTCGTCATCCTCGAACCGGACTCCATCGCGCTGTCCGACTGCCTCTCCGAAGCCCAGCGGGACGCCCGCTTCGCGGCGCTGAGCCGCGCCGCCGCGACGATCCACGAGGCCAACCCACGGGCCAGGGTCTACTTCGACGGCGGCCACTCCAACTGGCACTCCCCCGCCGACATGGCCTCCTGGCTCGCCGCCGCCGGCGTCCTGGAGAACGGCGACGGCATAGCGACGAACATATCCAACTTCCGCACCACCGGCCACGAGGCGACCTACGCCAGGGCGGTGCTGGCCGAACTCGGCGATCCGGGACTCGGGGCGGTCATCGACACGAGCCGCAACGGCAACGGTCCACTCGGCGACGAGTGGTGCGACCCGGGCGGCCGACGCCTCGGCCAGACCCCGACCACCGAAACGGGCGACCCGGCCATAGACGCGTATCTATGGATCAAGCCCCCAGGTGAGGCCGACGGATGCGCCGCCACGGCCGGCACCTTCTCCCCCGATCTCGCCTTCGAACTGGCCGGCGGGAACTGACGGTCCCGCTTCCCACGTCCGAAAGTTCCCGGAGTCTACGCCCGTTGCCCCAGGTCAGAGCGGTGCCCACCGGTATGGACCACAGAGAGATCTCGAACCCCCTTTACCTGTCCGGGGTTTGTATGCGTCACTAATGACGCGCTCACGCCAACACAGGGAGCGCACACCCCCACGAACCCCCACACAGAATGCTCAACGGCTCCGCCAACCTGCCCCGTTCACAGGCGGATCGTTTCTCCACGCTGTGGCACATGCCCCCACACATCTCATGACGTGCCAGGAGGTAGCAGTAATGAAGTCCCGCAGTTCCCGGTCCCACAGACCCCGTCTGGGGCGGCTGACCCTCGGCGGTGTGCTCGCCGCCACCCTCGCCCTGCTGATCGCGCCGACCGGCAGCGCCGCCGCGGCCGACGACGTGGCCGGCGAGCCCACCACCCTCGAGGTCGGCGAACTCCGGCCCGGACAGGCCTTCATGGGCGCGGGTGAACTCGCGCACGAGGGCGGCGCCATCGCCGATGACTCGGAGATCATCAGCCCGCTCGCCCCCACCGACGGCGTCCAGGGCATCGACGTCTCGCGCTGGCAGGGCTCCATCAACTGGACCTCGGTGCGCAACGCCGGCATCCAGTTCGCCTGGATGAAGGCCACCGAGGGCACCACCTACCGGGACCCGAACTTCAACACCAACTACCCCAACTCCTACTACGCGGGCGTGATCCGCGGCGCCTACCACTTCGCGCTGCCGAACTCGTCAAGCGGAGCCACCCAGGCGAACTTCTTCGCCTCCAACGGCGGCGCCTGGTCCGCCGACAACCTGACCCTGCCGGGCGTCCTGGACATCGAGTCCAACCCCTACGGCTCCCAGTGCTACGGCCTGTCCACCTCCCAGATGCGGAGCTGGATCCAGGACTTCTACAACACATACAAGTCGCGCACCGGCCGCGACATCGTGATCTACACCTCTCCCAGCTGGTGGAACACCTGCACCGGCAGCTGGAGCGGCATGGCCAGCCAGAGCCCCCTGTGGGTCGCCCACTGGACCACCGCCAACAGCCCGACCCTGCCGGGCGGCTTCAGCGTCCACACCGTCTGGCAGTACACCAGCACCGGCTCGGTGAGCGGCATCTCGGGCAACGTCGACCGCAACCAGTTCAACGGCTCGCGGGACCGGCTGCTCGCCCTCGCGAACAACACCCCGTAACCCTCACCGAAGGGGGGCCGGCCACCCGCCGGCCCCCCTTCCCTTTCCACCACACCACACACGCCACACCCGCTCCTCCCCCACTCGTCCCGCCCGAAGGAGTCATCGTGTCCGGTGCCACCCACCCCATGCGGCGTCGCGTCCTCCTCGCCGGCACGGCCGGCCTCGTCGCCGGAGCGGCCACCGCCTCCATGGCCGGCACGGCCAGCGCCGCCACGCCCGCGGCCGCCGACCGCTCGGCGGCCGTGCAGCCAGACATCGACAGCTGCGCCACCTGGGGCGCCCGCCCGGCCCGCGGCACGATCAGCGTGCTGACCAACCGGCCGACCAAGATCATCGTCCACCACACGGTCAGCGACAACACGAACGACTTCTCCCGCGCCCAGGCCCACGCCCACGCCCACTGGGTCCAGGACCTCCACATGGACGACAACCGCTGGATCGACACCGGCTACCACTTCCTGGTCAGCCGCGGCGGCTGGATCACCGAGGGCCGTCACGAGAGCCTGCGGACCCTCACGGCCGGCAACGGCCTGGTACTCGGCGCCCACACGTCGGGCCAGAACTACGGCGCCATCGGCATCGCCAACGAGGGCGCCTACCACGACGGCGCCACGCCGCCCACGGCCCAGTGGGACGTCCTGGTGACGCTCTGCGCCTACGTCTGCCAGCAGTACGGCATCGCGCCGACGGAGCTCTACGGCCACATGGACTTCAACTCCACCCAGTGCCCGGGGATCTTCCACGACATGCTGCCCCGGCTGCGCGACGAGGTGGCCGACGCGCTCGGCTGACGAAGCCGAGGCCCTGCGGGCCGCTTGGCACCACGCACGCGCACGCGGGTGGGAACGGAGGCCCCCTCGACGCGGTCACCGGTTCATCAACAACACCGACGACCCGGCCGGCGTCAACGATGGGACAGTCGGGATCAGGGGCTCCATGGACACGTTCATGAACTGGATGAACAGTGGCCCTGGCCAGGCAGCGGAGAGTATGCAGGTGACTCAGCTCCACTCCCCCGTACCGGAGTCCTCACTCGCCCGCGAGATCTTCGCGCCGCTCGGCGGCATCGTCGCCCTCGGCGCCGCCGTCGGCGAAACGCGCGTGCCGGTCGGTGACTTCGCCACCGGCCGCCAGGCGGAGATCGGCCGGTTGCTGAACCTGATCCAGGAGGTCGGCGGCTTCGGCGACGACACGATGGGCATCGTCGACGAGCTCGGCTGGCACAAGAACCACGACGCCACCCCGTTCCTGGCGATGTGGTCGGGCTTCATCGAGCCCTACCCCTTCGACGCCGACGACGCCGCCGTCATCCGCCGCATGGTGACGATGGGCGCGGACCTTCAGACAGTCGCCTTCCTGCACGCGCTGGTAGCCGCCGCGACCACCCGGACCCACGCGGACCCCGCCCACCCCGCCGAGGCGATCGCCGAGGCGCTCCGGGTGTCCTGCGCGCTGCTCGGCGACCTCACCACCCCGGCGGCTGTGTTCCGCACCTGGCGGGTGGCCCGCCTGGCTGGCATCCTCCAGCCGGGCCCGGATGTGCCGGAGGACGCGAGGGCCCA
The DNA here is from genome assembly GCF_004348315.1 of Streptomyces sp. 8K308. Classification (GTDB taxonomy): domain Bacteria; phylum Actinomycetota; class Actinomycetes; order Streptomycetales; family Streptomycetaceae; genus Streptomyces. Next base: position 17,815 of record NZ_SMKC01000007.1, on the reverse strand, counting down.
CTGGCGTGACTTCGCGCACCGACTGGAGGCGCTTCTCCTGACTGACTTGTGACAGACCTGCCATGGAAGGGCCGCGCACCACTGTTTAGCGTGGTCGATCGCAAGTTCTGATCGCCTGCGGGGGTGTTGGGGATGGGGCGGCCGTCTGACTGGTCTCCGGTCGACATGGATGCGGACCCGACGCCGGGGAATCCGGACGAGGTCCGCACGCTGGCGGACGACCTGGGGACCTTCGCGGACGATGTCGGCGAGGCGCTCGGCCGGGTGCGTGGTATGGCCGAGGACCGGGCGGTCATGGACTGGGCGGGTCTGTCGGCGGAGGCGTTCCGGTCGGAGTTCGACGGCGTCCCCGGCAATCTGGAGAAGCTCCAGACGTCGTATGACATGGCGGCGCGGGCGTTGCAGTCGTACTGGCCGCAGTTGGAGACGGCGCAGGGCATGGCGGACCGGGCGTTGGATCGGGCGATCGCCGCGCAGGCCGATCTCTCCTCAGCCCAGGCCGCGCTCACCGACGCGCAGGACTGGGTCTCGCGGGCCGGCGAAGAAGCCGACCGTCTGGAGCGGGAGGGTGTCGAGCCGCCGTCGGAGGCGGAGGTGCGGGCGGCGACCCGGGACGCGAGCGCCGCCAACGAGGCGGCCTCCTCGGCCCAGTCCCGGGTCGACGCGGCCGAGGAGGCGTTGTCGGCCGCGCGTCAATTGGCTCTGGCCGCGAGGGAGATGCGGGAGGAGGCGGCCCGGGTCTGTGCGGACGGGATCGACGCCGCGTCCGATGCCGGTATTCAGAACCGGCGGTGGTGGGAGGACGCGATCCACTGGGTGTCGGAGAACTGGGACACCATCGTGGAGATCTGCAAGGTGGTCGTCGCGGTGCTGGGCATCGTGGTGTTGATCATCGGTGGTCCGTTGGCCTGGGTGGTGCTGGCGGCGGCGTTGGTGGTGTTGGCCGACACGCTGTACGACTATGCCAACGGCCGCGCTTCGCTGTGGGACGTGGCCTTCGCCGCGTTGGACTGCATCCCGGGGATGAAGGGGCTGACGACGCTCGGCGGTCTGGCCGGGGGAGTGGCGGTCCTGGCGCGTGGCGGCCTGCGGGGGATGGCTGCCGGGCTCCGTGGCCTGGCGACCCGGGGCCGGACGATGATCGCCGACGGCATGCAGTCGGCCTACGCCCGCGCCCGCAACATGATTCCGAGTGGTGGGACCGACCCGGTGGACCTGGCCACCGGTCACATGTTCCTGCCCCAGATCGACGTCACGCTGCCCGGGAGGCTGCCGTTCGCGTTCACCCGCCGGGTCCAGTCCGGCTACTTCGCCGGCCGCTGGTTCGGCCCGTCCTGGTCCTCCACGATCGACCAGCGCCTCGAAGTCGACGAGGACGGCGTGGTGTTCCTCGCCGAGGACGGCATGATCCTCGCCTACCCCCACCCCAAGACCCCGGGCGCGGCCGTCCTGCCCGAGACCGGCCCCCGCTGGCCCCTCACCCAGCAGCCCGACGACGACGGCGGGTACACGCTCACCAACCCCATCACCGGCCACACCCGGCACTTCCGCCGCCCCGACGAGGACGGCGACTGCCGCCTCCTGGGGATATCCGACCGCCACGGCAACCGCGTCGACATCGACTACGACCCCCAGGGCGCGCCCACCGCGATCCGGCACTCCGGCGGATACCACCTCACCCTCACCACCGAAGCCGGCCGCGTCACCACCCTCGCGCTGGAGAACGCCGCCGACGACGGCTCGGCGGTGGTCGTCAAACGGTTCGGCTACACCGACGGCAACCTGACCGAGGACATCAACTCCTCGGGCCTGCCCCTGCGCTTCACCTACGACGAGCGGCTGCGGGTGACGTCCTGGACCGACCGGAACGACCGCAGCTACGCCTACAGCTACGACGACCGCGACCGCTGCGTCGCGGAGGGCGGCGAGGCCGGCCACGTCACCGTCTCCCTCGCCTACGACGGCACCCACCCCGACTGGCCGGACGCCCGCGTCACCACCCTGACCACCGCCCAGGGCGCCACCAGCCGCTACGTCATCGACGCCCGCCACGACGTCATCGCCGAGATCGACCCCCTAGGCAACACCACCCGCACCGAGTACGACGCCGATCACCACGTGGTCGCCGAGACCGATCCCCTGGGCCACACGACCCGCTTCGCCACCGGCCCCTCGGGCCTGCCCGCCGGCATCACGTACGCGGACGGCACGGAGACCCGCTTCGACTACGACGACATGGGGCGCCTGTCCGCCGTCACGCTCCCCGACGGATCCACCACCCGGCGCGCGTACGACGAGCGCGGGAACTGCGTGGCCGTCACGGAGCCGACCGGCGCCACCACGTCGTACGCGTACGACGGTGCGGGGCGGCTCACGGAGGTGACCGACGCCCTCGGGGGCCGGCGCGAGGTGCGGTGCGACGCCGCTGGTCTGCCCGTGACGGCGACCGATCCGCTGGGCGCGGTCAGCGCGTGGGAACACGACGCCTTCGGCCGCATCGTCGCCTTCACCGACCCCCAGGGACACACGACCCGCCTCACCTGGACGACCGAAGGCCAACTGCTGCGCCGAGTCACGGCGGACGGCGCCGTGGAGAGCTGGACCTACGACGGCGAGGGCAACTGCACGAGCCACACGACGCCGACCGGCAGCGTGTCCCGGTTCGAGTACACCCACTTCGACCTGCCGGCCGCCCGCATCGGGCCGGACGGCGCGCGCTACGAGTTCGAGCACGACGCCAGCCTGCGCCTCACCCGGGTCACCAACCCTCAGGGGCTGACCTGGACCTACGCCTACGACGCGGCGGGCCGACTGGTCGCGGAGACCGACTTCGACGACCGGCGCGTCGGCTACGAGCACGACGCCGCCGGCCGTCTGACCGCCCGCACCAACGCCCTCGGCCGTACCGTCCGCTTCGCCTACGACGCCATGGGGCGCATGACGCGCAAGGACAGCGCCGGCCACGTCACCACGTTCGGATACGACGCCAACGGCCGCCTCACCGAGGCGAAGGCTCCGGGCAGCACGCTCTCCCTGCGGCGGGACGCCAACGGGCTCCTGCTGAGCGAGACCGTCAACGGTCGGACGCTCCACTACACCCACGACGAGCTGGGCCGTCCCGTGCGCCGCGTCACCCCCGGCGGCGTCACCACGGAGTGGGCCTACGACGCGGCCGGCAACCGCACCCGGATGGACACGGCGGGACGCACCGTCCACTTCGCCCACGACTGGTCGGGGCGGGAGGTCGCGCGTCGCTTCGGCGCGGGCGTCACGCTCACCCAGGACCTGGACGAACTCGGCCGTCTCACGGCTCAGTCGGTGACCGCCGGCGACGGTCGCCGGGTGCAGCACCGGTCCTACGAGTACGCCACGGACGGCAGCCTCGTCGGCATCGACGATCAGCGCGCCGGCAGCCGTCGCTACGTGCTTGACCAGGCGAACCGCGTCACGGCCGTGGACGGCCGCAACTGGACCGAGCGCTACGCCTACGACGCGGCCGGAAACCAGACCGACGCCTCCTGGCCGGCCGGTCACCCGGGCCACGCGGAGGCGACCGGCACCCGCGACTACACGGGCACGCGCGTCACCCGAGCGGGCAACACCCGATACGAACACGACCAGTTGGGCCGGATCACCACCCGCCGCCAGGCCAGGCCCTCCCACAAGCCCGCGGCCTGGCACTACACCTGGGACGACGAGGACCGGCTGACCGCGGTGGTCACCCCGGACGGCAGCCACTGGCGCTACCTCTACGACCCCCTGGGCCGCCGCACCACCAAGCAGCGGCTGGCCCCCGACGGCCACACCGTCGTCGAGCGCGTCGACTTCACCTGGGACGGCACCGCACTCTGCGAACAGACAGCGTGGACCCCGTCCCACCCGCACGCCGTGACGCTGACCTGGGAGCACGACGGGATCCGCCCCATCGCCCAAACGGAACGCGTCATCGCTCCCGACGCGCCGCAGGACGAGGTCGACTCACGCTTCTTCGCCATCGTCACCGACCTCGTCGGAACGCCGACCGAACTGGTGGACGAGTCCGGGGGTATCGCCTGGCGGACCCGCACCACCCTGTGGGGGCGGGTGACCTGGAACGCGGACGCCGTCGCCTACACCCCGCTGCGCTTCCCCGGCCAGTACTTCGACCCCGAAACCGGCCTGCACTACAACTACTTCCGCCACTACGACCCCGAGACCGCCCGCTACCTCTCCCCGGACCCGCTCGGCCTCGCCCCCGCTCCCAACCCCGCCACCTACGTCCACAACCCGCACACCGGCATGGACCCACTCGGCCTCTCGCCGTACTACAGCGAGATCGGCCCCAACGGGCAGCGGGGCGCGGCCTACGCGGAGGTGACGCCGCAGGTGCTGCGCGACGCGGCCGCCGGCCTCATCGGATCCGCCGCGGGGCGCGGTCGCCGCTTCGCACCGCCGGGCTTCGGCGGCGACGCGGCCGGCCACAGCCGCGGCCACCTGATCGGCCGACAGTTCGGCGGCGACGGCCGGGACATGCGCAACCTGGTCACCCAGGGGCAGGCGCAGAACAACGGGCGCATCTCGGACGTGGAGGACATGATCGCCGCCCACGTGGAGAACACCGGCAACACGGTCATCCTCAGTGTGACCCCGGAGTACGCGAGCGCCACCGCGGACATCCCGAGTCATGTCCTCATCGAGGCCGTCGACGACTTCGGCTGGTCGTTCCGCGAGAGAATCCCCAACATATGAGCAACGACCTGCGCGAACTCACCGCGCTCTGCCCGCCACCGGCCGCCCCTGTCCGCCCCCGGCGGGCGGGGGCGGCGGTGGAGCGGACCGTCCCGGACAGCCACCGGGCCCTCGTCGACGCCTACGGCGTCGGGTGCTTCGACGAGTTCCTGTGGATCTACGGCGTCGGTGCCGAGAACCCGCACCTCGATATCGCCGCCGCCACCGAGGTTACGCGGACCATCCTGCGCGGGAAGCCGATCCCCCGGATCCGGGCGGCGCTCGCCGCGCACGGTCTCGACACCGACGACCTCGTCCAGTGGGGCGGCACGGACAACGGCGACGTGCTCCTCTGGGTCCCGGTCGGCGCCCCCGACGCCTGGCCGACCCTGATCGTCGAGGCCGGCCAGCTGGACTTCGCCCTGGTGGCGGAGAGCTCGACCAGGGTCATCCTGGGCCTGCTGACGGGGTCGTTGCGCGTCCGCTGCTTCCCCGAGGACTTCCCGAGCGAGCGACCGGAGTTCGCGATCAATCCCTACGCCTGAACCGCCGACGGCGGGGGGCCCGCGCGCGGCGGCGGCCCAGCCGCTCGCCGGCAGCTGGCACTCCAGTCAGGGGAAGAACCGCAGGCCCGTGCTGAGCAGCAAGCGCTCCCCGATGCCGTGGGCCCGGGCGATCGACTCGATCCACGCGTCGAGCAACTCGTCGCTCGCGGACTCCTCCAGGGTCGCCAGGGGCACGGAGTCGGTTCGGACGAACTCCACGATTCGCTCGGCGATCCCCCCGGGACGTCCGCGACCTGCCGGTAGCCCGCGGGCCTTGGCTCCGAGCATGTGGCAGGGCACCAGCAGGAACTTCTTCCCGTCCGTGCCGAGCCACTCGTGCTTCGTCAGCACCGGGTCCAGGTCTGCCCGAGCCCGGGCGGCCGGGCTGCCGCTGAGCAGGGCGTGTAACACCGCCATGAAGTGCGACTTGCCGGAACCGAACGAACCGTGCAGTACGCCGCCTTGGACGTGTGCCCGTCGACGGCGGCCTTGATGAGGCCCAGCGCCTGGTCGAAGTTCTCCAGCAGCCGCTCTGGGACCACGTAGTCCCGCAACGCGTGCTTCGCCCCGGCCGGGGTCGTCGCCTCGGAGAGTCGGAGCACGAAGTCGGAGGTGGATATCGACTCCTTGATGTCGATGACATCGCGGAGCAGGGGCGGCTGCGGCTGCTGGGCCAGGGCCATCGCGGGTCTCGCTCTCCTTCCGGCGCGGCGCGGCGTGCCACGCGAGGCGCGGGCCGTCACCGTCGAACGTCCGTGGGTACGTCGCCGGGCTGCCCCCGGCCACCGGGGCATTCTCCGGTATGAGAAGAATTATCGGACGGATCGTCATCATCTTGTGTTTCCGGGCCACTTGGCGCCTCGACCTGAACTCCGACTCTGTGGCGTCGAATGCCGGTCATGTGTCTCTTCCGTGAAGGCTGAGCGCCGGCTGTGTGGTCGCGCGGCTACGGTGGGTACGTTCGTGAGGCGCATCTGAGCCAGGCGACCGCTGTCGTCGCGCGGCATCCGCGGAACCGGAGGGGGTAACCGCATGCGCCAGGCACAGCAACGGACCGCGAGGGAGCCGGGGGCCAACCCCCGGTTACCGTCGCGGTATCACCTGATCACGCCGACGGACTGGTACCGGATTCCGCTGCGCTCGAACGACGACCGCGCCCGGTCCGTCCGTGCTCTGGTGGACCGCACCTATCCAAGCCGCGACGAGCACGCCGGGCGGCGGCGGGAGCTACAGGGAATGCTGTCCGCCATGGTGGACTCCGCCGCCGACCGCAACGGCATCGAGCTCTATCTGTCCACCCAGGCCGTGCTGGGCTTTCCCGTCCCGTGCAGTCTGCTGGTGACGGTGGAGCCGGAGGACCCCGGGCAGCCGGTGCGGCTGCCCGGGGACATGGTGGCGGACGGCCTCCGCGACAAGTACGGCGACGGTGCCCAGGTGACCACGCTCACCCTGCCGTCCGGACCGGCCGTGCGCTGCCGCCGCCAGGAGACGACCGAGGACACCAGGGACCTCGGTCAGCCGGCGGACCGCCCCAACACGGTCCTCGACCTCTACCTGCCGGTGCCGGACTTCGCCGCCTGGATGGTGTTGACGTTCAGTACGCCGATGCCCGAGCTCGCCGACGCCCAGGTGGAGTTGTTCGACGCGATCGCCGCCACCCTGCGGTGGTCGTAGCCCTTCGGGGCTCTTCTGGGCGGCCGTTGCTTGTCGGGTTACGCCTCGTTTGTCGTAGTGACAGCTGACGTGGAGGGGGAGAAACGTGTCGGATCTCGTCGTCTCGGTGGACGACGTCCGGGAGCTCGGCGAGCGGCTGCGCTTCGTCGCGGCCGAGTTCGAGAGTGCCGAGGACCTCGCCTCGGACTACGCCGAGCAGGTCGGCCATGACGATCTGGCCCACGAGCTGGAGCAGTTCGCGGAGAACTGGCGGATTCACCGCAGCAAGTTGATGGAGGGCCTACAGAAGCTGGCCCAGCACGCGCGGGCCGCCGCCGAGGGATACGAGGGAATCGAGACGGAGCTGGTCAACGCGCTGGACGGGGAGGGCTGACCGGTGCCCGAGCGTCCCCGTGACTGGTCTCCGCTGACCGAGGACGGCCAGGACCCGCTGCCCGGCGACTGGGAGCTGGTGCGGGAGGCCGCCGACCGGTACCGCCAGACCGCCGAGTTCATCCAACGCGCCCGCGACCTGCTGCGGGAGGTGACCGACAGCCGGGACGGCTGGCAGTCGGACGCGGGCGACGCCTTCCGGGAGACCGCCACCGAGGTGTCGGACGACGTGTTCCGCGCCCACGGTCGTTACGAGGCCGCGGCCGACGCGCTGGCCGAGTACTGGCCGCAACTGCGCGAAGTCCAGGACGAGAGCCTGGACCTGCGCCGGCAGGCCCGGCAGACGCAGGGGGAGATCGAGCGGCTGGGCCCGAGGGTGGCGGCGGCGGAGGACGAGGACTCCGACACCCACGACCAGTTCGCGTCTCTCTCCGGCGAGCTGGCCGGCGCCCAGGCGGAGTTGACCCGGCTCCGGAGCCGGATGGCCGAGCTGATCGAGGACCGCGACATCGCGGCGCAGCGCGCGGCCGACGCCATCGGGGAGTTCATCGGCGGCGACGGCCTGACCGACGGGTTCTGGGACCGCGCGGGAGCGGCCTTCTCCCAGGCCCTGAACTTCGTCGGGGAACTGGCCGGCCAGATCGCCATGGTCGCCGGTATTGCCGCGCTGCTCCTGTGCTGGGTGCCGGTCCTTGGCCAGGCCCTGGCCGCCGTCGCCACGATCGCCACCGCCGTCTCCCTCGTGGTGAACCTGCTCCAGGGCGACCTGCGGGGCATCCTGATCGACTCCATCGGCCTGCTGACCTTCGGCCTCGGCCGAGCCGCCGGCGCGGCGGCCCGCGCGGCCCGGGGGCGGGGCGTCTATGGTGCGGTTCGGAACGTGGTCCGGAGTGTCGACGAGGGCCTTCCCCAGGCCGATCGGCTGGCGGAGATTCGTCGTCTGACGGGTGGCGCTGGGCCGGGAGAGGCACTGCGGGGCTTGCGCGCGGCCCGAGATGCCGCCGAGGTGGCGGGTCGGCCGGTGACCATCCTCGGGCGCTCGATTTCCCCCGGCCCTCTGGGATGGGCCCGGCACACCTTCCAGAACCTCGGCCCGGACCTGATGGCCAGCCTGCGCGCGCCCTTCGATCCGAGTAACTGGTCGATGGCCAGGAACGTTCAGCAAGCCTTCGGGTTGACCGAGATGGGGGCTGCCACGTCTGCCGCCGCCGGCGCCGCCGGAGTGGCCGCAGGTCAGGCAGCTCTCGTGGAGCAGGGCGGCGTGCTCTCCGGCACCGGATCGACCCTGGTCACGCTGGACGACACGTGGTCGCCAGCCCTGAACGTGCCACAGGCCATCCCGTTCACCAACCTCCCTGGCCTCTCGCTGACCATGGACAGTCCCTGGCCACAGGAGGCCGCAGAAGTTGGCGAGTTCACCCATCAGGGGAGTGAGGGGGCCCCACGGTGACCAGATGGATCCGCTCGTTCGACTTCCCCGACGTCGGATGGCTACAGCTCTCCGTCAATGATCCCGATGGCGCGGAACTCGCGGCGCGGGAGATCGCTCAGCGGCCCGGCGATCGTGCACGGCAGTACGCGGAGGCTGTCTACCCGGAACTCAAGGTGATCTGGGAGAACATGCGGAAACGGGAGGCCGCCCCCGTGGTGCTCTACGTCCCGCTGGTGCCCCAGGGAGCGCCGCCCCTCGTACCGGCCAGCGCATATGTCGAGGGGGCGCTCTGCGCCCCGGCGGAGCGCACCGTGGAGGCGGTCCTCGACCAGGTGCGTCGGCCGCAGCCCTACCGGCACGGCCGGCCGGAGATCACCGTCCTGGAGCTGCCCGCCGGCCCGGCCTGCCGACTTCACGAGCTGATGCTGGAAGACAAGGGTGACGACGGCCGGCGGTTCGTGATCGAGCACGTCGACTACTTCTTCCTGCCGCCCGTGTTCCCCGAGGTCCTGTTCAAGCTCTCGGTGAACTGGGCCAGCCCGGCCGTCGGCCCAGAGATGGTCGACATAGCGGATGCCATGGCCGCCACGCTCCGGATCTCTCCAGAACAGGAGGGCGGCGGAGCCCGGGCGCAGGGGGAACAGGACCTGTTGGCTGAAGGAGCGAGGGAGCCGAGATGACCGAGTGGGTGCCTGGGTTCGACTATCCCGGCGGCGGGGAGTGGCTCTGGCTGGATGTGAACCGCACCGACCCTGCCGAGCACGTCGCACGGCAGGTGGCGGAGCGCGGCGGCCGGCGGAACAAGCGGTACGCGAAGGAGACGTACCGGCAGCTGAGCGATGACTGGGTCCAGGCTCGGGAGGCACGGATCGAGCCCGTGGTCGTGTACGTGCCGCACGTGCGGCGCAGTTCCCCACCCGCATCGCCCGCGAGTGTGCACGTCAAGCGGTACACCCCTGACTACCAGCGCACGGTTGAAGCGACCTTGGCCAGACTGCGGGAGCCCAAGAACTTTCCTGGCGTGTCCTATGCCCGGGAGAGCCTCATCACAGCAGTCGAACTGCCCGCGGGCCCGGCTTGTAGGTTGCACAAGGTGGTGATGTCCGACACGGGATTCGGCGACCAGGTGGCGATGGAGGCAGTGACTCACTACGTGATCCCCAAGGAATACGCCGAAGACATGCTCCTGCTGAGCATGGTCTGGGTTCGCGACTCCGCCCACCGGATGGTTGAGCTGGCCGACGCCGTGGCCGCGTCGCTGCGGCTCACACCACGGGGCTCCGAAGACAGCCCGAGGCCGGTGCTGGCGGCTCCCGAACCCGGCTTCGTCTTCGACGAGGTGCAGATCGGCAGAGGACTCCACCCGGTGGCACAGCACGGCTACGTCACGATCGACCAGGGCGTGCTGTCCCTGCTGGACAACGATCGGCGGCCCATCGCGAGCGCGCCCCTGCCGCAGATCACGGCCTGGCCCATCCGTGCCGCCCTGAGCACCGCGGTCGGCCTGGAGATCGACGGGACCACCTACAACGCCGCACCCGGCCGCGGCAGTTATCCGAAGGCGTTCACCCTGCCCAGCGACCTGATGAAGGGGCAGAGTGCGGCCGACCAGTTACTTGAACTGATCACCGACCACGGCGGCAACCGGCGTGGGCGTGGCTGATCCACGGGCGAGGGAAGGGGCGCTACGACGTCCTGAACGCTCGCCTCGACGGACGGGTCTTTCGGTATGCACGGCTTCGGGGCCTCCGACGGAATGTCAGCCAACCCTGAGATCATTGAGATCTGCTACGAAGTCCAGGTACGACTGGTTCGTCCCGACCGGGCTCACGAGCAGCCCGGACTGCTGGGCCGCCAACATGATGTCTGGACCCTCGCTCTCACGGTAAATGGGAGTGCCGAGTTTCTTTTTAAGTAGTTCCTTCGGCCCTTTGATGGTTCCGGTGTCCTTGCCGCGTAACTGTGCCGGGACGCTCCAGCCGGGGTGCACATGCGGAAATGCGTCAGGGAAAAGGAGCAGCCACGCCTCTGTCTCCTCAGCGGCGAGGGCGAGTGCTGTGCCGCAGGGGCTGTGTTTGGCCAGTGCGTCGGCCAGACGGCTGCGGACGGCCGAGTAGTGCGGACCCGTGGGAGCGTCCAGATCCTCATGGAGGATGATTCCCGACAGTCGGGCACGGTCACGGGCGGCCCGCGCCTTCGCCTTGTTGACGATCGTGCGTATGCGCTGACTGAGATTGCCTTCGGTAGCCGTCTTCAGCCTGACAGGATCGCTGATGCGGACGAGTTTGCTCTTGAGGCTGGGCTGTAGCTCCCGGATGAGGATTTCCAGAGCTCGGCAGTCGTTGCTGTCCTCCCCGGCGATGACGATAACAGACTTCCCCGCAGGCGCTTTCGCGACCTTGGCCTTACCGCTCAATGCCGCCCCCGAGCACGCCGGAGAACCACAGCTCACCCAGCGGCAGGTCCTCGCTCTCCTCCACGATCTCCTCGATCTGTTCCCGCGTGAGGGCGGGAATGTGGGACGCGCCCGACTCGTCACGTTCGCAGATGACCAGTTCATCAGGGCGGAGCCGATCCGCAAGAGCCGGCGAGTGGGTGGCCACCAGGAACTGGCTTCGGGCGCTGGCCTCCCGCAACCGCTCGACCAGCAGTTCCAGGGCCTGTGGATGGAGCCCGTGGTCGATCTCCTCCACGCACGTCAGCGCGGCTGGGTTCGGGTCGTAGAGCAACGCGAGCAGACCGAGCAGACGTACCGTGCCGTAGGAGGCATCCGCTAGTGGCGTGGGGCGGCGCAGCCCGCGCTCACGGAGCATGACCGTGATCTCGTCAGTAGAGCCGACGGCCATCGTGAACTCGACGTCTTCCAGTTGCGGAAGCACGGAGCGGGCGTCCGCCAGGAGGCGGCTCCATACGTCGTCGTCTTGCCTGAGCTCGAAGAGGAAGTCAGCCAGATTACGCGCGTCGGGTGCGAGAGCGTTGTTTGTAGGGAAGTAACGTGAGGGCCGCCGGGCGGCGTTGACGTCCACGTCGAAGACGCGCAGGGACGACAGGCGCCGCGCGACGCTGGTGACCTCCGCGCCCCCTTCGGTCCTTGCGAGCCGGGGCAGCGTGGAGAGGCCACTGCTCAGCTTGTTGATGCCGATGTTGCTCTGTCGCGTCTTCTTCTCACCCTGCGTGTCTGTGACCGTCGCCTGCTGACCGGAGACGGTGATCCGCCGCCCTCGCCCACGGGTGCGTTTGAACACGAACTTCTCCTGGCGGAAGACGATGTACCGGCCCTGGTGCCGGCGCTCGCCGTCGAGTGCTCGCCGTCGGATCGTGAGCTCGTAGTTGTCGGGGGCGCTGACCGTTGCGTTGGTGGTCCAGGTTGCCGTCAGTCCGATCTTCAGGGAGCTGGGAGGCTTCTCGCCCCCCCAGAAGGCAACCTCGTCGAACCCTCCACGTGACTCGAGCGCTGGCTGGAGGTCGGTGCGGATGATATCCGCGAGAAAGCGGAAGACCTCCAGGACGTTCGTCTTACCGACGCCGTTCGGGCCGACGAGCACAGTGAGGTCGCCAAGCGGAATGCTGACGTCTCGCAAACTCCGAAAGTTCTCCACGTCGAGGCGGAGCAGGCGTGCCGACATGGGCAAGAGACTACTGGGCGCCGGCGCCGGCGCCGTCGCTGGGGGTTCTTGGCGGAAACGCACCGCGTCAGCGTTACTCAACGGAGCGGCTTCCGGCTGCGGGCGTTCACCACCGCGAGGCGGGCGTGCAGCACTTCCTTCGGGCTTATCGGCCAGATGGTGTCGGGGGAGGCATCCCACTCGCGTCCGCCTCCCAGCGGTCGGAGCTGATAGCAGGGACCGACGTGTCCCATGACGACGCCGACCCGGTCGAGCGGCGTGTGGTGGACGGTCGCGCCGATGATCGGTTCCTGGGGTGGCGCGTCGCTCTGGTCGGTCACCGCTCCGTGCCCTTCGTGATCACGGCGGCGAGGGCGAGAGCGACCGGGGCGGAGCAGAAGCCGAGCTGGACGAAGGCGTAGCGGGTGGCCTTCTCGCCGGTCTCGGCGAGGGCGGTGCCGGGCCAGGCGCGACGGATGTCCATCGCCGAGAGCTGGATCCCGGCCCGGCGGAGCGCGTCCGCGAGAACGTCGCGGGCCTCGATCGCCTCCGTGACCTTGGCCGTTACGGACCGGTCTGACGTACTGTCGTGATCATCCCGTACCGTCATGATTCGCTCACTCCTTCGGGTGCACTCACGCGGTTTCCCGGCTCCGGCGGTGCGGTCCACGTACCGTGCGCGACGGAGCCATTACGAGAATGCGTCCGCGGTGGGGTGGGCACGTCGGAGGGCGGGGCTGGGCTTCCCGGGCGGACAGGACACGTTCCACACGTTCCACGCAAGGTGCTCATGCCGACGAGACGAGTGATCATGGGTCGCAGCCGAGAACCACGCGTACGCTTCGCGGGAGAGTTGCGCCGCCTGCGGGCCGAGCGCGGCGACAGTCTGCGCCGGCTCGGCGAACGGCTGGGCTGGGACTGGTCGCTGTTCGGCAAGATGGAGAAGGGCGAGACGCTGGGCGGCCCGGAGGTCGTCCAGGCGCTCGACGTGTACTACGGGACGCCGGGGCTGTTGCTGGCACTGTGGGAGTTGGCCGTCAGCGACAAGTCCCAGTTTCGTGAGCAGTACCGGCACTACATGGCGTTGGAAGAGCAGGCGACGAGCCTGTGGCACTACGCGGTGAGCCTGCTCCCCGGACTCCTCCAAACGCCGGGATACGCACGGGAGCTACTGGCCTCTGGTGGCCTCAAGGGGGAGGAACTGGATCAGCAAGTCGAGGCGCGGATGGGGCGGCGGGACCTGCTGGAAGGCGACGACGCGCCGCCGTTCAGAACCATTCTGTCCGAGACGGTGCTGCGGACACCGCTGCGGGACGCGGGGGAGTGGCGGGCGCAGCTTCAGCACCTGGTGGGGATGGGGGAGCGGGCGGATGTGGCCGTACACGTCCTTCCGTTCAAGGCGGGCCTGCACGGCTTCTCCAACGCTGACTTGATGTTCCTTCGTCTCCCAGACGGGCGTACGGTGGCCTACGTCGAGAACGGCTATCGGGGCGACATCATCGAGGAAGCCGCCTCGGTGGCACGCATGCTTCACACGTACGATTCCCCGCGCGACCTGGCGCTGTCACCGGCCGAGTCGCAGAAGTTCCTTCTGCGCATACCGGAGGAAGTACCGTGCGATCCCTCGACCTGACCGCCGTGACATGGCGCAAGAGTAGTTACAGCAATCAAGACGGCGGCCAATGCGTTGAAGTCGCCGACGGCATCCCCACCGTCGTCCCCGTGCGGGACAGCAAGGACTCACACGGCCCGGTGCTCGCGTTCGCTGCGTGCGGCTGGTCGTCGTTCGTCTCAGCTGTGAAGGGCGGCGCGCTGGGCGGTTGACGTCCATGGTTCACGGAACGGCCCGCGCGCCTGTGCGGGCCGCCGCGTCACGCCTGCCGCGGTGGCCCCGGCTGACCGAGGGGACCGGGACGGAGTCCCGGATCTGAACTCGTCAGCGGCACTCAGCGTATGTCCTACCTCGACCAGACCTGTCGCATCAGGTTCCGCCGTTCGTCCGGGGCGGAGAGGCGCTGAAAGACCCCAGGGACCTTCCGGTGTATGACGTCGATTCCGTAGCGGTGCAGTAGCTGTATGTCGCTGATCGCCGGTACGTTCGGGAACAGCCCGGTGAGCCTTCGTACTGGATGTGGGCAGTGCGGCGCATAGTCCAACAACTGCCCGAGAGCTTGACGTATGTGGTAGTGGGTGGGCTTGCTCTTGGCCTCTATCAGCTCGGCATCGACCGGATCGTCAAGGTATATGTCCGTAATCCCCGCAGGGCAGTAAAAGCGTTCTGCTTTCCGTCCCTGAGCGGAGAGATACTGCTTGAATTCGCTGACCAGCTCCGACTCGCGGCGCTCTACGATTACGAGACGGCGCGTGCGTTCGAAGGTGGCAGTATGGGTGCGTTTTTCCTCTAGTGCGGCAAGTCTGACCGCATCCCAGGCTACGACGTCTGACGGGGATGATGCCTCGATAGAACTCAATTCGGTGCCCGACGTGATCATGAACTCCTCGAGCACCGCCCGAGCCTTGTCACCCCTCACTACCATCTGGCCGGGGAAGTTATGAGCAGGCCGATAGCCGAGTGTGGCGTTCAGGCGGTCATATGGGTATTCCACGGGAGAAAGATCCAGCAGGCTGTACACGGTACGCCAGCTCGTCTCCCCGGGCTGCGGCGGCCACAGCTCGTCGGCAAAGGCGCTGTTGCGGAAGATGGCGCCGACCTCACCCACTGCCCGGACCATGTTCTGCCCAGTGAACAGAACTATGTCCCCCCTGGCCACATCAGCCATCTTCTTGTCGTGACTTTCGGTGGCGCCCCAGAAGCGGGCGCTGCCCTCTGGGTGCAGCATTGACAGCAGGTCCCGCTGGTCTGGCGTAAGCAGCGTGGCATATTGAGGCCTGGCGAACTCGATTTCGCGCTCGACCGTGTCAGCCCAATGACGCCGGCTTCCGGAACTTCCATATGACGGGGATATGAGGACGCGCACCCACACACCTTTTCAAGAGGAGATCACGACGGCCCGTATGGCAGAGGCTTCCGCTTACCGCCGAAACGATCCGCCGCGCGACGGATGGACGTATACCTGTATCAGTCCGAGCGCCGCAGTGCACCATGAGGTGAGCCGCCCACGGTACGGAGCGCGATCCAGGCCATGTCGCGGCCGATCTGGCGGCGGTGTTGGCCGACGGGGGCGAGTCGATCGTTGGCCTGGCCTTGGTCGCGACTGGCACGGGGTAGTTCGACCTGGTGGCCCGAACCCCGGGGCCGTCTGAAGGCGGGACGCCAGACCCGCGGGGGGGTATACCTCTGCCCGTGTCGACGCCCGAACGGTGAGAGCGTGGAGGAAATCCTGACGGCGTGGCTGCGCGGCGGAGTCGGCCAGCAACGGAGGGGAGTCGCAGGGCCGTTCGCGGCAGTGTGCGTGTGCAACCCACTGACAGAGGGTAGTTGAGCTTTTGCTGAGGCTTGAGCTTCCTCTGAGGTAGCCTACGAGCCGTAGGCGCTACCGTATGCGCGCAGGTGGTGTGTCACGGCCAACACATCGACCAAGCCGCCGCAGGGTGCCCGGAGTTGTGGCGTCGACGTGCGGCGTTCGGCTGTTTGCTACACAACTGATACGTGATTTTTGGTGTGCCCTTACCGCCGCTGGCGGATCATGGGCGAGGCATGCGGGGGCGTGTGCCTCACGCGTTATGGCATCGCGCTGCCCGACCAGCAGAGTGCGAGAGTGAGGAACGATGTTCGAAGAAGTCAAGCTGTCCCCTGAAGAGGTGGACCGCGTCATGGGCATCATCAACGATGCGTTCTCCGACATGGCCGAGGTGTCGGCGGGCATCGGCGGCCACGCCGCCAACTTCGGGGCCGCCTACAACGGTTCCGGCACCGCGCGCGGCATGGAGACCTACGAGGGGCTCGGCCGGGCCGGCCAGGCGCTCGCGGAGGCGCTGAACGGTCTCGCCCAGGACCTGGGCCTGACCTCGAACACCGGTCGCGAGACCGACGCGGACGCCGAGGGCGCCGTGAACCAGGTGACCGTCTACGACCCGCGGATCTCCGCGGCGATCTGACCGTCGGCCGGACCACAACCCACCAAGCAAGAGAACACAAGGAGTTGTCATGCCGAACGACGGCCTGATCCAGTTCCGCAGTGAGAACCTGGACGCGATCCAGACCCAGACCACCGGCCAGCAGGAGCGGTACATCGGGATCTGGGACAACGTCCGTGCCCAGCTGCTCGGCCTGATCGAGGCGGGCCAGGTCGACCGCCAGGTCGGCGGCGTGCTCGAGGAGCGCGACCAGATATTCCGGCGCGAGGCCACCGGGTTCGACGACAGTGTCATCGCGCAGAACACGGCCGTGCGCAACGTCCAGAACATCGGCATCGAGGGTGGCGCCGCGATGGTGCGTGCCGCCAGGGGCGGGGCCTGACGGACCCACCACGGGGAAACGGGGCATCATGACGATCATGAACATCGGCGCCCTCAACGGCGCCGAGAGAGGTGCCGCGGATCGCGACGGGCTCGCGGCGATGCGGACCAGTTTCGCGCAGATCGCCTCCGACGTCACGATGTTCGGCGACGTGCCGAACGCGGCGAAGGCGTCCGCGGCGCTCGAGACCGCGGCCCGCGCCATGCTCCGTGAGTTGGAGCGGAGCGGGCGCACCGTGGATGACATCCGCGTCAGCGCCGCCCAGGCGGCCGGCATCGGTGAGGACACCGACGAGGCGGCCGAGGTCGAGTTGGGGAAGGTCCAGCTCAAGGACGTCACCAGCTTCGACGACCGCATGGAGGAACGCCACCAGACCCGGCCACGTGAGTACCGCCGGTCCACTCTGACCATTCCGGGCAGGTGATCGCACGTGCCAGGTGCTGAGGCAGCCTTCTACAAGTCCATCAGGGACATCATGAGCGCCCGCTACTTCCACATGCAGGCGGCGGCGGGTGCGTGGATGGCTCTGGCCAGGGCGGCCGGGGCGGAGAGCGGCGCGTTGTCCGGCACCGCGAGCGAGGCCGAGGCCCAGGAGGGCGTCGGTCTGCTCGAGCTCGCGGACCGGATGACCGCCGTCAGCGGCTGGGCCGAGGGCGCGGGGGCCGTGGCCCAGCAGATCGCGGACCAGCTGTCGCGGGCCGGTGAGCGTTCGGCTCAGGCGACTGAGCGCGCCGTCGAGTTGGACGTCGAGTTCTCCGAGGTCAACGCCTGGGAGGAAGAGCGGATCAAGCAGATCGACGTCGGTATGGGCGTGATCCGCACCAACGAGGTCGCTGAGGACCGGCGGGAGGCGTTGCGGCAGCAGGCCGAAGCCGAACTGGAGGCGTTGGGCGAGGAGTTCGCCCGCGTCATCGGTGCGGAGCCGCCGGCGGCGCCCGAGGGCGGCGCGGGTGGCGACACCTTCTCGGCGGCCGCCGCGGGTGGCGCCGCAAGCGGTGGTTCGGCCGGTGGTGGTGGCGCGGTCGCCGGCGGTGGCGGTGGCGGTTACGCCGTGGCCGGC